>CAMWKZ010000003.1 GCA_947174945.1 uncultured Prevotellaceae bacterium | reverse complement strand
GTTATTGAAAGAGAGTGACCATAAATTATTATTATATCTGATGTTTTGAGCTTGTCGACGAAATTATCTTTCTCTGAATTTGAATAAGCCTTTAATAGTGGTTGCAAGGAAGAAACATTTGATAGCTTATTCTCTTTAATAACTCCAGTGTCAACACCTAATTTTAGTAGAGAGCCGTTTAAAGCACCATTTAGTTTCCCATGAATAAAATGAATTTCAGGTTCTTCTATTCCTACTTCTTTGAACGGGTTTGTGTAGTTGAAGGTATATACAACGGAATTTCTTATTGATTTCATAAAATGATAAGCGCAACTTTGAAAATTGGTTTTGAATTTAGATGCGTTGTGTGTGAAATAATCCAACATAAAATTACTGCATATTAGCCAAAATGTATTTAAATTCTTAATATCATTTGGTTTGACTTGTACAATACATTGTCGCAAATAGCCCTCTAAATTGTACCAATGCTCATCCTCTATCATATTCTGTATGTATGATAGTTCAGAGAGTTGATAAAATTTATTTTGTTTAGCTTGAAAGAAATCTTTATATGATGTTTTCCAGCCTAAATCCAAATCAAAGCCATTTCCTAATATGATTAATGTTTCCATGTACGGTTGATATATGGTTATTTCCTTGTGATTAATCATTTATTCCACTTTGGGTCTTTAATTTTTTCGTAGTGACGATTCTTTATGATGTCAGGAATGCTATCAACAGACGGAAATTCTTCTGCAATTTCTTGAGCTAAACAGTATAGTAACTTATCGCCTAATTGCCCTGAATATTTTCCTCGGAGTGCTTTCTCATACCAGTTTATTAAATCATTTTCCGTTACAACACTCTGAATATGACTCCTCCAACCGATTTGAGATAACAAAGAAACAATGACATCTTTTTCCGCATCTTTACATACAATGACAATTTTGTCACTTGAAACGCTGTTTACAATACCTTCTGCCAAAGAAACATCCAAACTTAAGTGCTTAATTTGGATAGCTGGCCCCCAGTTAGAATACATATCCAGTCCTCTGTCAGCAGCATTCGTAACACCAACTCTATAAACTTTTGCGTCTTGCATAAACTGCGGTGTTGAACTGTCTAAGCACATGACTTTACGGGAGAAATCTTCAAATTCTTTTATCAGCGAATAGCTTTCCTCCTTAATAGTAATCGTAATTTCAAGTTTCATTGCCTCAACCAAAGTTGAAAACAAAGAATATACAATTATTTCATATACCTTATCAAGGCTCCTCCTCAATCCTGGTTCTTGCCAAAAAGAATCAATAAATTGCTGCACTTGAAATGATTGTGTCGTAGCATTAAGACAATAATCCAAAGCCGATTTTAACTGCCCATGCTTATTGGTAAATTGATTGTATATATATGCCTCAACAGCACCTTTTGTCCTGCGGTTTTCATCGCCTAGAACTACAAGGACAGAAGGCGGAATCGCATTGTCATTGAATAAATCATCTTGGAACCGCGCCGTACTTGAACATTTTCGTCCCACTAATGGTATGGTAACCTCATCACGCCATTTCTTACTTTGAGTTCTATAATCTTCAAGATTGGATAAATCTATGTCTTTATAGACTCTATTCCTATATAAAATCTCTGCTATTTGAATAGGCTTATATAAATGTACCCGCCCTTTTTTTATGATTGTATCTAACGCTTCTTTGGCAATCTCTATTGTAATCATGATAATGTACTTGCTTCGTATTGTTTTAAAGTTGAAATCATTTGTTTTGCCACCGCGGCAATAACTGGCACTGCAACGGAATTTCCTGTTTGGTGCTTAATATGCCCATACGAACCTACAATCTTAAAACTATCAGGGAAACCTTGCAGTCTTAACATCTCACGCTCGGTCGGTCTTCGCTCGTCATTTATAAGAATATAATTTGCAGAAGCACCAGCTCTTAGACAGGACGAATATGGATGAGGTGTTATACTGCCAGCCATATTTTCATGGGATATATACGGCTTAGGATATGTAGGGTTTTTGAGGCGCATGAGCCTTGATTCCCTAATAGTATCTTTAACATAATATTTATCAGAAACCTCTGTTTCCAAAATATCAACAAGTTTTTTCCTCTTTGAAGGTGGAATAGGGTCAGGGAATGTAAACAACACATTATCTTTGAATCCAACGATAATGATTCTTTCTCTTTTCTGAGGAACACCATAATCCAATGCATTAAGAACCTTAGCATAAACAGTATAACCCAATGCTTCCAAGTGATTTTGAATTATTTTAAATGTTTTTCCTCCATCGTGTGCGGTTAAATTCCGTACATTTTCTAACATAAATGCTTTAGGCATCTTTTCTTTAAGAATTCTTTCTATTTCAAAGAACAGAGTGCCACATGTTTCATTCTCAAATCCTTCTTTTTTCCCAATAATAGAGAAAGCTTGACAAGGAAAACCACCAAGTAAAATATCAAAGTCTGGTATATCCTTAGCCTCAATCTTTGTTATGTCACCAGCAGGGTGCTCCCCAAAGTTAGCCTCGTATGTTCTACAAGCATTCTCGTCAAACTCAGAAGAGAACACACAATGTCCCCCTGCTGATTCAAACCCAAGACGAATCCCTCCAATACCAGCAAACAAATCTATAAAACGGAATGTTTTCCAATTCATATACTTTGAATTATTGTTCCAAATTAGTCTTTTAATATCAATGCCCAACAAATTCGAATTTTGTAATTTGTGAAATTTGTCAGTTTTGAATGCAAAGGTACGAAAAACGTTGAATATTGAGGATTGAAAGATTGAAAATTCTTTGCCCCCTTCTGTTAAAAAACGCAAACGTTTATTGTGCAGAAGCTATTATAGTTTGATGTGGGAATAGAAAATGTATATTCAAATGATATTATTTAGTGCTGATAGATTGAGCGTACTTTTCGCACTAAGAAGTGCAGGTAATCGAAGTGAAAAGTGGTACTTATCAAAGTTTAAAGTGCTACTTTCTTTCCTCCAGTATCTATTTGGGGTTGCTCGAGTATCTGTTTCGAGGTGCTTTAGTATCTGTTTACCCCAGTAAACAGATACTGTTTAATGTCGAAAGAGATACTGGAGCAACCCCAAGGAGATACTGGAGAGGGAGGGGATAGCTATTTCCTGTAAATTCAACGGATTTGCGTTGGGGGAAATGCGGCTCTTAGTTCGGATATTTTGAATAGGGAGGGGTGGGGGAATTTACCGGCTGGTGTAGAAGTCGGTGATGCGGGTGATGGCACGCTGGCATACGGGGCAGAAGTCTTCTACCTCGTTGATTTTCATGCGACACTCTTGGGCGGGGCGGTAGACACCTTTGGACTGGTAGCCGCCGCCTTCGAAGACACCTATGCGCTTGGTTGCTTCGTTCAGTTGTTTGCGCTCCTTGTCGTTCTTCAGGTGGCGGTAGTCGGGGACGGGAACGGAGGGCGTGGGAATGGGGACGGATGACGGCACCATGTCGGCCCACTTGCTTGGGAAGTCGACAAGGGTGGTGAGGTTGGGCTCCCACGGTTCTGTGTCGGCTGGGTAGATGGTCTGGTAGCCGTCGTCATAGAAGTACTCGTCGCCCAAGCCGGCATAGGAGTGGCCAAACTCGTGGACGAGCACTTGGCTGAACGTGGGATGGTCGCTGGTGGTGACCAGCAGTTGGTTGTAGATGCCACCGCCGCCATAGGTGTCGCTGTTGGTCAGTACGATGATGTGCTCAAAGGGTACGCCGGAGAGTACGTCGTAGAGGCGATGAATCTCTTGGGACATCAGGTAGCGGTTGCTGTAGAACGTGTCGTAGTGGGTGCCTACGGCGGTACGGCTCCAACGCTGCTTGTGGGGGATGCTGGGCCCTGAGTCGAGTGAGGGGCTGGCCACGGCTACCACGTTGAAACGGTCTTTTAGTGACGTGAAGGGCTCGTGGGCAAAAAGCGCATCGACAACGCGCTGGCAGTCTGCATAGAACTTGTCCATCTGCTCCTCGGTATATCCCTCGGCCACGATGGCAAGGTCGATGCGACTGGTCAGGTCGGGCTCGCCGTCGGCCTTCCAGATGTAGCGATGGGGTATGCCATTGTCGCCGATGGGGCGAATCAGGATGTCAGTGGGGTCGACGGTATGGGTGAGTTCGGCCAGCACGCGGTTGTGAAAGTCGGTCAGCGTTACGGTGATGTCAACTGTCCGACGGGGCATCGGCACGTTATAGCTTGTCTCAAAGGCTCGTTTTACGCGCGTAGCCTCTTCCTCAGCTACCCACTCCTGAAACAGTGTGGAGAAGGTGTGAACATAGAGCAACCGCCCCGTTGCATGGTCTTTGACGGCAAGCTGGCCGTTACCACGAAGCGGCACCTCCGTCAGTCGGCTTTTGCGACCAGCCCACTGTGGGGTGACGTAGGCCTGAGTGAAATACACGTCTTGCTGATTGCTACTGCCCGCAAACACGTAATCGAGCCTCAGTGTGCGGTTCTCGAAGTCGTCGTTAAACTGCTGGGCGCAGATTTTCCCGGTGAGGAAAAGCTGTAATACGATAATGATGATTGCTTTCTTTTTCATTTGCATCTTATGTTTGGGTTGGAAAGAACGGCTCTTACCGTTGGAAAGAACGGGTCTTACCCCGGGAAAGAACGGCTCTTTCCACGAGAGGGAACGGTTCGTACACTAAAAGAACAGGCTGGCTCCATAGATAAGCAGCACGTAGCGCAGGAATTTGCCAATGGCGATACTGGTGAGCGAGATGGGGATGTTGGCGCGCATCAGCCCCAGCACGATGGTGATGGCACTGCCCAAAATGGGCAGGAAGGCAAAGAAGCCCATCCATGCACCACGTCCAGCCATGAATTGGGTGGCGCGGTCGAGGTCTTTCTGCTTGACGTGCAGATAGCGCTCAATCCACTCCAGTCGGCCCATGCGCCCCACGAAGTAGTTGAACATACCGCCAGCCACGTTACCCACGGTGCCGTAGACAATCAGCCCCCACGGGTCGAGCCCCGCAGCCAGCAGTCCCGTCATGACGGCCTCGCTGGAGAACGGAAAGAACGAACCGGCAATGAAGGCGGTGACCAGCATTCCCCAGTAGCCGTAGCTGATTAGAAGAGAGATGATGTAAGTCATAGGTTATATGCCGTCAGCAGGAGGGCGACGGCTATCAGTGCAAAGAATGCCACGTTGGTGAGCTTGGTGGAAGTGAGTGCGAAGAAGTGGGCTGTCAACGGGGCGGTGTTGATGATAATGACGCGCAGCAGCAGGTCGCAGTGCTGAGGCTGCAGGGCAAGGAGCACGAAAGCCGCCAGATTGGTCCAGATGAAGATGGCATAGAAGGTGCGTGTGCGCACGCCATCGTGGTAGCCCTTGCGCAGCGTGTGGATGGTGCCAATCACTATGAGCACGGCCACCAGTGCCAGCACGGCCAAGTGGCCTTCGGTCATGGCCGAGAAGTTAAGCGGGAGCTGGAAGTCGGCCAGCGGCCTGAAATGGTTGAAGAATGAGCCTAACTCGTGTTGCTGGGCAAACCAGTAGCCCGTAAACCAATAGGGGGTCAGCAGTCCGAGAATAGAGGCTCCCCACGTGCGCCACGACAGCATGGCAAGGTGGGTTCGCATGAACAGCCACAGCAGGGGCACCAGATAAAGAACGTGTACGTAGCCCATGCTGGCCATGCCCATCGACAGGAATGCGTAGTAGGCAACTCCTACCTTCGTGTTGTCCTGATAACCCATGAACAGCAGGTAGTATGTCAGGACTAAGAACAGGCTGGTCACGGCTCCGTCAGCGGAGGGTAGGAGGAAGCTGGCACAACACATGAGCACCATGAACGTGCAACTCACCAAGCGCGAGTAGATGCGGATGAGCGAATGCTTGGTGTTAAGCTGTGCCATCAGGAACGCGGTGGCGGCAAAGCACGCCACCTGAAACCACCATTCGGCCTGCACAAGCCCACGCGCCAGCCATATCCCTGCGGCATACAGGGTGACGAAAGGCAGCGTCAGGGTGCTTTCGGCTATCTTGTTTTGTGCCAGCTTCTTCATTTACAGGTCTGCACCAATGTCGCGACGGAAATACTTGTCGGTGAACTGTATCTTCTGGGCTTCCTCAAACGACTTCTGGAGTGCCTCGGCCTTGTCCTTGCCGTATGACGACACGGCTATGACGCGGCCTCCGCTGGTAACCACCTGACCGTCCTTCAGGGCCGTTCCGCTGTGGAACACGATGCTGCCCTCTACGTTCTCAATGCCGCTGATGGGATAGCCTTTCTTGTACTCCTGCGGATAGCCGCCCGACACCAGCATGACGCAGACGGCGGCACGCTCGTCGAACTCGATGCTGCGTTGGTCGAGGTTGCCCTCTGCCACGCCCTCGAACAGGTCAACGATGTCGGACTTTAGGCGCAGCATGACGCTCTCCGTTTCCGGGTCGCCCATGCGGCAGTTGTACTCTATCACCATCGGTTCGCCCTTGACGTTGATAAGGCCGAAGAAGATGAAACCCTTGTAGTCAATGCCTTCGGCTTTCAGTCCCTCAACGGTGGGGCGTATGATGCGGTCTTCCACCTTCTGCATCCACTCCTTGGTGGCAAAGGGTACAGGCGTGACCGAACCCATGCCGCCCGTGTTCAGACCCGTGTCGTGCTCGCCAATGCGCTTGTAGTCCTTGGCCTCCGGCAGGATTTTATAGTGCTCGCCGTCGGTCAGCACAAACACGGAACATTCGATACCGCTCAGGAACTCTTCGATGACTACCTGCGAGGAGGCGTTGCCAAACATACCGCCCAGCATCTCCTTCAGTTCCTTCTTGGCTTCGTCGAGCGTGGGCAGTATCAGCACGCCCTTGCCGGCGCAAAGTCCATCGGCCTTGAGCACGTAGGGAGCCTCCAGCGTCTCTAAGTAGTCTAAGCCCTCCTGCAGATGCTCACCGTCGAAGGTGGCATAGCGGGCCGTGGGGATGTTATGGCGCTGCATAAAGGCTTTGGCAAAGTCCTTGGAACCCTCCAGCACCGCGCCTGCCTTCGACGGGCCGATGACGGGTATCTGGCTGGTACGCTCGTCGGACTTCATGTTGTCGTAGATGCCCTTTACCAGCGGGTCTTCCGGGCCTACCACCACCATGTCAACGTGCTGCTCCACGCAGAAAGCCTTGATGGCCTCAAAGTCGTCGGCCTTCATGGCTACGTTCTCGCCGGCATTGGCCGTGCCGGCGTTGCCCGGGGCAATATACAGTTTCTCACACTTCTCACTCTGAGCAATCTTCCATGCTAAGGCGTGCTCACGTCCGCCACTGCCTAATAATAGTATCTTCATCTTTAATGATTATATGTTCTGTTTTCAATTATAGTTTTCCCTGTTCTCCCAAGTAGGAGTCCTTGAATCCTAAGAAGTAAAGCACGCCGTCCAGCCCGATGGTGTTGATGCTCTGCTGGGCATTGGCCACGACACGGGGCTTGGCATGGAAGGCAATGCCCAGACCGGCCTCCGTAATCATGGGCAGGTCGTTGGCACCGTCGCCCACGGCAATGGTCTGCGCCAGATTCACCTTCTCCACCTGTGCAATGAGCTTAAGCAGCTCTGCCTTGCGCTGGCCGTCCACAATCTCGCCCACATAGCGACCCGTCAGCTTGCCGTTCTCGTCTATTTCCAGTTCGTTGGCATATACGTAGTCGATACCGTAGCGGCGTTGCAGGTATTCCCCAAAGTAGGTAAAGCCACCGCTAAGGATGGCTATCTTGTAACCGCAGGTCTTCAGCACGCTCATCAGTCGGTCAACACCCTCGGTGATGGGCAGGTGTTCGGCAATGTCCTGCATCACGCTTACGTCGAGCCCTTTTAGCAGGGCCACCCTTTGGGTAAAGCTCTCCTTGAAGTCAATCTCGCCACGCATGGCTCTCTCAGTGATAGCTCTCACCTCGTCGCCCACGCCGTTTCGCTCGGCTAGCTCGTCAATACACTCCGTCTGAATCAGCGTTGAGTCCATGTCAAAGCAGATTAGGCGGCGCATCCTGCGGAACATATTGTCGCGCTGGAACGAGAAGTCTATCTCCATCTCCTGCGACAGCTTCATCAGCTTCGACTGCATCTCCTGCAGGTTGGTAGGCTCGCCACGCAACGAGAACTGGATGCAGGCCCTGACGTGCTTGGCAGGGTTGACGATACTCTTGCGCCCGGTAAGTCGCAGAATGGAGTCGATGTTCAGTCCTTGGTCGGCTAAGATGCGGGTGGCGGCCTCTATCTGCCGAGCCTCCAACTGGCGGCCCAGCACCATCAGTATGTAGCGGTTCTTGCCTTGGTGGTTCACCCAGTTCTCGTACTCGTCGTCGCTGATGGGCGAGAACCCAATGTTGACACCCAGCTCGGTGGCCTTGAACAGTAGTTCCTTCATGGCCAGCCCCGACTTCATGTCGTCCATGCGAATCAGGATGCCCAGCGAGAGGGTTGAGTGGATGTCTGCCTGTCCGATGTCGAGTATCTGCGCATCGTACTTGGCTAATATGCCCATCACCGAGGCGGTCAGTCCCGGTCGGTCCTGGCCTGTGATGCAGACGAGTATTTGTTCCTCTCTCATGGTTATTTCAGGTAATCCTCAAAGTACTGGGTAATGCGCTCGTGCAGGTGGACACTGGCGTGCCCCCTCATGTTGTGCTCTTCGCCGGGATAGGCGAAGAAGTCTGGCTGCGTACCTGCCTTGACGCAGGCATCGAGGAAGGAAAGACAGTGCTGTGGCACCACGGTGTTGTCGTTGTAGCCCGTGATGATTTGCAGTTTGCCTTTCAGGTTCTTGGCCTTGTTGATGAGCGAGGTCTTGGCATAGCCCTCAGGGTTGCTTTGTGGCGTGTCCATGTAGCGCTCGCCGTACATTATTTCGTACCATTTCCAGTCAATCACGGGCCCGCCTGCCACGCCTACCTTGAACACGTCAGGGTAGTTAAGCATGAGCGAAATCGTCATAAAGCCGCCAAACGACCAGCCGTGAACGCCCAGCCGCTGCATATCGACGTAGGGCAGGGTGCGCAGGTAGTCTACGCCCTTCATCTGGTCCTGCATCTCTATCTGTCCTAACTGGCGGAAAGTGGCTTGTTCAAAGTCGCGCCCGCGGTTTTCTGAACCTCGGTTGTCCATGATGAATACGATGTAGCCCTTCTGGGCCATATAGGTCTCCCATGAGCGGCTGTACCAGTGCCATGCCGCCTCCACGTTGTGGGCGTGTGGCCCGCCATAGACGTAGACCACGGTGGGATATTTCTTGGCAGGGTCGAAGTCGTGCGGCTTCACCATACGGTAGTACAGGTCTGTCACCCCGTCGGCGGCCTTGATGGTGCCACACTCAAACGTCGGCTGTGCATAGCCTTTCCAAGGGTCGGGGGCTTGCAGCAGGTGTGTGGTGGTTGGCGTGCGGCGCGTAATATCTACCACGTCGATGTTGCGGGGTACGTCAGGCTCCGTGTATTTGTCATAGAACCGCTGGCCACTCTCCGACAGCACGGCTTGGTGAGAGCCTCGACCGTTATCCAACAAGGTACGTTTGCCCGTCTTGGTGTCTACGGCGTAGGTGTTGTGCTGGATGGGGCTGGCCTCATTCGAGGTGATGATAATGCTTTTCTGCTTCTTGTTGAACCCCAGCACTTGCTGTACTACGAACTTTCCTTGGGTCAGTTGCTTCACCAGCTTGCCTACCTTATTATATATATATAGGTGGTTGTAGCCGTCACGCTGACTTTGCAGGATGAACTTGTCGCTGTCCCACGGCAGGAACTCAATGGGGTGCTGCGGCTCCACGTACTTGTCGCTTGTCTCTCGGTAAAGCTCTGCCGTCTTCTCGCCTGTCGTGGCGTTGTAGCTCACCAGTCGGCAGTCGTTCTGGTCGCGGTTCAGCTCAAACATATAGACAGTGTTCCCGTCGGGAGCCCATGCTATGTTGGTAAAGTAGCGGTCGGTAGGGTCGCCGGCTTGCAGGTAACAGGTTTGCCCGGTCTTTAGGTCGTACACGCCCACCGTCACCTTGTGCGAAGTCTCGCCAGCCATTGGGTATTTGTCAGGCTCATAGGTTGCCTCACGGGGGAAGATGTCAACCTGCGGATAGTCAGTCACCATCGACTGGTCCATGCGGTAGAAAGCCAGCCGCTGACCGTCAGGGCTCCAGAAGGTTCCCTTCCTGATGCCGAACTCGTTGCGGTGTACGCTCTGACCATACACTATTTCGCGACTGCCGTCCGTGCTCAGCTGGTGCTCCTGCCCTTCGGCATCGCGTACATAGAGCTGGTCGCCCTTGACGTAGGCCACGGCTCTTGATACAGGGTTCCAGTCGCTGAACTGCTCGCCTTGGCAGCTCTGCTTCCATACCACCTTCTTGGCCTGCCAGTCATAGAGGATGCGTTCTTTCTTGTTGCTCAGATATACCAGTGGCTGCTGGGCGTAAGGATAGCGGGCCGAGAAGGCCGAATGCCAGTTGGTGCCCAAATTGCTGAGGGTAAAGAGCGTCTTTCTGTTGCCTTTGGCATCTACCAGTCCACCCTCCTCGGCATCCTGATACATCAGTTGGTCACCCCACCACGTCAGCCACATATTCTGGGGCTGCATATTGCGGTAGTTGGTTCCACCGAAGTTTAGGTCTTCCAGCGTGAAAAGCTTGTCTTGCGCACTCATGGGTAGGGACAGCGTTAGGACGGTCAGGCCGATAAACAGCTTCTTAATCTTTCTCATCATCATGGAACCTCCTGTTCTTTTTACCGAAGTCGCGGTTGTTCTTATAGGGTTTCTTGCCCCTGCTGCGGTCGAAACGCTCGTGGCCGCCTCGGTTCTTGAAGTCTTTAGTGTCTTTGGAATCTCCGAATCTTCTGGGCTTTCTGCTATCCCCAGCCTTTTCAGGTTTCCTAAACTCTCGTGTCTCTTTCCGTTCCAGTGAGCGGAACCTGAACGACCGAATGTCTGCTTCGGCGTTCTCCTCCTGCTCGTCCAGCCGCTTCTTAAATTCGCGGTTCTGCTTGAAACGGCGCTTTTCGGCCATCTGCCGCTTCTCCTCCTCGGTCTTCACGACACCGCCTTCCGAGCGGAAGTCCTTCATCTTGCCCGTGAATATCTGGTATTTGCGGAACTCACATTCCAAGCTACCATTGTAGACGGGAATCTTAATGCTGGGCTTCAGGCCTATCTGGTCGAAGCACTCTTCGCGATAGCTGAGCACCCACGCCTCGTTGTCCATGAACTGGTGCTTCAGTCGCTCGCCAATCATTTTATAGGTACCCAGCAGGTCAGGCGTTGAAATACGCTCGCCATAGGGCGGGTTGGTCACGATGATGCTCTTTTCCTTGGGCTGCGTAAATTCCTTGAAGTCGCGCTCTTCCACGGTGATGTCGCTGGTCAGTCCGGCAGCCTTCGCGTTGAGGCGAGCCGTGTTAACGGCCTTCATGTCGATGTCGTAGCCGTAGATATGGTGGTGGAACTCCCGTTCCTGCGAATCGTCGTTGTATATCTTGTCAAACAAGTCGGCATCGAAGTCGGCCCATTTCTCGAAGGCAAACTCTTTACGGAACAAGCCCGGTGCCATGTTGCGGGCAATAAGAGCTGCCTCAATCAGCAGTGTGCCGCTGCCACACATCGGGTCGATGAAGTCGGTGTCGCCTTTCCAGCCCGTCATAAGAATCATGCCCGCTGCCAGTACCTCGTTCAGCGGAGCCTCTACCGACTCCTGCCGATAGCCACGGCGGTGCAGGCTCTCACCACTGGAGTCGAGCGACAACGTACACTGGTCCTCGGCGATGTGAATGTTCAGCCGTATGTCAGGGTTGGCTACGCTGATGTTCGGTCGGTTGCCCGTCTTCTCGCGAAACTGGTCTACGATGGCATCCTTTACCTTATAGGCCACGAATTTAGAGTGGCGGAACTCTTCCGAGAAGACAACAGCATCCACTGCAAACGTCTTGTCTAAACTAAGATACTCCGTCCAGTCAATGTCCTTAACACCTTCGTAGACATCGTCGGCAGACAATGCCCGGAAGTGTTTAATAGGCTTAAGAATACGGATTGCGGTATGCAGCTGGAAGTTGGCGCGGTATAAAAGCTCCTTGTCGCCAGTAAATGAAACCATTCGGCGTCCTGTCTGTACGTCGTTTGCGCCCAGTTGCGTTAGTTCTTTCGCTAAGACGGGCTCCAGTCCCACAAATGTCTTGGCGATGATTTCAAATTGTTGTGCCATTAATGTTGTGTGTATAAAATATGGTGCAAAGTTAGTGTAAACCAATCAAAACACAAAATAAATACGGATTTATTTTTGCTAATCCAAATCTTTTGCGTAACTTTGCCCAGAAAGTAAACTTTAACCGAAAATAGATATATTGTAATAATGATATTCCTTGTTAACTGGGGCGCCTTGGTGCGCTTTGACATTATGGCGTGGGTCGTCGGTCTGCTGGTAGTGGCAGCAGCTGTCGCCTTGCTGTACGTCCAGCAACGGCAGTCGCGCCAGTTGCGGGCAGAGCTGGACCAGCTGCAGAAGATAAAGCGCCACACGATAGAGTATGAACTGGTGTTGAAGGTCATGAAGCTGTGTATTTGGCGATTAGACGTCCCCACGTGGACCGTGACTTACGACAGCGACTATCGTGATGCGACCGACATGGTTGTGTTCCCGTCGGGTATTAACTTCAACAAGGTTGGTGCGCTGCTGGTTCCTGCCTATGCCGACAAAGTCAAACGGGAAATGCGGGAACTGGCCGAAGGGCGGATAGAGGAGTTTCACGAGCAATATGAAATGAAGGCACCCCACGGCGACCATACCTACTGGGGAGAGACGTATGCCACGGTGGATAAGCGCGACATGGCGGGCAAGCCTCTGACCATTGTCGGCACGTCCTTGCGGATAGACAAGCAGAAAGAGATTGAGCAGGCGCTGATAGACGCTCGTAACCAGGCTGAAGAGAGCGACCGCCTGAAGTCAGCATTCCTTGCCAATATCAGTCACGAGATACGCACCCCGCTCAATGCCATTGTGGGCTTTAGCGACGTGCTGCCGATGGTTTCGAGCGAGGAGGAGCGCGAGCAGCTGATTGGCCTAATCAAGCAGAACAACGCCCACCTGCTGCGGTTGATTGACAATATCGTACACATATCGAAACTGGAGGTGGGTGGCGAGGCCGTCAAGAAGACGCACTTTGAAATAAAGCCATTGTTAGAGGAGGCTGTCACCCGCCATGCCAGCAGGGTGGATGCTGCCCGCATACAAATGAAAACACAGGTGGCTGACGAAGTGCAGGAACTTTATACCGACAGAGACCGTCTGCTGGAGATATTGAACCAGTATGTCGACAATGCGGTCAAGTTCACGACCGATGGCGAAATCACGCTGGGCTGCGACGTGCAGGGACAGCTCTTGCGCGTCTGGGTGCGCGATACGGGCAAGGGCATTCCTGCCGACTGCTGTGACGACCGCCTTTTCGAGCGTTTCGTCAAGGTCGACGAGTTTGTGCCCGGCACCGGCTTGGGACTGAGCATCTGCCGCAGCATAGCCCAGAGCCTTGGGGGCAAGGTCGGCGTGCAGTCAACGCTGGGCGAAGGCTCGCTTTTCTGGGCAGAATTACCCGTTGGCTAATTCAAAAACAAAAAAAAGCAATTCCCTTGCAACTTTTTCCCTGTCGTTTCCGTCTAACGGATAGAAACAACTAAAAAACAGGAATTATGAAAAAGTTAGTATTTACATTATTGGTGATGGCCGTTAGCTTGCAATTGTTTGCAGGCAACGGCCAAAAAGTAACGGAACGTCGTCAGGTTGCCCGCTTCGAGCGCATCTTGCTGCAAGGCTCGCCCACAATCAAGTACACACAGGGCAGCAAGGTGAGTGTCGAGGTAAAAGCCCCGAAGGACATCATTAAGGATGTCATCACCCGGGTGGAGGGCAACCGACTGACGGTCAGTGTTAAGAACACCTCAAAGTGGATGTTTAACTTCGGCAACAAGGGCGACGAAGTGGTGGTCTACGTCACTTCGCCCGACCTTATCGGCATTGAGCTGCTGGGCAGTGGTGACTTCGAGTGCAACAGCCGGCTGGATACCGACAACCTCAACGTCGTGCTGAAAGGCTCGGGCGATATTGAGCTGAAGGACATCATCTGCGACAGAATCACAAGCTCCGTAGTGGGCAGTGGCGACTTAGACATCAAGAAGGTGGTGGCCCTCTCCTCCAGCATCGAGCTGGTGGGCTCGGGCGATGTGAAAATCAACGAGCATCAGGTGAAGCAGACAAAGGTGGAGCTGAAGGGCTCGGGCGACATCAAGCTGGGGCTGGCCAACTGCGGTACCGTCGACTGCCGCCTGTTAGGCTCGGGCGACATCACGCTGCAGGGCGACGCCCTCAGTCTCAACAGCTACACCCGAGGCTCTGGCGACATCCACACGAGTGGGCTGAAACTTAAAAAGTGACACTTTTCTGCGTGTTTTTCATCAAATATGTGTAATTTTGCGCCCTGCAAGATTACACATATTTGCGTTTATGGACTATCACCTAATACTGGCCGACAGGCAGGACATCACACGGGCGGGTATGCTCTACTACTGCCAGAGCCTTGGCGAAGTGGAGTACCGACAGGCTGACGACAAGACCGAGCTTATCGAACAGCTGAAACGGCACGCCGATGCGGTCGTGGTGCTTGACTACACGCTTTTCGACATCAACGACGTTGACGAGCTGGAAATCCTGCACCAGCGTTTCCCCCGTGCCCAGTGGGTGTTGTTCAGCGTCGACCTTTCTGCCGACTTCGTGCGCCGCGTCATTGCCGTCAGTCCGTGCTTCAGCATTCTGCTAAAGGAGTCGCCGATGCAGGAGATACGCGACTGCCTGCAGTATGCTGGCCGCCATCAGCGCTACATCTGTCAGCGCATGGCCGAACTGCTGCTGGCCCCCCAGCCGAGCAGGGTGGAAGAGGAGGTCAGGCTGACCCCTACGGAAACGGAAATCCTGAAGGACATCGCCTTGGGGCTGACCACCCGCGAGATAGCCGAGAAGCGGTTCTCCAGCTTCCACACCGTCAACACCCATCGCAAGAACATCTTCCGCAAACTGGGTGTCAACACCGTCCACGAGGCCACCAAGTATGCCCTGCGTGCCGGCCTTATCGATTCCGCCGAGTATTACATCTGAACACAAAATCACCGTCAAAGGTGGCCTGCTCGCCGCTGTTGGCGAGTAAGAGCCGTTCTTGCCCCGGGAAAGAACGGCTCTTACTCATGGAAAGAACGGCTCCTTCGGGCGGAAAGAACCGTTCTTTCCCCACGACACCAAAACTCATAATATTATTGCAACTGGGTTGCAGTTCTTTTTTCGTATCTTTGCAACGTGAAAATATATAACTTGTAATAGATATGGCAAACAAACAACATTTCTTTTCAATGCGCTGCCGCTATAGCCTGCTGCCCTTGGCAATGGTGGCAGCACTATGTGCGTGCAAGGGAGGCCACGCTCACGAGGATGAGCACGAGGCCGAGGAGATAGCGGCGGAGAGCGGTCACAAGCATTCGCCCGACGACATCATACTGGAGCCGGAGAAGGCTAAGGCCGCTGGCGTGGAGACCAGTACCGTCAGGCGCGGGGCTTTTCAGGATGTGATACAGACGGGTGGAAGCCTGCTGGCTGCCTCGTGCGACGAGACCACCATCGTGGCAACGGTCAGTGGAGTGGTGAGCCATGCACGGCACACCAGCGAGGGCATGGAAATAGGGCGCGGCACCGTCATCTACTATATCAGCTCCGACAAGTTGCAGGACGGCGACCCAGCCCGGCGTGCCCGCATCGACTATCTGGCCGCCAAGCGCGAGTACGACCGCAGCCTGCCGTTGGTCAAGGAAAAGATAGTCAGCGAGAAAGACTTTGCAGCCATACAGGCCGAGTACGAGACCGCTCGTCTGGCTTACGAGGCCGTCAGCAAGAACATCTCGGCCAAGGGCGTTGCCATCGTGTCGCCCGTGTCGGGCTACATGAAAGCCTGCATGGTAAAAGACGGCGACTATGTGGAGATGGGCGCACCGCTGATGGTGGTGACCAAGAACCAGCACTTCTATTTGCGTGCCGAGGTGCCCATGCGCCACTATTCTATGCTGAGCAAGATAACCTCAGCCAAGTTTCGCACGCAGTACAGCGATGCGGTGATTGACCTGAGCAGCGTCAACGGCAAGCTGATGTCGTCGGGCAAGTCGGCGGTCAGCACGTCGTCCTACGTCCCCGTCACGTTCCAGCTTGACAACCGTGGCGACATCATGCCCGGCTCTTATGCCGAGGTGTTCCTGATAGTGGGCGAGCGCAGCGATGTGGTCAGCGTGCCCACGTCGGCACTGACGGAGGAGCAGGGCGTGTACTACGTCTATCTGCACGAGGGTGGCCACACCTATCACAAGCAAGAGGTGCGGCTGGGTGCCACCGACGGCGAATACACTGAGATTACGGACGGCCTAAAAGGAGGCGAGAGCGTGGTGACGAAGGGAGCCATCAACGTGAAGCTGGCTGCTGCAAGCAACGCCATACCCGCCCATAACCATAATCATTGATGACGATATGTTAGACAGAATCATACGCTTCTCGTTAAGCAACCGCCTCATCATCCTGCTGGTGTCGCTGCTGCTTGTTGCCGTCGGCCTGTTTACGGCACGGAATGCCGAGGTTGACGTGTTCCCCGACCTCAACGCCCCCACGGTGGTTATCATGACCGAGGCCAACGGCATGGCAGCGGAGGAGGTGGAGCAACTCGTAACGTTCCCTATCGAGACCGCCGTCAACGGCTCTGCGGGCGTGCACCGTGTGCGCTCGTCGTCCACGATGGGTTTCTCCGTGGTGTGGGTCGAGTTTGACTGGGGCACCGACATCTACATAGCCCGACAGATAGTGTCGGAAAAGCTGTCGACCATCAACGAGGAACTGCCTGCCAACATCGGCAAGCCGACCATCGGCCCGCAGTCGTCCATACTCGGCGAACTGCTGATAGTGAGCATGACCTCCGACAAGACCTCGATGCTCGACCTGCGCACCCTTGCCGACTGGACGGTACGCCCACGCCTGTTGTCTACGGGCGGTGTGGCGCAAGTGTCGGTGCTCGGTGGCGACATCAAGGAGTTTCAGGTGCTTTTTGACCCCGGCAAGATGAAGCACTACGGGGTCACCCTGCAGGAGGTGCTCGATGCCACCCGTGGCATGAACAGCAACATCAACGGTGGCGTAATGAACCAGTACGGCAACGAATACATTGTGCGCGGTGTGGTGTCGACCGACGACACGGCCAAGCTCGCCCGCTCGGTGGTCAAGATGGCCGACGGCTCGCCCATATCGCTGTCGGACATTGCCGAGGTGCGCATTGGGGCGCAGGAGCCACGGCTGGGCACGGCTTCGGCCAACGGTCGCCCGGCGGTGTTGCTGACCGTCACCAAGCAGCCCGACACGAACACGATGCAGCTGACCAAGGAGCTTGAGGACGCGCTGGAGGACTTGAAGAAGAACCTGCCCGAGGACATCGAGCTTTCTACCGATGCGTTCCGCCAGTCACGCTTCATCGAGAGCAGCATTAACAACGTGAGCAGTTCGTTGCTCGAGGGTGCGCTGTTCGTGGTCATCGTGCTGGCGATATTCCTTGCCAACGCCCGCACCACGGTTATCTCCCTCGTGACCATGCCGCTCAGCCTGCTGGTGACGCTCGTTGTGCTGAAGTGGCTGGGGGTGAGCATCAACACCATGACCTTGGGCGGTATGGCCATCGCCATCGGTTCGCTGGTCGACGATGCCATCGTTGACGTGGAGAACGTATGGCGCAGGCTGCACGACAAGGAGAGCGGCGACGAGAGTCCCCTCGCCATTATATACGAGGCTTCGCGCGAGGTGCGTATGCCCATTCTGAACTCGACGCTCATCATCGTGGCCAGCTTTTTGCCGCTGTTCTTCCTCAGTGGCATGGAGGGCAAGATGCTGATACCGCTGGGCGTAGCGTTCATTGTCGCCTTGTTTGCCTCCACCGTCGTAGCCCTGACGCTTACGCCCGTGCTGTGCAGCTACCTGCTCGTGGGGGTAAGGCAACAGGAGAAGGGCGAGTCGCGAGTGGTGCGCTTCCTGAAGCGCCACTACGGCAGGGCACTGCTCCTTGTGCTCGACAACAAGCGCAAGGTCATTGGTGCCACGGCGGTGCTGCTGGTCGGTGCCATAGCGACCTTCTTCACCTTCGGCCACAGCTTCCTGCCACCGTTCAACGAAGGTTCGTTCACCATCAATGTCAGCACGCTGCCCGGCGTGTCATTGGAGGAGTCGGACAAGATAGGACGGCAGGCCGAACAGCTGCTGATGTCCGTCCCCGAGATAAAGACCGTGGCGCGCAAGACGGGCCGTGCCGAGTTGGACGAGCACGCCCTTGGCGTGAACGTGTCAGAGATAGAGGCACCTTTCGAGCTTGACGGTCGCTCGCACGAGGAACTGCTTGCCGAAATACGCGAGAAGCTGTCGGTCATAGTCGGTGCCAACATTGAGATAGGACAGCCCATCAGCCATCGCATCGATGCCATGCTGAGCGGTACGCAGGCCAACATAGCCATCAAGCTGTTTGGCGACAACCTGAACAGGATGTTCACCATCGGCAATCGGATAAAGAGTGCCATTGACGATGTGCCGGGCATTGCCGACCTCAACGTGGAGCAGCAGATAGAGTGCCCGGAACTGAAGATAGTGCCCAACCGCGAGATGCTGCAACGGCAGGGCATCTCCGTGCCTGAGTTCAACGAGTTTGTGGCTGTCAACATGGCTGGCGAGGCGGTGTCGCTGGTGAATGAGGGTGGCAAGAGCTTTAACCTCATCGTGCGTGCCGATGCCAAGAGCCGCAACACGATGGAGGACATACGCAACCTGCTGATTGACACGAAGGACGGTCGCAAGATACCGCTGACCGACGTGGCTGAGGTAACGTCGGCGATGGGCCCGAACACCATCAACCGGGAGAACGTCAAGCGTAAAATCGTCATCAGTGCCAACTGTAGCGGGCGCGACTTGGGCAGCGTGGTGGAGGACATCCAACGGCGCATAGACAGCGAGATAACGCTGCCCGAGGGCTACCACATAGAGTATGGTGGGCAGTTTGAGAGCGAACAGGCAGCCAGCCGCACGCTCATGCTGGCCTCGGTGGTAAGCATCATCATCATCTTCCTGCTGCTCAACTCGCAGTTCCGCAATGCCCGGGAGAGTGCCGCCATCCTGCTCAACCTGCCGCTGGCACTTATCGGTGGCATCTTCGCAATAGCCGTGACCAGCGGCGAACTGAGCATCCCTGCCATCATAGGCTTCATATCGTTGTTTGGCATCGCCACCCGTAACGGTATGCTGCTCATAACGCAGTATAATCATCTGCGCTCCAACGGGCAGGTCAGTTTGCGCGAGAGCATCCTGCAAGGCTCGCTCGAGCGCATGAATCCGATTATCATGACCGCCCTGACATCGGCCCTCGCCCTCATACCATTGGCACTGCGAGGCGACCTGCCGGGCAACGAGATACAAAGCCCTATGGCAACGGTCATACTGGGTGGGCTCCTGACCTCCACCTTCCTGAATGCTTTTATCATCCCTGCCGTTTACGAATGGCTACACCATAAACAAGTGACACAATGAAGACAAGACTTCTTACCATCATAGCCTTATGCCCCCTGTTGGCGGGCAATGGCTGGGCGCAGCAGGCTGCTGCCCCCACTGACATAGAGACCATCATCGCAAGCGTTGAGGCCAACAACACGCTGCTGAAAGCCGTGAGAAGCGGTAATGCCGCCACGGTGGCGGAGGTGAAATCGGAGAACACCATCGGCGAGACATCGGTGGAGTACAGCCCGTTCTTCAGGAAAGGGGTGGGGGGCACCGCCAGTAGCGAGCTTATCGTGTCGCAGGAGTTCGACTTCCCCACCGTGTATGGGGCGCGTAGCAAGTCGGCATCGCTGCGGCAGAATGTGCTTGACCACGAATATGCGGTGGTGCGGCGCGAAGTCCTGCTCGAAGCACAAGGACTATACTACGACCTGCTGATGGTCATGGGTAAGCGCAGTCTCCTTAACGAGCGGAGGGCGGTGGCCGATTCGCTGCTGGCCGTCTGCGAGAAGCGGATGAAGGCGGGCGATACGAATGTGCTGGAATATAACAAGGTGGGCATTGACCGCATGACCGTCATGACCGAGGTCACCGCCAACGACGGTGAGGTGGAGCGGATAAGGTTGGGCATGGAGCGTCTTGGACTGGCCCCCGAGCTCCTGCAAAGGCTCATGGCTTCCCTGCAGGACTTCTCCTATTGGGATAACAGTCCGCAGCCCTCATCCTGTTCATTGCAGGGCAAGGGTGCTGAGGTCTCGTTTGCCGAGGCTACGTTACAGTTGGCCGAGCACGATGTAAGGCTCTCGCAAATGGGGTGGCTGCCCAAGCTCACCGTCGGCTACCGTCGCAATACGGAGTATGAGGAGGCTGCCTCAAATGGTTTCCTCGTAGGCGTGTCCGTGCCGTTGTTCTCCAACTCCAAGAAGGTAAGTGCCGCCCGTATGCGCAAGAACGCTGCCGAGCAACAGTTAGAGAATACGCGCTATCAGACCGAAAGTCGCAAACGCTCGTTGCAGGCCGAGGCTGCAAGCCTGCAAAAGCAGCTCGCCACCTACGACATGACCCTGATGTGCCGCACACTGACCACCCTGCTGCGTGCCGTCCGTGCAGGCGAACTACCCATTGCAGACTACTACCGCGAGGCCGACAATGTATATTCCAAACTGCAAGACCGGCTAACGATAGAGAATAGCTATAACAAGGCTATGGCCGAGCTTGCCACCTATTAAAAGTAGAATTATAGGGAATAATGTAGCAATATTCAGAAGTTTAGATTAACTTTGCAGCGCATTGAAAGCTGTATGTATGAACATAAAGTATTATAAGCTCATCGTAAAAGGGAACGAAAAAGAAGGAGGGGTATTGTATGCTCCTGCTGATTGGCCATATCCAATAGCAAGGGATGGGTATGAGGTGAAAAACTGGAAATCTCTTGTCGTTGAATTAAAGGATGGCAAGTATAGGCCTTTCCATTTGTGTATAGGTGGCGCTAATATGGTCAGTCAGGACTTGAAAGAACTATTGCAATCTTTCATGGGCACTAACGATGATATTGAGTTTTTGCCCGTCAAGGCTGTAAGCGAGTTATATGGCAATCAGGTTTATTATATCATGCACTTCAAAAAGGTTTATGATGTTATAGATACTAAGCATACGATATATGTTAAAGGAACAACAGATGCAATATTAAAATTAAGGCTTGACTATGACAAGGTGAAGCATTTAAATGTCTTTAATTCGCAACCTGCTATTAACGATGTTATTGTATCTAATGAAGTTCGCAAAAGCATACAAAAGCATAAACTTGGCTTTGGATTGGAGTTTATGCCTATATATTGTGGAAACCCATTGGATTCTATCAATGATGCAGGGGGGTATTGAAGAACTTTGTGAATAGCCATCATATAACTAAATAATTCGTGCTTTTTGAGAATTAAGGCACGAATTATTTGGCCATTCCAATCTATTTAACTACCTTTGCACCATTAGAACCTGCCAAGCCTCTTTACAATGCTCAAATCGGCGGGTCGTTTTTTTATTGCACATACATGAAAACGAGTTTCGCAAAGCCATACTCTTCCCCAGAACAAATTGTTCAAATACTAAAATCACGTGGTATGCTTATGGCCGATGAGCATCGGGTAGAAGATTACCTGATGAACATTGGCTATCATCGTCTGTCCGCATATATCTATCCCTTTTACAAAAGACCAAAGAGTAACTTGGCAATAAAGGAGGGAATAGCCTTTGAGCAAGTCCTGACCCTTTATCGCTTTGACAAGAAGTTACGTGTTCTCCTTTTTAATGAGATGGAGAAAATCGAGGTTGCCATTCGCAGTGTATTGGCTAACACTGGATGTCAAGAGCTGAATGACAGGTATTGGATAACAAAGCCGGAATACTTTGCCAATACGGATAAGTTCAACCATACATTGGCCATTATAGAAAAGGAGCTGTCATCGAGCAAAGAAGATTACATCGAAGAGTTTAAGCGCAACTATGTCGAAAGTTATCCTCCTGCATGGATGATAACCGAAGTGCTGTCTTTTGGAAACTTGAACTACATTTACTCAAACATCGCCAGCAACCAACTGATGAAGCGCATTGCTGGTTATTTCGGTCTTAAACCACAAGTCTTTACCTCGTGGCTAACGGTGCTTGCCAACCTCCGTAATACCTGCTGCCACCATGCAAGGGTATGGAACAGGGACTTTATGCTAAGCCCGGCTGAACCTCGAAAGACTGCAAATGTATGGATTGACACTTCGAAGGTGGATAAGAAACGGGTTTACTATCGCTTGTGCATCATCCGATACTTCCTGTCTTCGATTTCTCCCAACAATAAATTCAATGCAAAACTTATGGGACTATTGGCTGATTTCCCCTCAATAGACATAGCTGCAATGGGGTTTTGTCAGGGATGGGAAGGTGAAGAACTGTGGAAACCCATTTGATGCCGAATATCAAATTATTTGTTGTTTTCTACTTAAGTTTTTCCTGTTTTGTGCGTATATATAGAGTAGAAGACAACAGACGGCATGGATAGACACACCTTTGAACAGACTGCGGCGCGGCTGCGTCCTCTTATTCTCCGCATCGGGCGCGAGTTCTTCGGCTCGGCGGACGATGCGGAGGACGTGGCGCAGGATGCGCTGGTGCAGCTGTGGCGCTACTGCGAGCGGCTGGATGAGGGGCGCAACGTGGAGGCGCTGGCTGTGAGGGTGGCTAAGAACTGCTGCGTGAACATGAAGCGGAGGCAGCGTCTGCAGGTGGTGAGGGGCGAGGAGCACTTGCCCGTCACTACTCCGCTACCGTCGCCCTCGTCGCTTGAGGTGCTGGAGTGGCAGGAGCGGGTGAGTGCGCTGGACGAGGCGGTGGGACTGCTACAGCCGCGTGAGCGCCAGCTCTTTGAGATGCGCCAGATGGAGGGACTGTCTACCGAGGAGATAGCGCAGCAGACGGGCATGGCAAAGGCCACGGTGCAGAGCATGATAGCGATGGCGCGGCGGAAACTGTTTAACAACATGAAAGGGAGGAAGGAACTATGAAGACAAAAGCGGTCAACGAACTGATTGACAAATATCTGAACGGACGGACGTCGCCCGACGAGGAGCGGCGGCTGGCACTGGAGGTGAGCCGCCCCGATGCGCCTGCGGAATGGCAGGTGGTGGGCGAGCTGTTAGGCGAACTCACCTTGGGCGAGGCGATTTACGACCAAACGCTGGCGCAGCGCCGACGTCGCCGAGTGGTGCTCTATATAGGCTGGGCGGCAGCCGCCTGCATAGCCGTCGTGGTGGTGATGGCGACGGTCTGGCATTGGCAGTCGCAACGGCAGTCGGCGGTGGAGCTGGCACAGAGGGCACCGACGGATGTGCTGACGGTGGTGGCGGCAACGCCTGCGGAGGTACAGTCCGAAGCAGCAACGACCACCGTTGAGACCGTGGCACAGAACCCGAAGGCGAAGCCGAGGCGGAGGCCCCGCACGGCGGCACCCCCTGCTCCCGTGGCCGAGGAGGAAGAACAGGTGACGGAGGAGCTGCCCGTGCAACCAACGATGCAAGTGAGCGAGGCCGAGCTGGCGCAGGTGGAGCAGAACTTCCGCCAATGGCAGCTGGGCTGGACGATACGCAACGAGGCGATAGAACTGGAAATAGCCACGGAGCAGCTGAACAGGAAGTATGCCCAGTATCTGGCAGAGAACAAGAACAACATTGAGATATAAACAGCTTATGAAAACAACTAACATCCGCTGTGCCACGCTGGTCGTGGCAACGGCATTGAGCCTGACCGTGTCGGCTCAGAAGAATGTGCTCAAGGCATTTGAGAAGTTTAGGACATCAAAGGGCGTGACCGTCACCGGCTCGACCTGCGAGAGCGAGAAGTCGCCTATGGCGTGGCGATGCAACATCGTGGAGTTCAAGGTGGCAGGCGGAGCAGGCACCGCTCCCGCATGGCAGGCTGCCAAGATGGAGGCACTGCAACGGGCTTTCGAGAAGGACAGCCACGACAAGACCGTGACCTACTTCAGCCAGATGGAGGCCCTTGGCGAGAAGGCCACCGAGGAGGAGAAGGCCCGGTACAAGAAGACGACCGTGCGCTACAACGCGACGGCTGACCCCATTGTACTCGGTGCGAACACCAGCAACAACGTGGTGGTGCTGCGCTGCAAGTCGAAGCACTCCATCTATCGCACCGTGGTGGCGCTGGAGTGGCGGCAGGATGAGCAGAATGGCTGCGTCGGCACGTTCTACGAGATTGAGGGCCACAACGACTTGGTGCGTGCCAACACCGTCTCGGCTGCCGACGACGAGAAGGGCGGCGACAACATCATAGCGCGGATGAACTTCTACCACGACAACTACACGGGCGAGGAGACGACTGCGAACAAGGCTCTTCTGCTGAATATGCTCGAATACCTGTCGTCCGATGCCACTTATGCCACGGAGCGGGAGAAGGGGATAGCTGAAACAGTGCTCCGCGTGATGGCAGCGGCAACCACCAGCAAGATACAGCAAGGCATTATGGAGCAATGTATGCAGGGGCTGAGACATCTGAAAGCCGCTGCGCCGACGGGCAGTGCGTCACGTAACGAGATTATGGCTCGGCTTGAGTTGTACTATCAGGAATGGAAGAGTGAGCGCGTTTATGCCTCACAAAAGCAAGTTCGTCAGCGGCTCACGGAGTACCTCCTGAAGCATAAGCTCGATGCTGACACGTTCGCTGTCGTGCATAAAGGCCTGCTGAAGTGGTGCAACGAAATGATTGTCTATGCTGAGAAGGATGAAATGCACAAGTTGATAGCCGAACTGGAGCGCAGGTACGACAATGGGCAGGTGCGGCAGTAAGTGCCGGCTGCGCATACGATGCGGAGCCCCTCGGCACATGGTGCGGACGGCCTCGGCACACGGTGCGGAGCGCATCGGGACATGATGCGGACGGCCTCGGTGCATGGTGCGGAGCGTGTCGGGACATGGTGCGAAGCCTGTTGGCACACGATGCGGGCAGCTCGGGACCAGACCACCCCCATCGAAGCCTCTTCCCCCCTCCTATACCAGTCCCCCCTCTTATAGGGGGGGACGTTAGGTATGAGGGGGAGGCTTCAATCCCCCTCAGTTGCAAAGATACAAAAAAACAGAGCCAAATGCAAGGATTTCGGCATATTTCTTCGTAGCAATTTTTACGACAGGCACACAAGCACCCCCCGACGAAGCCTCCCAGCCCCCTATATATCCGTCCCCCATATAGGGGGACTACAATATAGGGGGGAGGTTTCATCGCCCCCATAAGCGGTGTGAAATGGGGGCGTAAACGGAATTAACGGGAATTATCGTGCATTATCGTGCCTTAAACTGACAGAAACTGCCTTAAACGGACATTGCACTGCACGAATGTTGTATCTTTGCAGCGGGACAATACAGAGCGGACAACTTAGAACTCGGCCAGCATGACACGTGAGGTGTCGGCGGGCCGACCCAGCAGAAAGCGGTCGATGAAGGCCTGCACCTCAGGCCATTGGCGCTCGGGCAACTGGCAGTGGCCATGCCCGCCCACGATGCTCCAGCCCATGCGGTCGGCAATGCCGAAGCGTTGCCACACCCGTCGGGCAGCCTCGGCGGAGGGGAGCATGGCACGGTCGGAGAGCCATGTGAAATCGGGATTGCCCAGTAGGAGCAGGGCGCGGGGACAAATCATGGCGCACAGCTCGTGCTGGTCGTAGGGCAGCCGATAGACGGAGTCGCCGCTGAAGTGGCGCTTCTGGCTCTCCATGAACCAGTGGTAGTCGGTCTTGTCGATGTCCTCCACCTTCTCGCTCGACTCGTGCGACTTGCGCCATGCCGCCGCACCGCCGCCACCGGGCTCCTGTGCGATGGTCAGCGCTATGCGCTCGTCGAAGGCTCCGCAGTACAGTGCCATCTTTCCGGCGTATGAGCAGCCCGTGACGCCAATGTGCCGTGTGTCAATCTTGGTCACCTCGGGGCCCAGCTGCTGCAACCCGTCGATGAGACGGCTCAGGCCCCACGCCCATTCGCTGTAAGCGCCGTTGGCCGTCAGTTCGGGATAGAGACGGTCGAAGGGGTGCTCGCCCCGCTCGTGGTGCTTGCCAAACTGGCCGTAGTCGTTCACCTGCTTCTCGTGGAACGTCATGGTGGCAATGGGGCGGTCGTCAAAGAGCTGGCGCGGCAGGGCAATCATGCTGGTGCCGAGCATGAGGGCGTAGGGGGGCTGCCCCACCTTGGGGTATCGTATCGTGGAGCGCAGGGTGAGCGTCTGTCCGCCCACCGTCACGTCCACCACCAGCGTGTCCTCCTCCATGCGCGCCTTCACCTGCCCAGCCTCGACGCTGGGCTTGGTGCCTATGCCGTAGTGCTGAATCATGTGGCCAATGTCGCTGCGGCGCTTCGCCCAGTCGGCAAAGCTGGCGACGCCCTCCAAGGCATCGGGCAGTTCGCGGACGACGGGCAGCTGGTCGGGCTCAGGCATCGCAGGCTTGGCGAAGTGGCTGCCCGTGTGCTCGACGGAGTAGACGAGTGGCGGGTCTTGTGCCAGTGCCTGAGTGGGGCACAACGTGGGTGCAACGAGGAGTGAGAGGTAAAGAATAGTCGAATGTTTCATGATGTATGGTTTTTAGTGTGACAGGGTGCTGGGGCACGATGCGTTGCCGACGCGGTGCCCCGCTCACCGAGCACAAAGTTACGGCTTTTTTCCGTATTTCGCATAACTTTTGCCCGTTTTTTAATTTTTATGCTTATCTTTGTAGCCGATACAACTATTCATGTTTTTATACAACTAACGAAGAATACAATGAAAAAGACTTTTATCGCAACAGCACTGGCTGTGAGCATGGCATCAACGGGCGCACAGGCGCAGCTTGTCATCAACGAGCTGATGCAGTCGAACATCGACTGCATCATGGACGACCTCAACGACTTCCCCGACTCGTGGGTGGAGCTGTATAACAGTGGCGACGCGCCCGTCAACCTGTCGGCCTACAAGCTGGGCGACAAGGATAAGGCATCGAAGGCATGGCAGTTGCCCAGCCAGACCGTTGGCGCAGGCCAGTATGCGCTGGTGTACTGCGACAAGGCGGCCACGGGTATGCACACGTCGTTCAGGCTGGAGAGCGGTAAGGGTTGCAACGTCTACCTGTTTAAGGACAACGAGATAGTCGACAAGGTGGAGGGGCTGAAAAAGCAGCCCGCCCCCAACATCGCATACGGCAGAACCACCGACGGTGCCGCCGACTGGGCCTATCAGCTGAAGGCGACACCCGGTGCGGCAAACAGCGGAAAGACGTGCAGCGACAAGGACATACTGGGCGAGCCGGTGTTCTCCATGCCCGGAGCCGTCTACTCGTCAGCCGGTTCGTTCAAGCTGAAAGTATCGTTGCCGGAGAATGCGCCCGAGGGTACCGTGGTGCGGTACACCACCGACGGCACGGAGCCTAACAAGCGGAGCAATCCGTTCCCCGCCGACGGCCTGACCATCTCGTCGTCAACGGTGATACGGGCTGCGTGCTTCTGCACGGGATGGCTGTCGCCCCGCTCTACCACCCATTCGTACATATTCCACGGCAGGAAGCAGACCATCCCCATCATATCCATAGTCACCAACCAGAAGTATTTCTATGACGACAAGCTGGGCGTGTACGTGGAGGGCAACTACGACAAACAGAAGAAGAACTACGAGCACAACTGGCGCCGCCCCGTCAACATCGAGCTGTTTGACGAGGAGGGCAAGCCCAGCGTCATCAACCAGCTGGGAGAGACCCGATGCCACGGCGGTGCATCGCGTGGCAACAAGTTCAAGTCGCTGGCCGTGTATGCCAACAAGCGTTTCGGCGAGAAGCGTTTCAAGTATGAGCTGTTCCCCGAAGACCGTCCGGGCATTACCGACCACAAGTCGTTCGTGCTGCGCAATGCGGGCAACGACTTCGACTATCTCTATATGCGCGATGCCGTGATACAGCGCAACATGGCCCACAACTGCGACCTCGACTGGCAGGCCTACCGCCCGGCAGTGGTCTATCTGAACGGCGAATACCTGTGTATGCTGAACATACGCGACCGCTCCAACGAGGACAACATCTATACGTACTATGACGGGCTGGAGGACATAGACATGGTAGAGAATAATCAGGAGCTGAAAGCTGGCGACATGGACAGCTTCAAGGAGTTTACGGCCTTCTACAACGAGCACGGCCATACGCTGGCCGAATATGCCGAGCGCATGGACATTGTGGAGTATCAGAACCTGATGGCCATGAACCTGTTCTATAACAATCAGGACTTCCCGGGCAACAACATCGTGATGTGGAAGCCGCAGGCTGAGGGTGGCCGCTGGCGCTGGATAGTGAAGGACACCGACTTCGGCATGGGTCTGTACAACTCGAATTTCTATAAGTCATACAAGACACTCGACTGGCTGCACGACCCCAACTACGACCGAGACCGCAACTGGGGAGCCAACTCGTATGAGGCCACGCGCCTGTTCCGTCGTCTGGAGGAGATTGACGAGTTCAAGCAGATGTTCATCGACCGCTGCGCCGTCTACATGGGCGACTTCATGAACTACGACGGCACCAACAAGTACCTGACGGAGATGAGCAATGCCATCAGCACCGAATATCCCGTCCACCGTGCAAGAATCAACCAGTGGTGGCCGAACTATGACAACGAGTTGAAGGAGGCACGCAACTTCCTGCAATACCGTGAGAGCTTCTTCTACCAGCACTTGGCAGACTACTACAAGCTGGGCGCACCCCAGCCTCTGGCCATCAATCAAGGAAACTCGCCTGCAGAGAGTGCCCAGCTCAATGTGACCGTCAACGGCATCCCCCTGACAAAGGGCACCATGAAGGGCAAGTTCTTCAAAGACCGCCAGCTGACCATCGAGGCCAAGCCGACCGACGATACCAAGACCGTGACGGGCTGGAAAGTGACGGTAACAAAGTCCTCCGTCCCCGAGGAAAAGACATACCAAGGCGAAACCCTGACCCTGACCATGCCCGAATGCACTAACATGCAGGTCGATGCCATTATCACCGACAACGCCAGCGGCATCACGTCACCCACCGCCTCCACTCCCACCACCAACACCCCCCGCTACTACAATATGCAAGGCCAAGACATGACCAGCCAACCCCTCCGCCCCGGCCTCTACATCATGAAGCAAGGCAGCACATCAAAGAAGGTTATCATCCGCTGACCATACCTGCCTCATAAATACAAACTCACCCAACAATGTGCAAATGCCTTGTTGGGTGAGTTTGTGTATAGGGGGGATGATTATACTAAGTGCTCGATGAGGTCGGCGCGGTCGCCGGGCAACATGTCGATGACGGGGATTTCAATCATCGTGTAGCAGGCGGGTTGCAGGCGCATGGAGGCGCGAGCCACGTTGACCAGTACCTGACCTGTGAGGGCGGGGTTGTTGATTTGCATGTTGAACTCCAGACGCTGGTTCTGGGTTTGTCCGCTGACACCCTTGCGTACCAAGTTTACGCCGTGTCCCATGTCGCGCACGTCGTCTACCGATTCTACGGCAAAGACGTGGGTCTCGTCAGAGGCGAAGTAGGGGTCGGCCTTGATGTCGCGTGTCACGTCCTCCAGTTTTGCACCGTCTTCCAACTCAACATAGACCATGCGGCGATGGATGCCTTCGCCCAAGGGGATGGTCATTGACAGGGCGTTCTTGACACCTTCCTTTGAACGGACGCAGACGGAGTGACCCATTGACATACCCGGGCCGAAGTTGGTATAGCTGAGACCTTTGGGTGCCAGGCTCTGCATCAGTGTGCGCACGATAGAGTCGGAACCCGGGTCCCATCCGGCAGCGATGACGCTGACCGTACCCGTCTGCTTGTTAACCTCCATCAGTCGCTCGCGGTAGCCACGGATGTCGGTGTGGATGTCGAATGAGTCGACGGTGTTGATGCCCAGTGGCAGTATCTGCTTGGCATATTCTTCGCATGAACGAGTGGGGGTGGCCAGAATAGCCACGTCTACGTCTTTCAGTTCCTTAATATCCTTTACAACGTCATACTGTGCCAGTTCGGCTGGCTTGTCTGTTGCCCCATTGCGGCGCACGATGCCTGCTACCTCGAAGTCGGGAGCGGCTTCCAGTGCCTGAACGGTGTACTTTCCGATGTTGCCGTAACCTACGACGGCTGCTCTAATCTTTTTCATTGTCTTCAATGCTTATTTAGTTGTTGTTATCTTCAAATCGTTTGCAAAAGTACGCTTTTTATATGAAACACGTGACGGAATGGCTGATTATTTTTCAGAAAAGTGGCAAAACGTAACAAATCATTATCTTCTCTGCCACTGATACAATAAAATGAAAGGAAAAGCCGTTTAATTAGTTGTATTAATACATTATTATAATAAAGTTATGATAGAATATATCAAGGGTGAGTTGACGGAGCTCTCCCCCGCACTGGCTACGGTCGAGGCCGCAGGAGTGGGCTACGGGCTCAACATTTCGCTGACTACCTATAGTGCCATTCAGGGCAAGAAGGAGGTGAAGCTGTACGTCTTCGAGTCGATTCGCGAGGATGCTCACGTGCTCTACGGCTTTGTGTCGAAGAAGGAGCGCGAGATGTTTGAACTGCTGATAACCGTCAGTGGTGTAGGGCCTAATACGGCTCGCATGATGCTCTCGTCAATGAGTGTGGCCGAGTTGTGCAATGCTATTTCGACGGGCAACGAGCGGTTAATCAAGGGCATTAAGGGCATTGGCAAGATGACAGCGCAGCGCATTATCGTCGATTTACGTGATAAGATTGTGGCACTGGGCATAGCCGACGAGATACCGGCAGGCGGTGCAATGGCGCAGCCCGTCAACAATGCTGTCAAGGATGAGGCCGTCAGTGCCCTGACCATGCTGGGCTTTGCACCTGCTCCCACGCAGAAGGTGGTCGTTGCCATCTTGGCCGAGCAACCTGACCTGCCCGTTGAGCAAGTAGTAAAGCTGGCTTTGAAGCAGATTAAGTAAATAGGGAATAGTGAAGAGGAGAGGTTTGCAATGGATGATGTTAGGCTGGACGGCAATCGTGTCAGCCCAGCTCTCTACTTCCCGTGCTCCACTTCCCACTCTTCACGCTCCAGCCTCCAAGGTTCCAGCCGACACGGTGGTTGCTCCCCGTTGGAGGATTCAGAAGACAGCTCCTATCGAGGTGGCCGACCTCGACTCATCGGCTATTGACCTGCAGTTCCCTGAAAACATCCGCCAGCAAGTGGAATACAACGACTCTACAGGTATGTATGTCCTCGGCTCGAAGTTAGGCGATAGCTATTTGAATGCTCCTATCCTGATGACCCCTGAGGAGTATCGGGCGTGGAGCGAGAAACGTGAGATGCAGCGCTTCTTCCGCAGAAAGGATGCCGAGAACGTGGCCAGCAAGGGCAAGGAGAAGTTTAGCTTCGCCGATATGCACTTCGACCTCGGGCCCGCTGAGAAGATATTTGGCCCCGGTGGCGTGCGCATCAAGACGCAGGGAACGGCAGAGCTGAAACTGGGTGCCACGCTGAAGAACATCGACAACCCATCGCTGCCCGAGCGCAACCGCAAGACCAAGGCCATTGACTTTGACGAGAAAATCAACCTAAACGTTAATGGTAAGGTGGGCGACAAGGTGAACATGAGCCTGAACTACAACACCGATGCCACCTTCGACTTTGACACCAAGAACCTGAAACTGCGCTACGAGGGTAAGGAAGACGAGATTATCAAGCTCGTGGAGGCAGGTAATGTCACTTTCCCTTCCAATAACTCGCTGGTCAAGGGTGCCAGCAGCCTGTTTGGTGTGCGCACCGATATGCAGTTTGGCAAGCTGAAGTTGCAGGCCGTCGTGTCGCAGAAGAACTCGACCACCAAGAGCGTATCATCCAAAGGTGGCACCCAGCTGACACCCTTTGAGCTGAACGTGGCCAACTATGAGGAGAACCGCCACTTCTTCCTGTCGCGCTATTTCCGTGAACACTATGATGCCGCTATGCAGCAGTTGCCCAACCTGACGACGGGCATCAACATTACGCGCATCGAGGTGTGGGTGACAAACAAGATGGGAACGACGCAGAATACGCGCAACATCGTGGCTTTCGCAGAATTGGGCGAAAGCACGGCAGCCAAGTGGGGTGGGGGCGGCTCGCAGTCGCAAGTGCCACAGAACAGTGCCAACAGCGAGTACCAACAGCTGACTACCTCTTATGCCGGGGCACGCGACATCGACCAGACCAGTACGGTGCTGACGGCTCCTTTCGAGGGAGGCGAGGACTATGAGAAACTGGCTGCTGCCCGACTGCTTACCTCATCAGAGTACACGCTGAACGCGGCCTTGGGATATATCTCACTGAAAACCTCGTTGCAGACCGACCAAGTGCTGGCCGTTGCCTATGAGTTCACATACGGCGGACAGACCTATCGGGTAGGCGAGTTTGCCGCCGACCAGAGCGATAATGCCAGTCAGGCACTTTACGTCAAGGCGCTGAAGAATACCAGCAACAGCCCCCATCAGGCTAACTGGGACCTGATGATGAAGAACGTCTACTATCTGGCCTCCAACGTGGAGAAGAGTAAGTTCCGGCTGGACATCAAATACCAGAACGATACAACAGGCGTTTACCTTAATTATATACCCGATGGCCGAGCTAAGAACATCACGCTGTTGCGTGGACTGGGCTGCGACCGTCTGGACGACAACAACCGTGTGAATCCTAACGGTTACTTCGACTATGTGCAGGGCTATACCGTCACCAATGGCCGTGTGTTCTTCCCCTCGGTAGAACCTTTTGGAACCACCCTTGAGCGATTCCTGAAAGGCTGTGGACTGTCGGACGAAGAGGTGGCGAAGTACACGTTCCATGAACTATACGACACAACGCGCATTGCTGCCCGCCAGATGACGGGTAAGAACAAGTTCCTGCTGACGGGCCAGTTCAAGGGTTCTTCGGCCAATGTTATTTCCCTCGGTGCCTACAATGTGCCGCAAGGTTCCGTGGTTGTTACGGCAGGCGGTGTCATCTTAACTGAAGGCTCAGACTATACGGTTGACTACTCGGCAGGCGAGGTGACCATCCTTAACCAAAGCATCATTGATGCCGGCACCAATGTCAGCGTGTCGTTGGAGAGCAATACCGACTATGGTATGCAGCGCAAGCGTATGTTCGGACTTAACTGGGAATACGACTTCTCCAAGGACTTCCAGTTGGGCGGTACGCTGCAACACCTGAGCGAGCAGGCCCTTACGTCGAAGGTCATCATGGGTTCGGAACCGCTGAACAACACCCTGTGGGGCGTGAACCTCAACTGGAAGACCGAGAGCCAGTGGCTTACCCGTATGCTCAACAAGCTGCCCCTGCTGCACTGCACCCAGCCTTCGCAAATCTCCTTTACGGGCGAGTTCGCCCAGCTTATAGCCGGCACGGCCAGTGGCACACAGGACAACGCCTCTTATATCGACGACTTTGAGAATGCCAAGAACGGCATCAGCGTACTGGAGCCTAAGTCGTGGGTTATCTCCAGCGTGCCTAAAACCTTCAGCGAGTATGCCGACAAGGACTCCGTGACCAGTGGCTTCAACCGCGCCCTGCTGGCATGGTACGACATCGACCCGCTTTTCACCTATCGTTCATCCAGCCTTACGCCCAGCCACATCAAAAGCGACCTCGACCAGCTGAGCAACCACTACGTGAGGGCTGTCTACGTGAACGAACTCTACCCCAATCGCAACCAGTCGACCTACAGCGGTGCCACCAACACGCTGTCGGTACTCAACCTTGCCTACTATCCTGACGAGCGCGGGCCTTATAACCTGTCGACCGACGTTACGCAGGACGGTAGGCTACGCAATCCCTACCAGCGCTGGGGAGGCATGATGCGTAAGTTAGACACCAACGACTTCGAGGCGGCTAACGTAGAGTACATAGAGTTCTGGATGCTCGACCCCTTCATCTATACCAGCGGACAAAGCGACGCAGCCGAATATGGCGGTGACCTCTATATCAACTTAGGCGAGGTGAGCGAAGACATCCTGCGCGACGGCAAGAAGTTCTACGAGAGCGGAATGCCCGTCGACGGCACTGGCTCGTTTACCCAGACGGCATGGGGTAAGATTCCCGTACAGCCTACGCAGACATACGCCTTTGCCACCACCAGCGGAGCCCGTGCCAAGCAGGACGTGGGACTTAACGGACTGACCGACGAAGAGGAGCGCAACTATCCTGCCTATGCCGCTTTCCTACAGAACGTGAACGTAAACGACAGTGTGCGGAACGCCTGGCTCGACGACCCCGCCAACGACAACTACCACTACTTCCGCGGTAGCGACCTTGACGAGCGCAGGGCCAGCATACTGGAGCGATACAAGCGCATCAATATGCCACAGGGCAACTCGCCCGACAGCGACCAGCAGCCCGATGGCTACGACACCTCCTACAAGACCTACCCCGACGTGGAGGACATCAACCAAGACTATACGCTGAATGAGTACGAGCGCTACTTGCAGTATCACGTCAGCATACGTCCTGAGGATATGCAGTTAGGGCGCAACTTCATCACCGACATTCGCGAGTACACGGCACCCTTGCGCAATGGCAGCAGGGAGACGGTCAAGTGGTACCAGTTCCGCATACCGCTGTCGCAGTATAGCAGCAAGGAAGGCAGCGTCGACCTGAGCAGCATCCGCTTCATGCGTATGTTCCTGACCCATTTCACCAAGCCCGTTGTGCTCCGCTTTGGCTCACTCGACTTGGTGCGTGGCGAATGGCGTGCCTACGAGCAACCCCTGACCACGGGCAGCCATAGCGGTACGCTGGAGGTGAGTGCCGTTAACATTGAGGAGAACAACGACAAGCAGCCCGTCAACTATGTCGTTCCGCCGGGCATCTCGCGCGTCACCGACCCATCGCAGCCCCAGTTGACGGAGGCCAACGAGCAGGCCATGAACATGGTGGTGAAGAACCTGTCGGCAGGCGAGTCGAAGGCAGTCTACCGCAATACTACCCTTGACTTGCGCCAGTATCGGCGTATGCAGATGTTCGTACACGCCAACCACCTCATCAACGACGATAACCTTGGCGACGACCAGCTGGCCGTCTTCATCCGCATGGGTAGCGACTATACCAGCAACTATTACGAGTATGTGGTGCCCCTGAAGCTGACCCCCGACCGCAGCGACTATAATAAATATAATGTAAACGACTGCTGGGCGGTGTGGCCGGCAGACAATATGGTCGACCTCGACCTGAGCATCTTCACCCGCCTGAAGAAAGAACGCAACAAGGCACGTGCCACGGGTACGGCCAGCTATACGATGCCTTACTCCGACTATGACCCCAACCACCCGAACAACAAGGTCAGCGTGATGGGTAATCCGTCGCTGGGCGAGGTGAAGACAATGATGATAGGCGTGCGCAACCTGTCGGGTACGGTCAGGTCGGGCGAGGTGTGGGTGAACGAGCTGCGCCTGTTAGACGTGGTGAACCGAGGCGGCTGGGCGGCATCGGGCGCGCTGAATATGCAGCTGTCTGACGTAGGAACGGTCAACCTGACGGGCAAGATGGTGACCGAGGGCTTTGGCGGACTGGAGGACGGAGTGGCTGCGTGCACCACCGATGACTACAAGACCTACTCGCTGACGGCCAATGTCGAGCTGGGCAAGTTCTTCCCCGACAAGCTGAAGGTGACGGCTCCGCTTTATTACTCCGTCACCAAGGAGCAGACCCGACCGAAGTACAATCCGCTGGACACCGACATGGAGCTGGACGATGCCTTAGACACCGACGACCGTCAGGAGCGAGACTCCATTGAGAGCATTGCCGTTACGCGGACGACGAACACCAACTTCTCGCTGTCCAACGTGCGCTTCGGCATCAAGACCAAGCGTCACCCGATGCCTTACGACCCTGCCAACTTCTCGCTGTCCTACAGTCATTCCCACCGCTACACGTCGGGCGAAACGACCGTCTACGAGCGGGAAGACCAGTGGCGAGGCTCGCTCAACTACTCCTATACGCCCGTCTATAAGGGCTGGGAGCCGTTCCGCAAGTCGAAGAAACGCTCTAAGTGGATGGCCTACCCCAAGTCGCTGACCCTTAACTGGCTGCCACAGAACGTGACGTTCAACTCGGAGCTCACGCGCAACTACTATGAGTTGCAGGAGCGCAACATGGAGGACTTGGGCGGAGCCAGTCTGCCCGTCACGTTTAATTCGCAGTTCCTCTGGAACCGCAACCTGTCGTTGCGCTGGGACCTGACGCGCAACCTGCACCTGAACTTCCAGTCGGGCACGCAGGCCGAGATAGAACAGCCGCTGAGCAACCTGCCCATTAATAAAGACCTGTACCCCGACCACTACACGGCGTGGAAGGACTCGGTGTGGCAGAGCATCAAGCACTTTGGCCGTCCGCTCGACTACCGGCAGACGTTCACGGCGTCTTATCAGGTGCCGCTCAACAAGTTGCCTATCTTCGACTGGGTGACTTCCAGCGCCAAGTATGACGCTACCTACAACTGGGTGCGCGGCACGGCACTGAACGACGGCACCGAGCTGGGCAACACCATATCGAACAACCGCCAGCTGAACCTTAACGGTACGTTTAACATGGAGACGCTCTACAACCACTTCCCCTTCCTGAAGAAGGTGAACGAGCGGTTCCGTAAACCCATTGCAAAGACGGTGAAGCAACCGAACAATGCCAAGAAGCCCACGACCGCCAACAAGCCTACGAAGGAAGACACGGCACTGCCCAAGAACAAGAATGCCTTCCAGCAGGAGCTGCGGTTGCGACCGGACACCACCGTTACCGTGAGCCACAACAAGCGGTCGAAGCGGCTCGTCGTGACGGCACGCACGAAGGACGGCAGGGCCTATCCCATCAGATACAAGGTGGTAGACCAGAACAAGCTCGTGGTGAGGAACCTCGACACGGTGACGGTCAAGCTGACGGTGACACCCAAGCCGCCCGTGGAGAACGAGTGGTGGTACAAGCCGGCACAGAGCGTGGCGCGTCTGCTGATGCTCGTGCGCTCGGTAGACATCAAGTACCGCAACCAATACGCCATGTCGCTGCCAGGGTTTAGCCCCAACGTGGGCGATATGCTGGGTCAGCGCACGGGCAGCGTGATGGCTCCGGGACTGGGTTTTGCCTTCGGCATGACGGGCGATTCGTATGTGCAGAAGGCGGTTGACAACGGCTGGCTGGTCATGGCCGACAGCATTGCCACGCCCGCAGCCACCAACCAGACCAACGACCTGCAGGTGCGCGCCACGCTGGAGCCTGCCCGCGACCTCAAGATTGACCTGAACGCATCGCGCACGGAGAGCCGCTCGCGCAGCATCCAGTATATGTACGGCGGTATGCCCACCACGCAGTCGGGCACGTTTAACATGACCACCATATCCATATCGTCGGCCTTCGAGCGCATGGGCGATGCCAACAGCGGCTACCCCTCGGCGGTGTTCGAGCGTTTCTGCGACGCGCTGCCCCGTTTCCATCAGCAGGCTATGGCGCACTATGGCACGCAGGACATCAAGCAGTATTCGGCTGCCGTCATGATACCCGCCTTCCTCGACACCTATACGGGCAGCGGGCGCGGTTCGCTCGACTTCATGCCGTCGCTGGCGCGGCTGTTGCCCAACTGGAGCGTCCGCTACAACGGACTTTCCCGTCTGCACTGGTTCAGCGAGCACTTCAAGTCGGTCAGCCTCAGCCACGGCTACAAGAGCGTGTTTGCACTGGGCAGCTATTCGAGCAGCAGCGAGACGGCCTCGATGCTGGGATGGAACGTGCCGATGGTCAGCATCAACGAGTCGTTCTCGCCGCTGATGGGTGTCGACGTGACGCTTCACAACAGCATGACACTGAAGGCCGAGTACCGGCGCACCCGTGTGCTCACGCTCTCGATGACCAGTGTGCAACTGAACGAGAGCCGTTCCAACGACATCGTAATAGGCATGGGCTATAAGATTTCCGACTTCAACCTCTTCGGCAGCGGCACTACGCGCAAGGTCAAGAAGGCGCAGCAGGGCAAGTCGGGGCAGGCCAACAAGACCACTCAGAGCACCCAGAACAACCGCAAGTCGGGCGTCAACCACGACCTGAACCTGAGGCTCGACCTCTCGCTGCGCGACCAGGCGGCCATCACCCGCGACATTGCATCGCGCACGTCGGCAGCCAGCAGTGGCAACTCAGCCCTGAAGCTGTCGCTCATGGCCGACTACACGCTGTCGCGCCTGATGACCCTTTCGGCCTACTATGACCGTCAGACCAACAAGCCGTTGCTGTCCAGCAGCAGCTATCCCACCACTACTCACGACTTCGGACTATCCCTGAAATTCTCGCTTACCCGATAGCGAAAACAGGCGGACTTGGGGGGCACCGTGCGCCGACCGTGTCCGCACCATGCACGGACGCGCTCCGCACCATGCACGGACGCGCTTCGCACCATGCACGGACGCACTCCGCATCATGCGCCGACGCGCTCGGCACCATGTGCGGATACGGTCGGCACACGGTGCCGAGCGCGTCGGCATAAAAAGCGGGTTCTATGGGCTATTTCTTGTCGTAGGCATGGTGCGGATAATCCGTCGTGAAGTGCAGTCCTCGGCACTCCTTGCGCTCCAGCGCCCAACGGGTTATCAGGTAGCCCACGTTTATCATGTTGCGCAGTTCGCAGATGTCGCGGCTGGCCTTCACACGCTTGAAGAGCCGCTCCGTCTCCTCGTAGAGCATATCCAGACGGTCCCATGCGCGGTGCAGTCGCAGGTCGCTGCGCACAATGCCCACGTAGTTGGCCATAATCTGGTTGACCTCTTTCACCGACTGCGTGATGAGCACCTTCTCCTCGTTAGTCATGGTGCCCTCGTCGTTCCATTCAGGCACGTCGGTGTTGTAGTCGTACAGGTCGACATGCTCCAGCGAGTGGCGAGCCGCCGTCTCGGCATACACCACGGCCTCAATCAGCGAGTTCGAAGCCAGTCGGTTGCCGCCGTGCAGCCCCGTGCAAGAGCACTCGCCGAGTGCGTAGAGCCGCTCGATGCTCGACTGGCCGTTCAGGTCGACCTTGATGCCACCGCACATATAGTGGGCGGCAGGTCTCACGGGAATGTAGTCCGTCGTGATGTCGATACCCATCGACAGGCACTTCTGGTATATGTTGGGGAAGTGGTGGCGGGTCTCCTCGGCAGGTTTGTGGGTCACGTCAAGGCACACGTGGTCCAGCCCGTGTATCTTCATCTCCTTGTCAATGGCACGTGCCACGATATCGCGCGGTGCCAGCGACAGCCGCTCGTCGTACTTCTCCATGAACGTCTCGCCGTTGGGCAGTTTCAGTATGCCGCCATAGCCGCGCATGGCCTCGGTGATGAGGTAGGCAGGATGCGTCTCGTTGGGATTGTGCAGTACGGTGGGATGAAACTGTACGAACTCCATGTCGGCCACCGTCGCCTTGGCCCGGTACGCCATCGCAATGCCGTCGCCCGTGGCAATGACGGGGTTCGATGTCGTCAGGTACACGGCTCCGCAACCGCCCGTACACAGTACCGTCACCTTGCCCAGATAGGTGTCCACCCGCTGCTCAGGGTTCAGCACGTATGCCCCGTAGCACCTGATGTTGGGCGAGCGGCGTGTCACCCTCACGCCCAAGTGGTGCTGGGTGATAATCTCGACGGCAAAGTGGTGCTCCTTCACGTCAATGTCGGGACATCGGCGCACCGCCTCCATCAGTCCGCGCTGTATCTCGGCACCCGTGTCGTCGGCATGGTGCAGAATGCGGAACTCCGAGTGGCCGCCCTCGCGGTGCAGGTCAAACTGGCCATCGTCCTTGCGGTCGAAGTTCACCCCCCACTGCACCAGCTCGCTGATTTGCTCGGGTGCCATGCGCACCACCTGCTCCACCGCCTGACGGTCGCTGATGTAGTCGCCCGCAATCATCGTGTCCTCAATGTGCTTGTCGAAGCAGTCCACCGCGCGGTTCGTCACCGAGGCCACGCCTCCCTGCGCAAACGACGTGTTAGCCTCGTCCAGCGACGTCTTGCAAATCATACATATCTTGCCTTTGTGGGCGCGGGCCACTTTCAGCGCGTAGCTCATGCCGGCCACGCCCGCACCAATGATAAGGAAATCGTACTCGTATACCATGCTTTTTGTATTAAACGTTGCAAAAGTACAAATAAAATTCGTAACTTTGCCAACGATTATGAAGAAATGTGTAGTTTTATGCCTCCTCTGCTGCTCTTTTGTGGCTGCGCTCGCACAAGACACGCTGCGGGCAAGGCTCGACTCGCTGCTGTGCGACCCCATGTTCGAGACGTCGCAGGTGGGGCTGATGGTGTACGACCTGACAGCCGACTCTATTATATATAAGGTAAACGAGCGTCAGCTCATGCGACCGGCCTCGTGCATGAAGCTGGTGACGGCCATTACCGCCCTCGACCAGCTGGGCCCCGACTATCAGTACCAGACGCGCGTCTACTATACAGGCTCCGTCCGCGGCACCACGCTGGTGGGCAACGTCTATTGCGTGGGCGGCTTCGACCCCGCGCTGACCCTTGACGACGTGGCGGCTATGGCCGGTTGCCTGCGCCAGCTGGGCATCGACAGCATCTGCGGCCAGCTGGTGGCCGACCGCACGATGAAGGAAGCGCAGGACTATGGCGAGGGCTGGTGCTGGGACGACGACAACCCGCTGCTGACGGCTCTGTCCGTTGGGCGCAAGAATGTCTTCCCGCAGACCTTTGCCGAGGAGGTGGCCCGCTTGGGCATCAATCTGGAGCGGGTGCAGCTGACGGAGGGCCGCTTGCCCGTCAACGCCTGCCTGCTGGGCACCTGCCAGCACTCCATCGCACAGGTCATGGAGCGTATGCTCAAGATGAGCGACAACTTCTACGCCGAGTCGATGTTCTATCAGACGGCAGCATCGGCCAAGAAGGGACTGGCGCGGGCATCCGATGCGCGCACCATCACCAAGCGGCTTATCAACAGGCTCGGGCTGGGGGGCAATCCGTACAAGGTGGCCGACGGCTCTGGTCTCTCGCTTTACAACTATGTGTCGGCTGAGTTGCTTTGTGCGCTGCTGCGCCATGCGTGGCGGTCGCCCCGCATCATCGGCACACTGATGCCCGCGCTGCCCATTGCCGGAGTGGACGGTACGCTGAAAGACCGCATGAAGAAGACACCCGCCCAAGGCAACGTGCGCGCCAAGACGGGTACACTGACGGGCATCTCCAGCCTGTCGGGCTACTGCACTGCCGCCAATGGTCATCAGCTGTGCTTCTCCATTATCAATCAGGGCGTTATGCGCAATGCCACGGGCAAGGCTTTTCAGGACCGCGTGTGCAATGCGCTTTGCGAACCATAACGACTTTTTATTAGCCAATGAATACGATTAAGATTTACTTGGAGCCGTTGCTTGCTCATGTCGGTTTGGGAGCCGACTACATCCCCATCGTGCGCGATGGCGTGCTGGTTATCATCACCATCTTGATGGCTGCGTTGGCGGGATGGGTGTTTAAGTTGTTTATTCCGCTGGTAGGCCAGCTGACGCGCCGCACGGAAGCCAAGTGGGACGAGGTTCTGTTCAATGAGCGCGTGCTGCGCTCGGCTTGCCAGATAGTGCCTGCCATCGTCGTGTGGCTGGTGCTGCCCTCTGTGTTCTCTGAATATCCGACGGGCCATGAAACACTGGCTCGCCTGACGGCTATCTATATCACCGTCATGGCTACGCGCACGTTCATCGTCTTTACCGACTCGTTCCACCTGTTGCAGGGCGCCAAGCGCACGGCTCGCCAGCAGTACCTCTACTCGTTCATCGGTGTGCTGAAAATCGTGCTTATCTTTATCGCTGCCATTGTGGTAGTGGCGATAGCCGTCGACAAAGACCCCTCAACGCTCTTGGCAGGATTAGGTGCCGCATCGGCCATCCTGATGCTGGCGTTTCAGGACACCATCAAGGGACTGGTGGCTGGCATCCGGCTGACATCCAACGAGATGGTGGCCGTGGGCGACCGCATCACCGTGCCGGGGGCTGGAGCCGACGGCGTTGTGGAGGAGATAACGCTGACCACCGTCAAGGTGCGCAATTTCGACAATACGATTATTACCGTGTCGCCGCAGACACTGGTGGATGGCTCGTTCCAGAACTGGAAGGGCATGAAGGAGAACGTGGGGCGCAAGGTAGTGCGCAAGCTATACATTGACTTCCGCTCCATTACCGTCGGCGAGGACGGGGTGGTCAACCTGACGCGCTATCGGCAGCACATGGAGCAGTGGCTGGCAGAGCGTGCCGACGTGCTCTCTGACCTCGTTATCATGGTACACCAGCTGGATAGCACCCCAACGGGACAACCCATTGAGTTCGTCTTTTGGCTGGAGATGCAGGACGCGCTGCCCTACGAGCACGCTATCTCTGAGATAATGGAGTACGCCATTGCCGAGGCTCCTGTCTTCGGGCTGACCATCTACCAGCAGTTCCCCGAACAGTAATTCGGCATCTATGAGTTTCACCACCACGATACTGCAATGGTTTCGCGAGAACGGAAGGGAACTGCCGTGGCGGCAGACGCACGACGCGTATGCCATCTGGCTCTCGGAAATCATCTTGCAACAGACGCGCATCGAGCAGGGGCGGCCTTACTGGGAGCGCTTCATGCGTCGGTGGCCGACGGTGGAGAAACTGGCTGCGGCCTCGGAAGACGAGGTGCTGCGCGAATGGCAGGGGCTGGGCTATTACAGCAGGGCACGCAACCTGCACACGGCTGCTCGCCAAATAGTAGACATGGGCGGATTCCCGCAGACGCTCAAGATTATCAAGAGCCTCAAGGGGGTGGGCGACTATACGGCGGCTGCCATCGGTTCGATAGCCTTCGGGCTGCCTGCTGCGGTGGTCGACGGCAATGTGTACCGAGTGCTGGCCCGCCACTATGGCATTGAGACACCTATCAACACTACCGAGGGGAAGCACGAGTTTGCCGCCTTGGCGCAAGAGCTCTTGCCCGCTGACGAGGCATCCGCCTACAATCAGGGCATGATGGACTTTGGCGCCATTCAGTGTACGCCGACCAGTCCCCGCTGTCTCGATTGCCCGTTGCAGGAATCATGCGTGGCCTTGCGCGAAGGGCGGGTGGCCGAGCTGCCCGTCAAGCTCAAGACGCTGAAGGTAAAAGAGCGCCACCTGACTTATATATATATAAGGTGGAAGGGCATGACGGCCATCCATCGGCGCGGCGAGGGCGACATCTGGCAGGGACTATGGGAACCGCTGTGTATTGAGAACACGGGGCTTGACGATTACTTGCAGCAGTGCAGTCCCTTTGCCACTGGCGATGGGCAGGCGACCAAGCCCCAAGTTCATAGGATTGCAGAGCATATAAAGCACGTGCTGACCCACCGGGTTATCTATGCCGACTTCTGGCTGTGGGAACCAGAGGAGCAGCCCGTATTGCCAGCCGACTATACTTGGATTCGCGAGGATGAGCTCGACCGCTATGGCGTGCCCCGGCTGATAGAAATATTGTTAAACGAACTTAACCGAACCAAAGGATGAAAAAGATAAACGTAGCTGTGTTTGTGTCGGGCAACGGCACGAACTGTGAGAACCTGCTCAAGTACTTTAGCGGTTCAGAGCAAATAAACTGTGTGCTGGTGGTCAGCAACAAGCCCGATGCCTATGCGCTGGTGCGTGCCGAACGGCTTGGCGTGCCGACCGCCGTCATTCCGAAGGCATCGCTCAACGACCGGGAGGTAATGATACCCCTGTTGGAGCGCTACGCCATTGACTTCGTAGTGCTGGCAGGCTTCCTGCTCCTGATTCCCGGCTTCTTGATTGACGCCTTCCCCCGCCGCATTATCAACATTCACCCCGCACTGCTGCCGAAGTATGGCGGCAAGGGTATGTGGGGCCGCCACGTGCATGAGGCCGTGCATGAGGCTGGCGAAGAGGAGACGGGCATGACCGTACACTATGTGACCCCAGTGTGCGACAACGGTGAGATTATTGCACAATACCGCACGGCCCTGTCGCCCCATGATACCGTGGACGATATTGCCGCCAAAGAGCACGAACTGGAGATTGCGTATTATCCGCAGGTCGTGGAGCAGGTGATTCGCGAAACCTTCAGCCTATAGTTCCGTGTACTTGAAGTTCTTGAAGCGGGCATAGCCGTCGCCCGAGGCAAACACGCCGGGCAGCACGCTCTGAAACTCGTAAAGCGTGTTGTGGTTGTAGCCAGAGCAGTCCATGCCCCATGTCTCGCGCTTCCACTCCTTGCCGTCCAGACTATACCAGCCCGTGATGATATTGTCGCGGTTGACCAGTCGGAGCCACATACGGTTGGTCTCCGTCGTGTTGATGCCGGCGCGTGTCTGCCCACCCTTGCGGTAGCGATAGCGCCGCTGACGGTCGAAGCCCATGCCCTGATAGAACTGGCTGTTGTAATACATGACGAGGCCTGCCGTGACGTCGCCTTGCAGCTCCACCTCGGCCTCAATCTGGTAGCGATGACAACCAGCGACAAACATCAGCGGTGCCGACGTGCCGGGCGAGTTGCCTTGTGCCGTCAGGGTCAGCGTGCCATTGTCCACCTTGACACGGGCAGGGTCGAAAGCCTTGTAGAACTTCCATTCAAAGCCTAAGCGAAACTCAGACAGCCGCCCGTGGCGGTCGACTGGGTGGAGTTGTTTGACAGGGCACTCGATGGGCTGTGCCACGTCAATCGGTTCGTAGCGGTGGAACCAGCCGTCGCTGCCCATGTAGATTGGCTCCATGAGGGTCTGCCGTCCCAGACAGGTGAAGTCCTTCTCATAGCTGTGATAGACGATGACCCATTGGCCGTCGGGCGTATCAATGATAGAACCATGTCCCTTGCTCCACCAGCGCTCATCCTTGCTCCAAGTGTGGATGAGCGGATTGTTGGGTGCATTCACCCACGGGCCGTTAACGCTCTCCGAGCGAGCCTGCACCACCATGTGGCTGGTGGGAGGGCCTGCCGTGCCGCCCTCAGCATTGAAGTAATAGTAATACTTGCCAATTTTGCGCAGTTTCGGCCCTTCCAGACAGAAACCCTCCGTCTCCCATTCCTCGGGGTACGGCCATCCATTGTAGACAACCTCCTCGGTGCCGGGCACGACGGAAAGCCCGTCGTCGGTCAGTCGCACCCGCTTGCCAGCACTCATGAAGAGCCAGCGAGTGCCGTCGTCGCCCACCACGTGGCAGGGGTCGATGTTGCCAATGTACAGGTTGATGGGGTCGCTCCACGGGCCATAGGGGCTGTCGGCCCACACCACGTAGTTGCTGCGGGGCTGGGTAGCCACGGTGAAGTAGATGTAATACTTGCCCTTGTGCTTGCAAATGTCGGGTGCCCACACGCTGCCCAGATAAGTCTTCAGGGCGTAGCTGATGGGTTGCCAGTGTACGAGGTCGCGGCTGTGGAATACGGTCAGCCCCGGCTGGTAGTCGAAGGCCGAGTGCGTCATGTAGTAGTCGCTGCCCTCTCGCATGATGGTAGGGTCGGGATAGTCACCGCCCAAGATGGGGTTGGTGTAGGTGGGCGACTGCGAAAAACCGTGCAGGCTTATGACGAGCAGACAGAGGGTTAACAGTCGCCTGATACGGCTTTCTGTTTGAAAGACCCGTTCTTTCCCCCGGAAAGAACGGGTCTTACTGGTGGAAAGAACGGCTCTTTCCCCGGGAAGGCAAACTTGTTGCCGTGACATTGCTTGTTTCATAGTCATATAAGTAGTTGATTAGTCCCAGTAGGTCAGTGTACGCTTTTGCAGCACGGTGGTCTGCTGGCTCTGCTGCCCCTTCTCCCAGTAGGAGAGGCTGAGCGAATTGCTGGTCCAGTTGCCTTCGTCGTCCCGCGTCAGGTAGTTGTTGCGCATGGTGATGGTCATGACGCACTCGTTGTTCTTGTCGTACACCTTTTGGTATTGGGTGGCTATCTCGCCACGCTCGTTGTAGTTATACTCGTTGATGTAGGTGATGCTGGCCTCGGCATTGGTCAGCGTGCGGCGCTTCAGTCGGAACAGGTTGTCGTATTCGTATGCCACGGTGCTGTGGCCCGTCTGCTCCGTCATCTGTGCGCTCGTCAGGTAGCCATAGCGGTCGTACTGGCGGTGCGTCAGGTCGGGGTTCTCCAGCTGGCCGTTCTGATTGAAGCGCATAAACTGCTCCTCGGCCACGGCATTCTCGGTGACCACCTCCTGCACGTGACCGTGGAAGCCTGTGCTGACGGCATCCTTATAGAAGCTGCTGCTGGGGAAGTAGAACACCCGGATGTCGTGCGACCCGTTGCCATTGTCGGATATGGACAGCTTGATGCTGCCGAAGTCGTCCAGAAAGAAATAGGCGTCGTCGCGTTGTGTGAACTCCCCGTGCTCCTTTTGCAGCTTATAGAGAAAATAGCGCTGGTTCTGGTTCAGCATCGACTTGGTGCTGTAAGGCCCTACGGAGATGTAGGCGGAAGTAACGAGGTCGGTTTCCGCAGACTTGCTGAGAATGAGCTTGGCCCGAATGCCATAGAACTTGCCACGGAAGTAGAGGTCTTCACCGTCGTCAGACTGCCCCCACTCGGTAAACTCGGCAGCCACCAGCTGCTGGCGCACGCTGTCCACGGGGCCTTCCAGTGCAATGCCCATCAGTCGCAGACTATGCGGGTCGCCGCCCTCGGCATAAAGGCCGAGTACAACGCAGAGCAAGGCGATGAATGTTGTTATTCGCTTCATTATGGTTGCAAAGATACGGTTTTTTCACCGAAAATAGCTACCTTTGCCACAAAAATGGCGAGATTATGAAGATATTTGCAGTAGGAATGAACTATATCCAGCACAATAAAGAGCTGGACGGAGCGTTATATAAACCAGAGCAGCCCGTTATCTTCACCAAGGCGGACTCGGCACTGCTGAAGGACCACAAGCCCTTCTTCATACCCGACTGGAGCGAACAGGTGGACTATGAGACAGAGCTGGTGGTGCGCATTTGCCGACTGGGTAAGAGTATTCCAGAGCGTTTCGCCCATCGCTACTACGATGCGGTGACCGTGGGCATCGACTTCACGGCACGTGACTGGCAGCGCAAGGCCCGTCAGCAAGGCCATCCGTGGGAGCTCTGCAAGGGGTTTGACGGTTCGGCAGTCATTGGCGACTGGGTGGAGACAGCCCTGCTGAGGGATATTCAGGCGCTGCACTTCCATCTGGATATTAACGGCCAGACGGTGCAGGAGGGATGCTCGAGTGATATGTTGTATAAGGTAGACGAGCTCATCAGCTACATCTCGCGCTTCTTCACGCTCAAGACGGGCGACCTGCTCTATACGGGCACACCTGTGGGCGTAGGGCCAGTACACATTGACGACCATCTGGAAGGCTGGCTGGAAGACCGCAAGGTGCTGGAGTTTAACTGTAAGTAGACGATTGACTATAAAGAGGTATATATTCTGTACGGCACTGTTGGCGTGCTGCTTGTTGGTACACGCCCAACGGTTTTTCAATCTGACCGCCCAGGAGGTCAAGATTGACTCGCTGTTGCCCCAGTTCACCTATGCCTATCCTGTTGGCCCGCATTACGCCGACTCAGCCTATACCGTCAGCATTGAGTACCCAGAGTTTATCCCCATGAGCGAGGCTGACATCCGTCAGTACACGCGGCTGACGGATAAGCCGCTGAAGGCAATGCCTGACGTGACGCAGCAGATGACGGTGGCCAGAAAGCAGGGAACGCTCTATGTGTCATTCGTGCCCTTGGTGTATCGCAACGGGCAATACCAGAAGCTGGTCAGCTTCATGCTCAGCATCAAAGGCCGGAAGGTGGCTACTCCCCGCCGGGCCACAACGAGTTGCTATGCCGAGAACTCGGTGTTAAGGACAGGCACATGGGTAAAGCTCTCCATTCCCTCAACGGGTATCTACCAGTTGACCACCGACCTCATACGGCGGGCGGGCTTCTCCAATTTGGATAAAGTGAAGATTTACGGCTATGGCGGTGCCTTGCAGCCTGAGCAGCTGACCACCGACTACCTGCTCCAGACGGACGACCTGAAAGAGTTGCCTACGTGCGTGATGGATGGCCGCCGACTGTTCTATGGCATCGGCCCCGTGACGTGGGACGACAAGCACCAGCGTATCCGTAACCCTTATTCCAGCTATGGCTACTACTTCCTGACGGAAAACGACGATGCCTCTGACGTGCTGAGCGTCGACGACTTCTTGGCCCGTTACTATCCGCTGGCTGACGACTACTGCTCGCTCTATGAGGTTGACAACTACGCGTGGTTCCACGGCGGACGCAACCTGTACGATGCAAAGGAACTGCAGGCGGGGCATAGCTATACTTACACCATCCCTTCGACGGGTACGACAGCGGAAGGTTCTGTGACCGTCCTGCTGTCTGCTGCCAACGGGGCAACGGTGGAGGTGAAGGTAAACGACACGGAGACACGAACCATGAGGGTGCCGTCGGTCAGCAAGCTGGATAAGATGCGGACGGAGAAGATAACGTTCAGCGTGTCAAGTCTGAAAGCCTCTAACCAGATAGTGCTAACCCCGCAGGCTGGCAGCAGTACGGTGCGCTTGGACTATATCTCCATCTACGCCACTGAGCCTAAGGCCGCACCCGACTTGTCGCAGGTATGGCCCATGCCCACACTGGTGGGGCGCATCACGAACCAAAACCATCATGCCGCCGAAGCCGCCGACATGGTGATTGTCATACCCACGTCGCAGAAGTGGGTGGCACAGGCTGAGCGGCTGAAAGCCCTGCACGAGAAGTATGACGGGCTGCGGGTGCAACTGGTACCTGCCGACGAGCTGTACAACGAGTTTGCCAGTGGTACCCCCGATGCCAATGCCTATCGTCGCTATCTGAAGATGCTCTACGACCGTGCAGAGCGCGAGGAGGATATGCCCCGCTACTTGTTGCTTATGGGCGACGGGGCTTGGGACAACCGTATGTTGCTCAGCGACTGGAGCGGTTGCACGCCTGACGATTTCCTGCTCTGCTACGAGAGCGACAACTCGTACAGCGAGACGGATTGCTACGTCAGCGATGACTACTTCTGCATGATGGACGACAACGAGGGGAGCAACCTCGTGAGCAGCGACAAGGCCGACGTGGCAGTGGGGCGTATCTCAGCGCGGACGGCTGACGAAGCGAAAACGGCTGTTGACAAGATAGAAAGCTACCTGAAGAACGAGGAGGCTGGCTCGTGGCAGAACGTTGTCTGCTTCATGGGCGACGACGGTAACCAGAATTGGCACATGAAGGATGCCGACTCGGTGGCGCAGTCGGTGGAGAAACTCTATCCAAACCTGTTGGTGAAGCGCATCATGTGGGATGCCTATACCCGGGTCAGCTCGTCAACGGGCAACTCATATCCCGACGTGACGCGGCTCATCAAGCAGCAGATGCAGCAGGGGGCGTTGCTTTTCAACTACTCGGGTCACGGGCGCGCTGATGCCATGTCGCATGAGTATGTGCTCGGTCTGGCCGATTTCCAGACGGCAACCTCGATGCGCCTGCCCCTGTGGGTGACGGCCTCGTGCGACATCATGCCGTTTGACGGGCAGGAGGATAATATCGGCGAGGCGGCTTTCTTTAATAAGAAAGGTGGAGCCATCGCCTTCTATGGAACTACGCGCACGGTGTATCAAAGTTATAACCGCCTGATGAACTTGGCTTTCACGCGCCACGTACTGAGCAGGGACGACAGCGGACGACCGATGCCCATTGGCGAGGCTGTCCGTCGGACGAAGAACGAACTGCTGACCACCCATCAGGATGATACACCGAATAAGTTGCAATACACGTTGCTGGGCGACCCAGCCCTGCGCTTGGCCGTCCCGACGCACGGCATACAGGTGGACTCTGTAAATAGCACCCTGCTGGACAACGGCACGATGCTGACGCTGAAGGCTGGCACGAAGGCTACGGTAACGGGGCGCGTGCTGGGTGCAGACGGCATGACGGCTTCGGCGTTTAACGGCATACTAACCGCTGTGCTGCGCGACATCAGGGAACAAATCACCTGCCGCCTGAATGACACGTCGAAGGACGGGGCCGAGGAACCCTTCGTCTATTACGACCGCCCGAATGTCGTTTACAGCGGTAGCGACAGTGTCAGAAACGGCCGTTTCTCGCTGACCTTTGCCGTTCCCAAGGACATTCAGTACTCCGACCTTGGCGTGCAACTGAATCTCTATGCCGTCAATACGGACAAGACCATTGAGGCGAACGGCATTTGCAACCAGCTCGCCATGAATGGCACCGCCGAGCATGGGCAGGGCACCGCTGGGCCAAACATCTATTGTTACCTGAATAGTACGGCTTTCACCAACGGAGGCAGCGTGAACACCACGCCTTACTTCGTGGCCGAGGTGAACGACGAGGACGGCATCAACGTGTCGAGCAGCGGCATTGGGCATGACTTGCAGCTTATCATCGACGGTGATATGTCCAAGACTTACTCGCTCAACGACTATTTCCAGTTTGACTTTGGAAGCTACACAAAGGGCAGGGTGGGCTATAGCATACCCGAACTGTCCTACGGAAAGCATAAATTGCAGTTTAGGGCATGGGACATCCTGAACAACTCGTCGACCAGCGAGCTGACCTTCGAGGTGGTGAAGGGGCTGGAGCCTTTGTTCTTGGACGTGGAGTGTACGCCCAATCCTGCCCGCACGCATACCACGTTCCGCATCGTTCACGACCGCATCAATGCTGAGATGAGTGTTCGGCTGGACGTGTTCGACACCTCTGGCCGCCACCTCTGGAGCCATACGGAGAACGGTGTGTCGTCGGATAACACGTACACCATCAACTGGGACCTGACCGTTGACGGCGGTCGGCGGCTGCATACGGGGCTTTACCTCTATCGGCTGAGCATCGGCGTGGACGGCAGCACCTATGCCTCGAAGACGAATAAACTGATTATTTTCACTCACCAATAAAACAGGATTATGAAGACAATTAGAATACTGACAACGGCCATGTGTCTGGTGATGGGGCTGTCGGCCCATGCGCAGGACGCAAAGAGCCAGTTTAACCCGATTGACCACGCGGTCATTTCGCAGACGATTGCCCCCGATGCCCGCTCGGCTGGTATGGGTGACGTGGGCGTGGCCACCGACCCCGATGTCAACTCGCAGTACTGGAATCCCGCCAAGTATCCGTTCTGCATCAGCCGTGCTGGTGTGGCACTGAACTACACCCCGTGGCTGCGACAGATAGTAAACGACATTGACATGGCCTATCTGGCTGGTTATTACCGCATCGGCGACTATGCGGCCATCAGCGGTTCGCTGCGCTACTTCTCGTTGGGCGAGGTGATGACGGCCAACTCTGACGATGCCATGACGGTGAACCCTTACGAGATGTCGCTTGATGTAGGTGCCTCGCTGATGCTGAGTGAGAAGTTCTCCATCGCCGCCGTCATCCGCTGGCTGTACAGTGACCTGCGCTATGACTATACGGAGGATGCCAGTCCGGCATCGGCTTTCGCTGCCGACTTGGCGTGCTATTACAACAACTACATCAACATCGGACAGCGTGAGTGCCAGTTAGGACTGGGTATGAACATATCGAATGTGGGTAGTAAGATAACGTACTTTGGCGACGACAAGGCAAACTTCCTGCCTGCCAACCTGCGCATTGGTGCCTCGCTGATGGTGCCCGTCGACGAGTACAACCGCTTTACGATTTCCGCCGATGCCAATAAGTTGCTGGTGCCGACCATACCCAAGCAGAACGACGGGGAGACGACGGAGGATTATGAACAGCGGGTTATCAAGGAGTATGACGAGCTGGGAGCCATCCCCGCCATCTTTAAGAGCTTCCACGATGCTCCGGGCGGATTTAAGGAGGAGTTGCAGGAGATACAGTGGAGCGTGGGTGCCGAGTATGTCTACCACGACCAGTTCTCGTTGCGCGCTGGCTATCGCCACCAGTCGGAGAATAAGGGCAATATGCGCTACTTTACCGTGGGCGGTGGCTTCCACATGAATGTTTTCTCGCTGGATGTGGGTTACGTGATTGCAACGACCAAGACGAACCCGCTCGACCAGACACTTCGTTTCACCCTTGCCTTCGATATGGATGGCCTTAAAGACTTGTTTAAGAGATGATGAGAGTAGGAATGGGCTATGACGTCCACCAGTTGGTAGCCGGTCGCGACTTGTGGCTTGGCGGTATTAAGATTGAACATGAGTTAGGCCTGCTGGGCCATAGCGATGCCGACGTGCTGCTTCATGCCGTCTGCGACGCTATTCTGGGGGCGGCCAATATGCGTGATATAGGCTATCACTTCCCTGATACGGCAGCGGAAACGGAGGGGATGGACAGCAAGATTATCCTGCGGAAGACCATCGAGCTGGTGGCTACGAAGGGCTACCGGCTGGTGAACATCGACGCAACGGTGTGCGCCGAGCGACCTAAGCTCAACCCCCACGTGCCCGCTATGCAGCAGTGCATGGCCGAGGTGATTGGGACGGACGCTGACAACATCTCCATCAAGGCTACGACCACGGAGAAGTTAGGCTTCACGGGACGGCAGGAGGGCATATCGGCCTACGCCGTGGTGCTGCTCGAAAGATAGGGCACAAGGCATGAAAAATGCCGCTACTCATCAACGAGCAGCGGCACCTGAAAGCCTATGTTAAACTAAAAATCCTTGTTGCAAGAAATGAGTCCGGCTTCTTAGGCCGGAGGGCCTGCCCTGTGCGAGCAGGATATGTAAGTAATATTATCCTTGTCTAATGAAAAGAAAGTTATGAGCGCCTCACGGCGGTCACTGTTTCCACACATTTAAAACTTTCTTTTTACCAATAACTAAAAACCTAAAACTATAAATATTACTACTAACCTAAAACAATCTATAATCCTATTGAGTGTGGCTGCTCTCAGCCACGGCCGACCCGATGTCGGCATGTCTTTGTTTGACGATGCAAAGTTACGGCGTTTTTTGTTTCCTGCAAGTAGTTTTCGAGTTTTTAGTCGGCAAAGTGCTTTGTTCTTGACTTAGGTCAACGTGCTGTGTGCGCAAACAACGCGCGTTTGCGCTCTAATACTCCGTCTTGTCCGTCTTCTGCATCCACAGGTCAAAGGCGCGGCGGGCTTCCGCCTGCATGAGTATTTCGCTGGGCTTCTTTCGGTACTGGGGCTGCAGCTCCAGTTCCTGATAGATAAAGTCGTCGTCGAAGCCAATCCGGGCGGCATCCTTGCGGTCGTTGGCATAGTAAACCTTGTCTAAGTGCGCCCAGTAGATGGCACCCAGACACATGGGGCACGGCTCGCACGACGTGTATATTTCGCAGCCCGTCAGGTCGTAAGTGCCCAGCCTCTTCGTAGCCCTGCGTATGGCCGTCACCTCGGCGTGGGCCGTCGGGTCGTTCTCGATGGTCACGCTGTTGGATGCCTCGGCCACGATTTCACCGTTCTTCACTACGACGGCGCCAAACGGGCCGCCTCCGTCTCTTACACTATGCTCTGAAAGCTCGATGGCTCTCATCATAAAATCCCTTTTCTCCATACGTTATATACTTGATGCTGCAAATGTACGGATAAATTTTGGCGTGTCCAAATGTTTGGCGCGAAAGATGCTCCGATTGGGTGGGTTGCGTGCCGGATGTCGGTGCCCACCGTGCCCCGACATAGGTCTTGCATCGTGCCGATAGGCTCGAGACGTTGTGCGGAGCCGCTGTAGGAGGGGTAAACAGGCACTCGGCACGGGGTGCCGAGCCGTTGCGGACGGGGTATGCAGCCGTTCCGGCTGGTTGCAGAGCGGACGGCCTCATGATTAAGGGCGGCCGCCCTTAATCATTCGAGCGGTCGCCCTCAATGACTGGAGCGCCCGCTCCATTCCTCTTTTTCATGAGGTTGAAAGTTATCTCCTTTGGTATTTTTCAACTGCTTTTGTGGTTGTTCTCAAAATAAATTCGTACCTTTGTGGTCAGTTCAGATGGAAATCTTGTGTAAGAAGAACTTTAATTGAAGAATAACAAAAAGCATTAATGGCAAAGAAGAATAAGGAAATAATCGTCACGGCAGAAGGAATCTCTCCCGGTTTGTTTGGACAAAAATACTCAAGTCGTGACTATCGATATGAAGACTCATGGGGTAAGAACCAGTTTAATAGTTCTTTTCCTGCCTCCTTGGTTGCTTATATGGGGAGCAAGGGTGTCAGTCCCGTCTATTTGTGTACAAATAAGCAAAACGAGATAGTTCATAAGTATATTGATGCCCCCTCTCTCTTAAGAGTTGACCCATTAAGCGAAGATGCTTTTTATGCTTACGAGTCAGGTTTCTTCCCTTATGAGCAATATTATACTTCTGCTGATAATAAGGAGAAGATAGATTTAGTAATGTTTAATCGTTCTATTGAAAAGGCGGTAAGTGGTTTGGAAGTTAAGTTGACAACCCTCCCTGATATTACTACGAAAGATTTGTCTGATGCTGAATATGGAAGTGAAATAGTTGTCCGCTCACCAACAATCCTTTTCCTTGCATGTAGTATATGTGCGTGCTATGATACAGCAAAGGGCAGAAGCAAACTGCATGATATACTCAACACTATTGGTGAGGAGATAAAGAATTGGGGAGAAATTCGTCAAGTACAACCTCATTATGAGGCTATCAGGGAAGCGATACTTAATGTGTCTTCGGACGTTACCCGAAGGCAAGTACCTTTAATCATACAGCCAATATGGAAGACTGATAGGAAACTTAAGGATTTTGCAGACGATTGCCTTGACGTGTTTGTGTGGTCGAATCTTTCGGTCATACAGATGTGTTTGAGGGAAAATAACCTTGTGGATGATATATCCCGAAATCAACGCACTATAATATGGCTTTATAAAATGCTATGGGATTTTACCTTGTTTGGTAAGTTTAATTATACAGATATAGTAAATGCTCTGGCATATAAATATAAGACCGACAAGGCATTTTCAATCAGCGGAAAGTTGACGAACCCCATGATGCGCTGTAAAGAGCTGACTAAGCCAAGAGTGTCAAAATATGAAATTAAGAATATCATATTAGGTGATGGTCAGAAACTATTAAGCCCAGAGAGAAGATTTGATGCATTTATTGTGAGTCACCCTGAACTTTTTTGATAATGAGAGTTGTTGATTTGTTTTGTGGTTGTGGCGGTATGAGCTTAGGTTTTCAGGAAGCAGGCTTTGAGATTGTTGCTGCTTATGATAAATGGGAGGCAGCTCTGAATGTCTATCGTGCCAATTTCCGTCACTCAGTAAAAAATATGGATTTAAGTGATGTCCAAGGCAGTTCTATTGCAATAGACTTGTTAAACCCAGATATGATTATAGGTGGTCCGCCATGCCAGGACTTCTCGTCAGCAGGGAAAAGAGATGAAGATGGAGGGCGTGGTGATTTGACGGTTCACTACGCAGAAATTATAAGTAATGTTCGGCCTAAATGGTTCGTAATGGAAAATGTAGCACGTATTGTGAAGACACAAAAGCTGATTGATGCAAAAGAGATTCTCAAGAAAGCGGGATATGGGTTATCACAACATGTCCTTGACGCAAGTTATTGCGAAGTGCCCCAGAAACGCAAGCGTTTTTTCCTTATAGGTAAATTGCATGAAATGGATGGTTTTATGAGTCCGTTTATTAATAGTGGCTTGTCGGCATTTCCTATGACTATGCGTGACTATTTTGGAAATTCTCTTGGGATTGAATTTTACTATCGGCATCCTCGTAGTTATGTGCGTCGGGGCATCTTCAGTATAGATGAACCAAGTCCTACGGTTAGAGGCGTAAACCGTCCGATGCCAGTTGGTTATAAAATACATGCAAACGACCCTATAAAGTCAAAGGAAGGGATTAGACCATTAACAACGTTAGAACGTAGTTATATCCAGACTTTTCCACGCACTTATCAATTTATTGGCAGTAAAACAGACGTGGAGCAAATGATAGGTAATGCCGTACCTGTGAATCTTGCTAAGTTTGTGGGAAATGCCATTAATAATTATCTGGCTCAGCCCCACATGACAAGAAATCTGGAAATTGACTTTGAAGGATGGGAGCCTCAGGAGCGACTCGCTGCATACGCCAGTGAACCAATGGGATGATGTTTGTGCCGTAGAAGTATGCTGACTTTGTGGGGAGTAAACGAAAGGAACGGACGGAAAGACCGATGAGAGTACTGATAGTGAACACGAGCGAGCGCACGGGCGGGGCTGCCGTAGCGGCCAACCGGCTGATGGAGGCGCTGAAGAACAACGGCGTGAAGGCGAAGATGCTGGTGCGCGACAAGGAGACGGAGCTGCTGACGGTGGTGGCGCTGCCGGGTCAGCGCATGGCGCAGTGGCACTTCCTGTGGGAACGGCTCGTCGTCTGGTTGCACTTGCACCTGCGTCGCAAGCACCTGTTTGAACTCGACATAGCCAACTGCGGTACGGACATCACACGGTTGCCTGAGTTTCAGGAGGCCGACGTCATACACCTGCACTGGGTCAATCAGGGTATGCTCTCGCTGAACGGCATCCGCAAGATACTGGATGCGGGCAAGCCCGTGGTATGGACTATGCACGACATCTGGCCCGCAACCGCCATCTGCCACTATGCTCGGGGCTGTGAGCAGTTCCACTCCGAGTGCCGCCAGTGTGCGCTGTTGCCCAGTCGGCGCAGCGGTCTGGCGCGTCGGGTGTGGCAGCGCAAGCAGCGTATGCTGTGCGACCGCCACATCACGTATGTGGCTTGCAGCCAGTGGCTGGCCGACGAGGCTCGCAAGAGTGCCTTGCTGCGCGGACAGCAGGTGACCAGCATTCCCAATGCGATTGACACGCACGTGTTCCGCCCCGAGAGTAAGCAGCAGGCCCGCCAGTCGCTGGGGCTGCCTGCCGACCGCCGCATTATCCTGTTCGTGTCGCAGCGTGTCACCGACCCTCGCAAGGGCATGAGCTACTTTGTCGAGGCCGTCAGGCTGCTGGCCGAACAGCATCCCGAGATGCAGCAGAACACGGTCGTGGCCATTCTCGGTGGCCATGCCGAGGACGTGGCAGCCCAGTTGTCGCTGCCAGCCTGTCCGCTGGGCTATGTCAGCGACCCCCAGCGCATCGTCGAGGTGTACAATAGTGCCGATGTCTTTGTGCTGCCCTCGCTGGAGGACAACCTGCCGAACACGCTGATGGAGTCGATGGCCTGCGGTGTGCCGTGCGTGGGTTTCGAGGTAGGGGGCATTCCCGAGATGCTCGACCATCGGCAGAATGGCTACGTGGCTCGCTTCCGCGATGCTGCCGACTTGGCTGCCGGCATCCGCTACGTGCTTTGCGAGGCCGACTATCCCGACCTGCAACGGCACTGCCTGCACAAGGTTGCCCACTGCTATTCGCAGCAGAGCGTGGCCAGCCGATACGTGGAAGTCTACGAAGCAGCCAAGCGTCCTAAAGAGTTGAAGCGATGATACGGATTTCGATAGTTACCATTACCTACAATGCAGCACGCACGCTGCAACGCACGCTGGATAGTGTGCGCAGCCAGTCGTACCCCTGCATCGAGCACCTGCTGATAGACGGGGCATCAACGGACGACACGCTGAAAATAGCCGACCGATACCGTGCCGACAGCCCCCATGAGGTGAGTATACAGTCGGAACCCGACGCTGGGCTGTATGACGCAATGAACAAAGGATTGAGGAAAGCGACGGGCGACTACGTTGTGTTCCTGAACGCTGGCGACTCGCTCTATGCCGACGACACCATCCAGACGGTGGTGGCGTGTGCTGAGGGTGGGGCAGCCGTCGTCTATGGCGACACGGCCATTACCGACGGAGAGGGGCGCTTCCTGCGCCTGCGCCGCCACCGTCCACCCAAGGTGCTGACGTGGCGCTCGTTCAAGAAAGGTATGTTGGTGTGTCATCAGGCGTTCTATGCCCGTCTGGATATTGCCCGCCAGTTTCCCTACAGCCTGCAATACCGCCATTCAGCCGATGTCGACTGGTGCATCCGCATTATGAAAGAGGCCGAGCGCCGCGGACTTGCGCTGGTCAATGCCAATACCGTTGTGGCCAACTTTGAGGAGGGCGGCGATACCACACAGCATCACCGAGCCTCGCTGATGGAGCGTTTCCACGTCATGGCCTGCCATTATGGCTACGTGCAGACCCTTTTGCTTCACGCTTGGTTCGTCGTCCGCGCCGTGCTGAAGCGCTGATTACAGGACGCGGATTTTCAGTTGATACTTCTTCCCCTTGTCGATGGTGTACTTCTTCAGTACGCCCGGGCCACACGAGCTATTGCCCAGGCCCAGTACGGCGCAGTCGATGCTGAGATAGGTCTTGCCCTGTTCCTGCAGCTCGTAGTCGTGGCTTTTAGAGGCCAAATACTGAGCTGAGTAGGGCAGCGCCGAGAAGGAGAACGGTGCGTCGACGGCCTCAATGCGTAGCGTCTTGCCCCGTTTGGTCTTTAGCTCAACCATCGTGCAGTCCTCATGGTTGCCCGAGTCTTGTGGTCGGGGGTAGTGGACGTACTGCTGCGCGACGGTAGAGTGCCATAGCCCGATGGGGCAGGAGGTCTTTCTGTCGGGGTAGTTGTCCCACGGCCCACGGCCGTACCACGTCAGTTGCTCGTACTCGCGCGGCAGTTCGATGACGATGCCGAGGCGCGGCAGTGGCGGCAGACTGTCGGGAATAGCGAACGTGAAAGTATATTCGTTGCCGTTCTGCTCCGTCGTCATAGGTATGCGCAGCGTGTCCAGCCCGCAGCGTTTCCAGTCCTTGGCCAGCCAGTTGCCAAAGCTCTTGTCGTTGTCCGTCGGTGCGCGGAACACCTGCGGCTTGATATGAAGTGCAGGCATCGGGGCTCGCTTACCCGTGCATACGGCCAGCGGATTATCGTTCAGCGCAAATTGCTCGCTAACCACCTCGTGGCCGTTGCGCATGGCCGTCACGTTCAGCCGTATGTCGTGCTGGCTCTTCGGAGTGGTTAGGTTCAGCGTGCCGTCAAAGGTTCCTTTCTTCGTCACCTTGCCATTGTCCGTGATGTTATAGGTAAAGGTGTATTCGCTCAGGGGGATTTCGCTGTACAGCGTGTAGGCCGTCACCTTGTCGCCGTCTATGCGGAACTGCACGGGCGAATAGACTTTCTTTACCTCGTAGTATTTGGGCGTCAGCGAGCGGTCGCTCATGATGACACCGTTCATGCAGAAGGCGTGCAGGTTGGGCTTGTCGCCAAAGTCGCCGCCGTAGAGCACCTTGCCGTCGCGGATAATGCCTTGGTCCACCCAGTCCCAGATGAAGCCACCCAGCATCCGCCGGTGGGCATATATCTCGTCCCAGTATTCGCGGAAGTTACCCAGTGCGTTGCCCATGCAGTGGGCATATTCGCTGGTCAGTACGGGGCGGTTGTCGTTGGTGCGCTCGGCTATCTCTAATAGTCGTTCCCAGCGGGCGTTCTCGGCACGCTCCTTGTCCGAGCCTTCGGGAATGCCGGGGTTCAGATACTCTTGCATCACACGGGGGTAGAAGCGGCTGATGACATCAACCGTCTTGGGGTCAGGGTCGCCCTGAGCTCCCTCGTAATGCACGGGGCGGGTAGGGTCGAACTCATGCAGCCATGCCGCCATAGCCGCATGATTGGCACCGTAGCCGCTCTCGTTGCCGAGGCTCCAGAAGATGACGGAGGGGTGGTTCTTGTCGCGCTCGGCCATGCGCACGGCACGGTCAAGGAAAGCATCGGCCCAGTCGGGCGTTGAGGTCAGCGTGCCGCGCAGTCCGTGCGTCTCGGCATCGGCTTCGTCCATCACGTACATACCGATGGAGTCGCACAACTCGTACCAGCGTGGGCAGTTGGGATAGTGCGACAGCCTTACGGCATTGATGTTGGCCTGCTTCATCAGCTGCAGGTCTTTCAGCATCAGTTCCTCCGTCATGACGCGAGCCTTGTAGGGGTCGTGTTCGTGGCGGTTGACACCGCGTATCTTTGTTGCCTTGCCATTGATGAGCAGTTGTCCGTCGCGTATCTCCACAGTGCGGAACCCTACCTTCTGCACCGTCTGTTCCACGGTCTTTCCGTTGCCGTCCTGCAACTGCAGTCGCAGCGTATAGAGGTTGGGGTATTCTGCGCTCCATAGTTTCGGGTTGTTGACACGTATCTCCATGCGGTTGAACTTGCGGTAGCCACGTTGTGGGTACCATTCGTTCATACGGGCCGCCTTGTGCTGGAGGTCGAGGACTTCAGCGGCGGCAACAGAGTCGCAGCCCACTGGCCCGTTGGCGTCGAGCAGGGTGGCTATGAGGCGGTAGCCGTCGCCCGTGGCACCGTTATAGACGGACAGCTGTGGATTGATGGCCAGTGTGTTCTGTGTAGTGCGCACAGCCACGTCGCGCAGTCGGACGTCGGGCGTATGATAAAGCAGCACGTCGCGGTGGATGCCGCCGAAGCGCCAGAAGTCTTGGTCTTCGAGGTATGAGCCGTCGCTGTACTTATACACTTCGACGGCAAGCAGGTTTTCACCTTTCTTAATATAGCGGGTGATATTAAACTCCGAGGGTTCCATAGAGCCTTGTGAGTACCCTACGCATTGGCCGTTTACCCAGACATAGAATGCCGACATGACGCCTTCGAAGCGCAGGAACGTCTGGCCGCCAGTCCATGCGTCGGGTAGGGTGAACGTGCGTCGGTACTGCCCAGTGGGGTTGCGCTCTTCGTAGGTCGTCCACTCTTTCTTGGGCTCCTTCATGACGAAGGGCGGGTCAATCTTGAAGGGATAGCCTGCCGATATATAAATAGGTATGCCGTAGCCGTTGACCTCCCAGTTGGCAGGCACTTTCAGCTTTGCCCACTGTGAGGCATCATAGTCGGTACGCTCAAAACCCTTGATGCGCTCATCGGGCGTTTTCGTCCAGCGGAACTGCCACTGCCCGTTGAGGCTCAGTTGGCGGTCGCTCTGCTGTTCGCCGTAGGGGATGAAGTAGGCGCGCGCTGGTTCGCGGTTGATTTGCAGCACGTGGTTATCCTCCCAGTCGTGATGCTCTTGGGCGGCTGACAGGGTGGTCAGGGCTAATAGGGATATAAGGGTTGGCAGGACTTTTCTCATTGTATTTCAAGTTCTTTAAATTCAACGTCTTTTGTGTCGATGCGGACGGTATAGGTGCCGGCGTTTATCTGTGTGCCTGTTGTGGTTGATAGCATCTTAAACTTGTTAGGGGTAGTGGGGAATGTCACATCGCGGTCAACCAGTACGGTGCGCTTCGAGTCGGTGATGGTCATGCGTGCTTTGACCGCCTTGCCTGTGGTGTTCTTATAACGGAAGCGCAAGGCGTATTCCTGTCCGAGGCCGGGCTTAATGATAAACGTACCTGATTTCGTGGGTTGGTAAACGGAGGCAGGTCGTGCCTCGGTGTCTTTCGGCAGTTCCTCCTTGGGTAGCTTGGCTATGGTGTCAGTGTCAAGGGCTTTCCATGACATCTCGGGTACTGCTGGTTGCGCAGGCAACGTAACAGGCTGCGTTGTAGCAACGGCAATGCCGCAAATGATAGCCTGACCAGCCTTAACCTCGGGGAAGGAGATATGCAGCATACCATCCTTAGCCTTGGCATCCACAGTGCGCTTTAAGGCTCCGCAGTAGCCTGCCTCGGCCCACGGGTCAAGGTCGTCTACCACGGTCTGCCCATTGACTGCCACGTCGAAGATGCGCATTCCCTCATAGTCATCCTGTTCGCCGCCGTCTTTCCCATGCCACGGCTCAACGAAGTAGAGCTCTACCCGATAGTCGCCATCAGGCACGGGCAGGTCGTACCATAAGCGGTGACGGCCAAAGCGGAAGTATTGGAACAGTTCTTGCGACTGGGTGCCGCGAATGTGTGTAGTGATGTGGCGTTGCGAGGCTTGCAGGGCGTTGATGCCCTCAAAGTCTTGCCCCCATGAATGGCTGCGCAGGGTATCGTCTGCCGTCCATTGCTGTCCGAACTCATCCTTAAAGGCATCACCTCCACAGTTGATGCGGTAAAGGTATTTATAGCCTTCGGCTCCTTTTACCAAGTCATGGTTGCGGTCGGCTGCGGTTGGCAGTGTCGAGGCAGAACCTTGACCTGCCGCAGCGTAACGGTTGCGGTACATATAGTAAGCAGGGGTAGGTTCTTCCCAGATAGTGGCCAGTCCCTTATAGTTGATAGGCCCGAGCTTGTCAACGCGGCGCAAGGCTCCGTCGGGCTGTACGCGCCCGGGGTTGTCGTGCGAGGTAAAGAGCCACTGGAAGTGTCCGCAGACACTGTCCTTGGCACTCTCTGCCAAGCGCGCCTTAGTTTCCAACAGGGCAGTAAACGATTCCTCACTATATTTTGCATCGCCATGCAGGTCGATGGTGCGCCATGCACCGTATTCGCCATTGAGCAGTTGTTCTGGCCGTTTCAGTTCTTGGTCATAGTTCTCTGCCGAACCGCCGTAGGTACCGCTCCAGTTCTGGATGACGTTCCAGTCCGTACCCTCACCGCCATTGCAGGTTGTGATGGCCCGTTGGTCACGGCAGGTGGGGTCGAGGCTGCGGATAATGTCAGAGCACTCCTCGGCAAACTCACGGGGCAGTACGCTCTCGTTCTGCAGGCCCCACAGAATCACGCTGGGCGAGTTGCGCCGCTCCTTGAGCCAGCGCACCAATAGTCGTTTGAAGTTCTCGCGGAACTGGGGTGTGTCGTACCAGATATGAGCCGAGAACTGGCTCCAGAAAAGGATGCCCTGCTCATCGAACAACTGCTGATAGAGTAGGTTATGTGGTTGGTGGGCTTCACGGAAAGCGTTGAAGCCAGCATTGGTGATTTGCTTAACACGAGAGCGAATCTGCTCGGGAGTGAAGGCGTGGCTATTGCCTAAGAGGTGCTCATACTCACAGGTGCCATTGATAAAGACGGGTTGACCGTTGAGATAGAAACGGTGGTCATTAGCTTCTGCATCTGCAGAGCGGGCACGAAGCACTGGCCATGAGATGTTGCGGATGCCAAAGGGAGTGCGTACCTCGTCGGTAGTCTTGCCATTACGCTTGAGCATGGTTGACAGGTTGTAAAGGTACGGGTCGTCAAGGTTCCATCGGTGGGCATCCTCGATGCGTTCAGCCTGACGGTACACCTTGGTTTCACCGGGTTGTAATGACAGGGTTGCTGCCTGTCGGAACACCTGTTTGCCTGAGGCAAGGGTAAACTTGTTGACCAGTTCAATGGTCTGCTGCTGGTCGGTATAGTTCTTGACCTCTGTTTCAATGAAGACAGAGTCGCATGGCGCATTGTTCCAGATGTGAACCCCGAAAGGCTCAATGCGCACGGCATCGGTCTCGATAAGACTGACGGGACGGAAGATACCAAAGGGCTGACTACCCTCCGAGAATCCCCATTCTGACGAACAGCCCCCGCAGACCCACGGTGAGGCCGTTTGCATGGCTGGATGGTCAACGTTCACCGTCAGAGTGTTCTCGCCATTGCGCAGGGCATCAGTGACATCAAGCGTCCATACGGTACGGCCTACCAACTCTTTTGGATACTGGGTACCATTAAGGGTGACAGTGGCATAGGTGCCTACACCCTCAAACTGAAGGAAGTAGCGACGAGTGCTCTCTTTGGTGGTGGTGAATACCTTATTATATATAGCACTGCCGTGCAGATTACCGTGCCGCAGTTGGCGGTAGCCATAGTAGTCGTCGAAGTTATGGGGGATAGCACCGCTTCCACAATTCTCTCCCTTTGAAGCGGAGGGAGTGGTAAGGCTCCATTCCCAGCCATCATTGAGCGAAGTGATAGTGCGGCGACCCTTGCGCTCAGGAGCGGGGAAGGTAATGTTGCTGCGCCCAAGCGGTACACTGGTAGCCACGGCAATACCGCGCTGCTGGTCGTTGTTGACAGCGCAATAGAAGTGATAGACCACTCCGTCGTGTTTCACCACATAGCTCTTGTGGGCGAACATCTCGTCGTAAGGCTTTGAAGGGACGATAAGGTCAGCTCCAGTCCAATCCTGCCAGTGCAGTAGGTCACGGCTGACGGAGAAGGTGTTATAGGCATTGTATTTGCGGGCAGGGTTGTAAGCAGAGAAATAGAACATGACATATAGGTCGTCCATCTTCACAATCTGGGCATCGCCTGTGATGATGCCCGGAGCCTCGTGATAGTAGACGGGGTTCCCGTCATATCGTTTCCACTTCTTGAGGTCGTTGCTAAGGGCTATACCAATACGTTCAGCCTTGAGGTCGTTAGCAGGGTTAATGCCGCCAGCGTTATAGAACATGATGAAACGCTTGCCCAGCGTCTTTTGCGGGTCGTCATAAATGGTGCTCTTATATTGCACTAGTTTCTCCCACCACTGCACATCCTTGTCGTCGATGCTAAGCAGAGGCTTGTCACTCGACTGCCACTCATGGGCACGGGTGATGTCGCCAGAAGTCCATGCTAATCCGATGTTCAGCGGTTCGCGAACGGCTTCATAGCCAGTGCCGTGCCCACCGATATAGGTGAGCCAGTAGTTCTTCTTATATTGTGCAATATTGTAGCTGCCGCCCCACGTCCAGTCGATGAGGGCAGGGAAACCGCCGCGTTGGTTCATGTCCCAGCCGTCATCCTTGTAGGAGAGGATGCGCCCCTCGGTCTGCCAGTGCAGCAAATCATCACTGGAGGCCAGCCATGTCTCATAGCCACGACCGTCAAGACCGTCCTTTCCATTGTAGACGACATAGGTCATAAGCCACTTCTGGCCTACGCGGAACACCGTGGGGCAGTCTATCTTGTGGTAGTTGTCCGTCGGAGCCACCACCATGCCGTACTTGTATGGTGTGCGCACCTCTTGATATATCCTGTTCATCACGTCGTCAGGTATGTCCTGAGCCGTAACGGTCAGACTGACGAGGGTTAAAAGAGCAATCAGTTTCTTCTTCATAGCGTTCTTCTATTTCTGGAACAACCAGTCTACTTCGCCCGACGGGCCGTTGAGGCCACAATCGCGGGGCTTGATGTCTGATGCAGTGAAGCCAGCTACCATCAGGATGCCCTTTGGCAGGCGGATGGTGTTATGTCCTGCTGGCAACGAATACTGGTGGATGTTCACTTTGGGCATTTGTACTATGCTAATGGCATTGGTCAGGATGGGTTCTGCCTGTCCATATTCATTGCCCGTTGCGTCAATCTCCAGTTTGGGAGCCTTGGCAAACTTGTGGTCGTCGTCTTTGAAAAGTCCAACAAGTAGTTTGACGGGCTTTTCGCTCTCATACTCGATGCTGGTGCCGATGATGCGCGTCGTATCACGATTCAGCACGAGAGCCTGCAACCCTGCCAGTTCGGGAGCCAGTGAGTCAACAGGTGTATCGGGGCGGTTCTCGAAGAGTATGGCCCCTTTCTGCAGGGCAATGGTTGTGCCGTTGTATTTCACGCTGGCAGGCTTGGCAGCAGTGATGCCACTGTCCGCAGAACTGGCTACAGGGTGTTTCAGCTTTTCTAAGTTCTCCTTGAAGGCATCCAGCTCTTCCTGATAGACTACCGCCAGTTCGCTCCACGTCTTCATTCGCCCATTGTCGCCACCTACAGGGATGCGGCGCTGGGCTGTCTGCATCGAGTTGGCGTATAGGTAAGTGTCATCCGTTATTCGGCTCAGTTCGCGCCATACGTTGTTACTCTGCTCCAGCAGTACCACAGCCGACTCCAGATAGCTGATGTCCTGTGTCCACTTATAGCGTAGCACCTCGGCAGCGGCACGCACCTTCAACTGGAATGCCTTGGCAAAGGTGGCATAGCAGCGGAAATCGTTCCACACACGTTCGAACTCGTCAGCATGGCGGGTTGGGGTGGTGGCGATGGCTGCCATCTCTACAAGGGCGCGGTCGCCGTGGTTGACGCACTGGTCGATGATGTCTAACGGCAGTTCACCCTTGTGTGCCTCGCCCTTATGTTCCTTTTCAATGTACTCGATGAGCTTTTCGCCCTCAGGGCCGCAGCTCTCATAAAAGCCCGGGTAGATGGTGTACTTATACGGATTGACCAGTTCGCCCATCGTCATGCCAAGCAGCAGCGTCTGGCGATTACCCTCTGTAATGCCGAAGCGGCGCAACAGCTTGGGGGCAATCTCGCCCGCCTCGTCGTAGGCATTGAGCAGATGGCCGGCAGCAATGGTGTCAATGCCATAGTAGTTTGCCAGCTCCTGCTTCCAGTAGGTCTTGTCTTCGCCACGCTCGTCGTTCCACGCATAGCGACCCCATGCCTGATACCAGAGCCAGTCGCGGTCCAGTTGCTTCAGTCGCTGACCGTTAGGCAGCTTGTCGGCTGTATAGGGCCAGTCCCAATACGAGGCTTGTGGATAGAGGTGCAGTCCCTTGGAGTGGTGTACGCGGTGCATGGCCTGCACCGTCTTCTGGATGAAGGTAGGCGACGACCAGCGCCACGGCTCCAGATTAGCCAGAATGTGTACGTTGTCTATATGCACGGGGGCAGCCTCAGCTAGTTGGCGGTGGGTTTCGCCCCAAGGGCCTCCCGGCTCGTAGGTGGTCAGCGACTCACCCGTGTATTTCGACATGGTGTAGATATTGGGGTAGAGTGGCAATGACTCCTTCAGCACCAACGGCCCGTCGGTGTCGTGCGAGCGCAGTACCACTGGGGGAATGTCCTTTCGGCCACTGGCGGCCAGTCCGTCCTTGATGCCGGGGATAATGGTCTCCTTCATCCATGTCACATCATCCTCGATGGTTGCCATAGCCTCGCCCAGACAGACGAGCAATCCTACGTTAGGATATTTCTCGATAAAGGCGGCAATCGACTTCCGTGTGTAGTCGCTTATCAGTGGCGTGATGGGGCGGTGGCGGTCTTGTGTCTTTAGCCCGTAGTGGTCGGCGAAAGGCTTGCTCAGGATGATGTTATAGAACATCTGGATAACCCAGATGCCGCGGCGGTCGGCTTCATGCGTCAGGAACGAGAACATTTCCTCGTTCTTCTTGAATGTTTCCTCGTCCACCTCCAGTGCAAAGGGGTAGTCCTTCAGCTTGACCAGCGAGGCAAAGGGATGGCCGTTCCACAGGTAGAGCGAGTTCATCTTGTTCTCCACCATCATGTCGAGATACTTCACCCATTCCGCCTTGTCGTAGAACCAAGGGAAGTTCTCAGGCGTATAAGGATATTCATATACGCCATGTCCAGGCAGGTAGACTGTCTTCTGCAACCCGATGCACGTGCCTCGCATCACCATCCGAGGCTGTTCGCTGATGGTGCCGATGCGGTCCGCATCATGTGCCGAGCGCATCCGCTGCACCAGCGCAACGGCTCCGTAGATGGTGCCGACACCGTCGGCACCAGTCACCGACACCCCCTTTTTATCCTGCCTAATGGTATAGCTCTCTGCAGGCCCGTTGCCCGCATTGGTTGTCAGCGTGATTTTGTAGTCTGCCTTCTTATTGGTGATGGTGTGTCCCATCTCCGTCAGCTTCTTTTGCAGATACTCTACAGCATATTGCTCACGTGCCGATGCGTTCTTGCCCGTTACGATACTGATGCGCTTGGCCGTCGCCGTGACGGTCAAGCAAGTGATGATGCCAATGATGATGATTCTTTTCATACTTCTAAGCAGTTACTATATATAAAAAGACTGATGACAAAAGGATTTGTCATCAGCCATTGAGTAGAGTGCGTCGCCAATGCCTAAAAGATTAGTCCGGGCAAACTGGAGGTTTGGACGGAGCAAACTGAGAGTTTCCTCCGACCAAAGTCGGACTATTCCCGTACTTATTTGTCGGAAAGCTGGCTCAAGTCTATTTCCTTAAAGGCGATGCGCTGGCGTCGCCATGTGTACACGCAGTAGAGGTGTCCGTTGCGCCCCTGAATGATGGCAGGGTAGGAGTATTGGTCGATGGGCGAGTCCTCCAGCGTCAGGGCGTGCCGCCATGTCTGGCCGTCGTCACTGACAGCAATAGAGATGGGGGTGCGCACTCCCTTTTTGGTCAGGGGCAACGTCTCGAAGTTGTTGTAGATAAGCACGTGGCGACCATCCTTTAACGTGACGGCATCCGTACCACTCTGGTTGTTCTCCACCTCCGACAGCGTGACGGGTGTCCATGTGTCGCCGTTGTCGCTGCTATACGACGTGGCCAGTCGGGCATTATGAGTGCGCATGAGCACCTGTAGCCGTCCGTCTTTCAGTTTCAGGATGCTGGGCTGTATGCAGTCAATGGGGTGCTGTTGGTTGTCGTCCGTCTTGATGGCTTCCGTCGACTCAACAGGGATATACTTCCACTTTCCCGTCTTGAGGTCGAGTATCTCCATGTGGAAACGCCAGCCTTTGCCCTCGGTTGAGGAACCGCAGAGCAGCCGTCCGTCAATCAGCTCGGGCTTGTTCTTGATAGGGCCAAGGAAGGCACGGCCTTCGTCGTCGAAGGGCAGAGGCTCCTTGTCGCTCCATGTAAGTCCGCCGTCTTTCGACTTAGTGAGCCAGCCCGTCCAGTCGCCCACCATAGAGCCAATCTTGAAGAACAGCCACAACTCGCCGTTGGGCATCTCGAACAATACGGGATTCCAGCAGGCCTTGCGCTTCAGCGTCTCGGGTAGCTTGACACGACTTTGCTTCGTCTGATAGTCATAGGTGATAATTCCTTTCTTCTCGCTGAGTGCCTTGACGGGGCCTGCCTCAGCCGATGTCGTCTGTTCGGTGATGCCCGAGAGACCAGCCATCTTGGCGTTAGGGTCGTTAAGGTCAAGCACACCGTCAGCAGCCAGAATAGGCTTGCTCCACTCCTTGCTGCCTTTCTTCTTGACGTTGACGTAGATACACACATCAGGGTCGCGCTCGTGGGTACCACCAAAGTAGGCTGCCACGAGGTCGCCCTTCTTCGTCTCGACAATGGTCGAGGCGTGGGCTTCGGGGAAGATGGTGTGCTCGTAAAGGAACTCGTCCTTTACGATAGCCTTGTGAGCGGTAGGTATGTCAACGTGGAAATCGTAGGAGCCTGAACCAACGGTCTTCACGCTACCATCGGGGAGGTACACGTCAGCCGTCGTGTTGCAAGGCACGAGGATATGCCAGTCAAGGTGTTGCAGCGTCTTCTTCCACTCGCTATGCACGTCGCCGTAAGGTGTCTTGTACTTGCAGCTAACCTCTTCGCAGTTCTCAATGTCGAAGGCAGGCTTCAACACAAGGTGCTTGTAAGCCGTACCGTCCTTCTGACGGATGCCGCCCAGATACTGGTAGCACCATGTGAGGAGGTCGCCTAACAGCATGACGTGGTTGCCCGAGTTCATGCGGGGGGATGCCTTGTCACCATTCCAGAGTTCCCAAATGGTGGTGGCACCGTTCTCCGTCATGTAGCCCCAAGAGGGGTACGACTTCTGAGTAGCCAGCAGATAGGCCACATCAGCAAAGCCGTTGTCGCTAAGACCGCGCAGCAACCACGAGATGCCGATAACGCCACACGACACGTGCCCCTTGTTCTTCACCACAATGTTCTCCACCACTTGCTTGACTACATCCTCGCGACAGTCATCGGGTACGATGCCGAAAGCCAGTGGCAGCAGATTGGCCGTCGCCGTGTTGTTGCCATAGAATACGGAGTCGGGATAGAGCACGTGGCCGGGGCGCGGACTGGTGCCCCGCTTGACGGTGAGGAAGTGACGGTTGAAGTCCTCTATCATAACCTCACGCTTCTTGGCATAGTCGGCGGCATCGTCCGTCAACTGCTGCAGACGGGCAAACTGCTCCATCAGTTGCAGGATGCGGATAACGTAGGCCGTCGATATGAGTGCGCCGTCCGTCTTGCGGGTCGGGTCTTGCGAATGGATAAGCTCCAGCTTCTCGGGTGGCAAGCACCAATCGCCATAGGTGTCCTTGGTGATGATGCCGTCCTTCAGGTATTCGTCGAACAAATGGCGCAGCCAGCGTTGCATATAGGGATAGCTTTTGCGGATAGCCTCGTCGTTGCCAAACTGCTGGTACAGCATATCACAGGTGAAGGGCAGGGCGGCAGGCCATGTCACGTCGTCGTTGTAATAGTTCCAGTAGGCGGGGGCTACGTCCGAGAATACTCCGTCCTCGCGTTGTGACTCGCAGATGTCGCGGAGCCACTTGGTGTAGAGACGCTCGTTCTGGAACACGAAACTCTCGCCCAGCGAGCCAACCGTGCGGTCGCCCAGCCACGGCTGGCGCTCGTTGCGTTGCGGACAGTCGACGGGCATTCCCTTGTAGTTAGAGGCAATGCCTTGGCAGGCACTTTGGTACACCTTATTTAATATAGTGTCTGAGCAAGAGAAGTTCATGTAGGGGCCTACTTGTCCGTCGTATATGGCTTCGGCCACGATGTGGCGGGCATCCAGATTCTTCATGCCCGTTACCTCCACGTAGCGGAAACCGTGGGTAACGAAGGTGGCGTGCCAACCTAATCCGGGCTTCCACTCCGTAACGGTAGGCTCCTTGCCGTTGCAGACGTAAATGTCTTCTGAACGGGCATCGCGCAGGTTCTCCACATAGAGCGTTCCGTCGGGATTCAGCTTTTCAGCATAGCGAATGCGGATGGTGTCGCCTGCCTTGCCCTTGGGGATGAACGACACACGGCCAGCCATATTCACGCCAAAGTCGATGATGTAGCGGTCGGTGGTGCCTGCCATAGGTTTCAGCTGCTTCCACTCTACAGGACGAGAGCTGCTCTTTAGCGGTTTCTTTAGGTCGTAGTATTGCTGCACCTGCATATTGGGTGTCATCTGTCCGCGCAGTACACCAGTGGGAATAGCCGACCGCTCGGCCTGCATCCACTGCGAGTCGTCGTAGCCTGGCTTTGTCCAGTCGCCCAGCTCCATGCGGGCATCATACTCCTCACCGTCGTATTCGTTGTTGGCACGGATGGGGCCGTTGGCCGTTATGCGCCATTTCTCATCGGTGACGAGCCACTGCGTTTCTCCGTCCTCATACTCTACAACGATGTTCATACGGCACTTGGGTAGCCCGAAGGTCGTGTTCTTGTAAGGCTTTATCTGGCGCATGGCGAAGAAACGGCCATTGCCCAAAGTGATGCCTATGGCCGTCTGCTTGGCCACGAAGGGGGTTACGTCGTAGGTGTTGTAGTAGATGGTCTTGCGGAAGTCAGAGGGTACGGGTGTCAGTTCGTCAACGCCCTGCACCGACTGGCCGTTGATGTAGAGGCGATACAGTCCCATGCCAGCAATGAAAGCCGTGGCTCGAAGCACCTTCTTGTCCTTCAGCTGAAACTCCTTACGCAGATAGCGGGCAGCCAGTCGGGAGTGCTGCACGCCAGCCTGCTCGCCGGGGAGTACCCGTTCCAGTCCTATCCACCGTCCGCGCCAGTGGCTTTCGCTGAGCAGGCCGATGCTAAAGTGCTCTGCCTTCTGCCCCCACTGCGTTTGTCCTTTATTGGTCTTTACGCGGACGTTCCACCAGCAGTGCTGGTTGCTCTTGAGCGGTTTTCCGTTGTAAGGAATCCACAGCTGTTCGTCGCTCTCCACCCAGCCAGTGTCCCACAGGTCGCCTTCGCCAGCCTCTGCCTTCTCGGGTGTCGTCGACACGACAATCTGATAGGCCGTCTGGCAGACGTTCTTTTCTTGGCTGTCGGCCTGCAGTATCCATGAGAAACGTGGGGTCTTGGTGTCCAGCCCCAAGGTGTTCTGTCGCAGGTTCTCCACGCTTTTGTCTACCACACTAACCTTCGGTGCCTTGGCAGCCAGCATTGTCAGGGGTAGCAGGGCCAGTAATGTAATAAGATACCGTTTCATGATGCTATTCGTTTAAGTCACGTTCTTTAGCCTTGTAGCCGTCAGGCGACAGCTCCGTCTGCTCTTTCGTCAGGTAGTCCTTTGCGGCATCAATGGCTATCAGCACACCGTCTTCCACCCGAGCCGACTGCGGATGATAGCGGAAGGTGATGACCTTTGAGTCGTATTCGCCCAAGTATTTCAGCTTGCCCGTGGCAGCCGTAAGCCACCATACGTTCTTCTTACTGCCCGATATCTTGGTCAGGTCGAGCTTCATCATGTTGCCGTTGTAGTTGTACACCAGCAGGTAGTCAGTGCCACGGGTGGCAATAAGACGGTCGTACTTCTCACCGTTCTGCAGGATGATGCTCTGGTCTGCTATGCGCTCGAAGTAGGGGAACGACAAAATCAACCGTTTCAGGTATTGCATCTGGTTAAAGCCAGGGTCGTGCAGAGCCTGATACCATGTCTTTACGTCGCCGGCATCGCCGTAGCTGGTCGGGTAGCCCGGCTTCAACATCTGCATGATGGCGTTGTGTCCGTAGGTATGTCCGCAGCTGCCGGCAAACACGCTCCAGTAGGCATAGCGGCGCACGTCGTAGTCCTGCCAGCGGGCTTCGTTAGGGTCGTGTAGTCCGACGGGAATGTCCTCGTATGATGGTTCAGCGTCCAGCACGGGCTTGATGGGGTTGTACTTCCATGTCGAGTCCACATACATCCAGCTGTCTTCCTCTGTATCGTCGGGAATGGGGTAGTCGGCATTGCCCATGCGCTGACCATAGCGACGGTGTCCGCTCTGGAATGTGTGGAAGTCGAGCCACTGGGCCTTTGCCCACCATTTGGCCGACGTATAGCGGCCACGCGGGTGATAGGTCATGAGGTGGTTCTTGTCAATGCCCTTGATGGTGTTGGCCAGCATTTCCCATACCTCGGGCTTGATGTCGCCCTGAATGTCGCCACCCATGAACCAGATGATGTTGGGCTTCGACTTATAGCGGTTGGCCAAGAAAGTGCCGTACTTCTTTGCATCCTCCACGCTCAACTTGCCAGCCTTTACCAGTCCGCCCCAGATGCACACCATGCCGATGTAGATGCCCTTGTCGGCTGCCTGGTCAATGATGTAGTCCATGTGGTCCCAGTAGCCATAGACACCTTTGCGGTTGATGTCCTTGAAGTTCCAGCCGTCAATGTTTGACATCTGCCCGTAGATGTTGTAGGCGGGCACGCCGTCGATAGTCTGCACCTGTACCACGTTGTAGCCAGCCTTGGCGCACGACTCCAGATACCATGTTACCTCGGCTCTGTCCAGCCGCTCGGGCAGCAGCCACCCCGTGTCGCCCAGCCAGAAGAATGGCTGTCCGTTCTCAAACTGCAGATAACGCTGGTTATCTGATACACGTAACTTGCCGTTGTCCCACGGCTTGCCAGCCTGTGCCGACACCGTCAGCAGGGCAAGGCTCAATATCATCAATAGTTTCTTCATAAGTCTGACTATATATAAAAAAGACTGACGAACTCGGGATTTGTCGTCAGTCTTCTTTATATATCCTTTGTAGCTGTTTAAAGCTGGTATTCGAGCATGACCATTGAGTAGGGAGCCAAGTCGAGTGTCAGCTTCTTCTGTGCCTTGATGGTTTCTTTCTTCGGCGCAATGGGCTGAGCCTCGTAGTTGTTCTCGTCGTCAGGCTGTCCGCTCAGCACCGTCTTGGTGGCCTTCTTCTTCAGCGGGAATCGGCTCAGGTTGATGCTGGCCTTCTTGGTGTCGCCACTGGCGTTGCAGAGCTTCACATACAGGCGGCGCGTCTTGGTGTTCAGGACGACGCTCTGACCTTGCAGGTTGGTGGCATCGGCAATGTTAACGCAGTCACCATAGTAATACTGACCGCTCGACTGGCCGAAAAGCTGCTGCACGTAGTAGCTGCACGTCAGGTACGGACGCTCGTTGTCGAAGTAAATCAGGTCGGGGTTCCAGTTGGTAGCATCCTTCTTGGCGAAGAGCGGAGCATAAGAGGTCATGCACACGATGTCGCCGTTGCGCTCCACGTGCAACAGGTAGAGACCCTCGGCCAGTGCGTCGATGAGCTTCTTGTCCTTGGCGGCATACTCACCCAGATAGACCTTCGTCTTGCGGTCGCGAGGATAGTTGTCATACTGGCGGCTGGTCAGGAAGTAGTCGCGAGGCTCATAGTAGTGCTCGTCGATGATGGGCATACCCAACTCCTCGGCCAGCTTCCATCCGTTCTCCAAATCGGGGTTGCCAGGGTGAGAACCGGGGCCGGCAGTACCTACGATAACAATCTCGGGGTGAGCCTCCATAATCTTCTTGTACATATAAGTGAAGCGCTCGCAGAACTCAGGCGAGATACGCTCCTCGTTGCCAAGACCAAGGTATTTCAGTCCGAAGGGCTTGGGATGTCCCTGCTCGGCACGCACGCGACCCCACTTGGTGGTGGCATCGCCGTTGGCCCATTCTATCAGGTCGAGAGCGTCCTGCACCCATTCATCCATTTCCGACATCGGCACTACGTCCTGTGCCTGCTCCTTCATGCCCCAGCCACCGTTAGAGCCCTGACACGAAACACCGCAGGGCAGGATGGGCAGGGGAGCCATGCCGAGGTCTTCGCAGAACTGGAAATACTCGTAGTAGCCTAGTCCCATAGACTGATGGTAGCCCCACGTGTTCTTCAGTCCGCGACGCTGCTCCTTCGGGCCGATGGTAGTCTTCCAGCGATAGGTGTCCCAAAAGCCGTCGCCACCGCCATGCACCACGCATCCGCCGGGGAAACGCATGAACCGTGGGTTCAGGTCGGCCAGTGCCTGCGCCAAGTCCTTGCGCAGTCCGTGACCCTTATACGTGTCCTGAGGCATCAGCGACACCATGTCGATGTCCAGTATGCCCGTGTTCAGCACCAGTATTTGCAGGATGGCGTTGGTGCAATCCTCGCTGGCGGTCAGCACGGCGCTGTACTTCTTCCATTCCTTGCTGTCGACGTTGATGGTTGCGTCGGCCAGCACCTTCGGGTCTTTGCCCCATCCCTGAGGCACGCCCAGCACGACGCGCACCTGCTTGGCGGCACCCGTGTTGCGCAGGAAGGCCGAGAAGTCGTACTGGGCACCAGCCTTCACTGATATGCCCTTGAAGCCTTCGTTCTCCAGACCAAATCCTTTCCACCCCTTGTAGTCGTAGTACTCCTTTACACGCTCAACGTGCAGCCGCATGTAAGTGGGGTTGTTGGGGTGGATGCCCCCTTCTTTCCGAACTTCCAGCGTACCCAGTGAGTGGCCCGGACGAATCTGCTTCCATGCTGTGCCAGCTCCCCACCCGTCGCGCTCGGCGGGACTGTATTCAAATGAGCCGTTCTGCACCAGCTCGGCATACAATCCGCCATCAGCCGAACTGCTGATATCTTCAAAGAAGATGCCGATTAGTTCGTCGCTGATAGCCTTGCCACCCTTTGGTGCATTCATCGGCTTTTGGGCTGAAAGCCCCATTGTTGCTGCCATGCAAAGGGCAGCAAGTGTCATACGTTTCATGTTATATGTTGATTAGTTAGAAAATTCGTGTTGCAAAGATAATGATTATTGCGGACACCGCCAAGCAACAACTGCCCAGATGCAACAAATCCGAAATAATTTGGTACATGTCCTAAAGTGTCGCCCTGTTTCAAGTCATGCCTGACGCGTCCTGAATGTGCCGTATAAATAGTAAGAGCCGTCCCCTCTCGTGGAAAGGACGGCTCTTACCGTTGGAAAGAACGGTTCCTTCTCGTGGAAAGAACGGTTCTTTCCAACGATGGGAATCGGTCTTGCCTATTATTTGCTTGATTATAGGATGGTGTATTCCCCTCCTGCTTTCGTCGTCAGGGTGTAGACATCATTCTCTTTGGTCTTCTTCAGCCCCTTGCCCCTCAGGGGAGTAAGGCTACGCAGACGGCAGTTGCCACCATGACGCGAGTGGATAACGGCCTTTGTCAGCCGACCGTCTTTCCAGTCCATGTCAATCACAAAACCGCCACGGGCCACAAGTCCTTTCACCGAGCCATCCTTCCATACGCTGGGCAGGGCAGGCAACAGGTAGATAAAGCCGTCGTAGCTCTGCATCAGCATCTCGGCAATACCTGCCGTGCAACCGAAGTTGCCGTCAATCTGGAAGGGTGGGTGGGCATCGAACAGGTTGGGATAGGTGCCGCCACGTTGCTTTACGGTGCCGAAAATGAGGAAGGTGTCTGCCGTCAGTGTCAGCTGGTCTTTGATGAGCTTGTAGGCGTGCTCCCCGTCAAGCAGGCGAGCCCATGAGCATACCTTCCAGCCCATTGACCAGCCTGTCGACACGTCGCCGCGGGCTGCCAACGATGTGCGGGCAGCATTCCATAGCTCTGGTGTGCGGAAAGGCGAAATCTGGTTGGAGGGGTACAGGCCGAAGAGGTGCGAGAAGTGGCGATGGTCGTCCTTGGGGTCGTCCAAGTCGTCCAGCCATTCCTGCAGTTGCCCCCATCTGCCTACCTGCATGGGAGGGAATTGGCTTAACTGGGAATGGATGGTTGGCAACAGAGGGTTGTTGTCGCCTATTGCCTTGGCGGCAGCCAGCACGTTGGTGTATAGCTCCGTCAGTATCTGGTTGTCCATCGTGACACCGGCATCCAGTGGCGAGGGGCGGCCCTTGCCTCCGTGCTCAGGCGACTCTCCCGGGCATACCACTAAGTAGCCCTTTGTGGGGTGCTTCTGCAAGGTTTGCGTATAGAAGCGGGCGGCCTCGAGCATGATGGGGTAGTACTGGCGCAGAAATTCCTTGTCGCCCGTGTAGAGATAGTGCTCCCACAAGTGACGGCAGAGCCATGCAGAGCCTGTAGGCCAAAGCCCCGTCTGGGCGTGGTCTACTGGGCCCGTGATGCGCCATTGGTCGGTGTTGTGGTGCAGCACCCATCCTTCGGCCCCGTACATATCGCGAGCCGTCTCCTTGCCCGTCTGGCTGATTTCGCGAATGAGCTTGAACAGCGGCTCGTTCAGCTCCGTCAGGTTTGTCACCTCCGAGGGCCAGTAGTTCATCTCGAGGTTAATGTTCGTCGTGTATTTGGAGTCCCATGACGGCTGCATCTTCTCGTTCCAGATGCCCTGCAGGTTGGCTGGGTTCATGTTGTCGGGCTGCGACGACGAGATAAGCAGATAGCGGCCAAACTGGAAATAGGTGGCTACCAGATAGTTGTCGGTGCGCTGGTTGAACAGCTCGATGCGCTTGTTCATCGGTACGCGGGCAAACTGGTCTTCGCCTAAGTCAAGGCTGACGCGGTCGTAGTATTTCTTGTACGTCTGGGTGTGCCCGGCTTTCAGTGCGTCGTACCCTGCTGCCATGGCTGAGTGCAGTCGCTCGCGCGACTGTGCCGCCTCGTCGCCTGTGATGTCTTTGTAGCTTTTGACATTCGTGCCAATGGCCACGTATAGGGTTGCTTCGTCGGCACCCACCACGCTCAGGTTGCCGTTGCGCTGGCTTACTTTGCCGCCCGTTGTCTGGACGGCCATACGCCCCATGAAGCGCACCTTGCCCTTCAGCCCCTCGAGCTTGCCTGACACACCTAAGAGCGTAGTCTCCAGCCCCTCGCTTCCGATAAGTACGTTGTCGTGGGGCGAGGTCAGGTTGGCGGTGAACGTCAGTTGTCCTTTCTTGTCGGCGGTCAGGTGAATGGCGATGACGTGGTGCCCGTCTTGTGGGGTGATGACTTCGCGTTCATAGTTAACGCCGTCCACCGTGTAGCGGGTGACGCAGCGGGCATTGTCTAAGTCCAGCCACCGCTCGTAGTTACAATAGTCAGCGTGCCCGGGCATGGCAATGTAGAGGTCGCCAAACGGCTGGTAGGCCATGCCTGAGTTCTTGCCGGCGGCCACGGGCATTACCTTGCTGTTGGCAAGCTCCTGCGCCTCCTTGTACTTGCCTTCGAATATCAGTTGGCGCACCTTGGGCAGTGCCGCCTTAGCATTCGGATTGACGACGTTGTTCGGCTGTCCTGACCAAATGGTCTCTTCATTCAGCTGGATATGCTCCACGGCAGGCGTGCCGAACACCATGCCGCCAATGACACCGTTGCCCACGGGCAGTGCCTGTGTCCATGTCATGGCGGGTTGGTCGTACCATAGCTTGTATTCACGTGCGGTCACGTTGTGTGCCATCATGCCCAGCGAGAGCATGATGACGAGGTTTAGAAAGATATTCTTTTTCATTTGTAGAGTGATTTTAGTGCTTCTTCGGGCTCAATGGTGACTTTGCTTTCGTCCAGCATAGAACCGTCCAGCTGGAATACGTCGATGAAGAAGTCGTAGACGGCCTGCCGCTTATTCTCCTTGAAGTCGTGGCGTTCGTTAGGGAGGTGTACGTTCCTTACCTTGTCCTTGGCATCGTAAAAACCGTAGATGCGTTGCAAGTAGGGGAACTCTAAGGTAGGTACGCTGCTGGTCCAGTCACCTCCATCGCTTACTATAAGCATAGGTTTGGGAGCTATGACGGCAGCCAGCTCGGGTTCGCACGTGCCGCCAGCCGCCAGTTGTACGGGCTTGCCGCTCTCGCACGGACAGCCTCCGTCAAAGTGGGAGGCTAAGTGAACTACGGGGGCTGATGCCGTAACACGTTCGTCGAGCAACGACAGCAGGACGGTGTGCGTACCGCCTCCTGAGCCGCCCATCACCCCGACGCGCTCTGGGTCAATGTCTTTGCGGTTCTTCAGCATGTAGTCCAGCAATATGTAGCCGCAGGCTGCCTGATAGACGTGGGCACGGCTGGTGTGGTGTGCTTCGGCACCCACTTCTTTCTCGCTCTCGCCCCAGCCGTATAGGTCGAAGTCAACGCAGACGGCACCCATGCGGGCGAGTGTACCTAATCGTTGCTGCTCGTCTTTGCGGTAGCGCATGGGCCAGTGCCCATCGGGGCAGATGATAAGGGCGTGTTTCTTTGCTCTCTTGCCTGAAGGGCTGTAGATGGTGCCAAACAGGTGCTGGCCGGGAGTCAGCTCAATGCAGATGTTCTGGGTGGTGTAGCCATCGTGCTTGCGCACTTTCGACAGCAGGGGCTTGCCCAGCACGCATGAATCAAGAAATGCGTCCAGCTCCAGCCGCTGGCGTACCTCACGGCGCAATGAGTCGCGACGGGCCTCCCACTGCTCCTTATTATTATATAAGGTGGAAAGGTAGTCAAGCATGAGCTTGCCCTCCTGCTCGTGTCGGCGCGGGTATTCGTAGAGTTTAATCTTGTAAAGGTTGCCCGACTGCTTCCACCAGTTCCAGTCGTAGTGCTTGCAGATGTTGTCAAGCGTCATCTCCAGCGAGTAGGGGCGCACGCGGAAGTCTGCATACGTCAGCCGCTTGCCCACCGTGTCAACGTTGGCATCGAACTTGAACTTTACGCCGAAGCGCTTTGCTACGTCCTGCATCAGGTCGTGTACGGGACGCTCGTACTGCGTCTCAAATGTCTGGCCCATGACCATCATAGAGATGGCCGACAGTGCCGTCGTCAGTAGTTTTCTCATCATTAATCAGCTTTAGTTTTATTATAGAAAAGACTGACGAGCGGCTTATTTGTCATCATTGCTGGCCTTTGGGGCGGCGGGGCATCTTGTTCAACCGATAGGTGACGTGCAGCAGTGCGTATCGGGGCAGTGTGTTCGTGTAACTCTCGGTGCGGCTCTGTGCGTTGAGCGTGCGGGTGACATTCGACAGTTGCCCAAGAATGTCGAAAGCGTCAAGCATCACAGTCATCTTCCCCTTCATCAGCGGGTACGTCAGGCGGGCATTCCAGACAATATCCGTGCCATTCATCTCCGGGGATGTATAGCCTCTGCGGGTGTAAGCCGTCAGGTCGGTGCTGAGTTGCATCTTTAGGGGCAGCTGGATGAGTGTCGAGGCACCGTAGGTATAGTCCTGCGCCGTGATACGGGTGAAACCTTCCATTGGGCTCGTTACGTTACGAAGCATGGTCTTGCCGTTGAGGGTCAGGCGGTGGTCGCCCAGCTTACAGGTCAGTTGCAAACTTTCTTCCAACGAGAAGCGGCGGATGCTATAGCGGTCAGGTGTGGCTGAGGCGAGAGCGCTTGTGCCAATCATGCTGACGTCGTGCGCGTATTCAGGATGTGTTGTCGTCTTTAGCATTAGTCGTCGCTTCTTGTCAAGGGGCAGTGTCAGCGAGTACTGAGCACCGATGTACCAGTTGCCATTGACGCTGTAGGGCCGCCAGATGCGCACGCCTGTCTCGGGGTTGTAGACGTAACCCTGTATGAGGCTATTCTGATTGTAGTCCCATCGGAAGTTAAGCGACTGTGTGATTTGCCTCTCCTTGTCTCTCTTTTGCAGGTTTATATGGATGTAGTGATAGCAGTAGTTCTTCAGGCCTGAGTTGCCTATGTAGACGTTCATCGGGTCGGTGGCATCGTAGATGTTCACGAAGTTAGTCAGGGAGGGTGGCGACACCGTCAGGTTGTACTGGAACCACATTCTGTACTTCCCGTCCTTGCTCCCCCACTGGAAGTAGTTGTAGGGCGACTCGAAGTAGACAGTCCGGCGGACGAAGGTGGTGTCAAGCACTCCCCGCTGATAGTGCATCTGCTGGCTGTACCACGTACCTTGGGCGAACATACCGATGCTGGCCCTACTACCGCCAATGGTAGGAAACCAGAAGAGAACGGGTTTCAGGGAGTGCCGGTTGTCATGGGTGCGATAGTCGTAGCTGTTCTGTGCATCAAAGGTCTGGGCAAACTCAATGTCTGTTGGTGTGTAGCCGAAGGGATTCGTGCCAAGGCTGTCTATCAGGTCGAGCTGGTATAGTGCCTGCTTTTGATGGCGCTCATGGTACAGGTAGCTATACTCCATATAGAGTTCCATGTCGGTGTTAAGCTGTCTTACATAGGCAGCAGCTCCGTGCAGTGTGCTGCTATAGGACGGATGATTCCGAAGCATCTGGTCGCCATATTCACGGTTTGCCCCGCTATTGCCGTAACGGTAGTCGAAACGGGCGAAGCGGTCGTCGTCTTTCGTGTTGTAGTCGACTTTAGCGTGTAGCCTTAGATGTTGCTCAGGTGTCAGCTTGATAGTTGAGCGCAGGTTGTAGGTGCTCCTTAGGTCGTAACCCTTGGTCATGCCCTGTCGCAGTTGTTGGTTCAGCAGGGTGTCGTTCCATGCTGTGGTGGCAGACTGGAAGGCTGTCCGCGAGTCGTAGTTGCGGTAGTTTATCACGGGGTTTAGCTCTAAGTTAAAGCTGCCGAGGTCGGCATAGAACTTATCGTCCGTGCTCAGTTTCCAAGTCTTATCCCTTAGGCTGTTCTGGCTGTGGTCGTAGGTGTCGCCTGCCTGTAGGAAGTTGGTACGCTCGGTATTCGTTATGAGGTCGAGGTCGGTGTAGCTGAGCTGCACGTTGCCGTCGGCTTTCCACTTCTGGTTGCGCTCCTCTACGTTGAAGTCGAACCCCACTTGCTTTTCCGACTGCAAGCCCTTTTTCATGTTTGAAGGCTCCCAGCCGTCATCCTCGCCGGGCTTGCGGTTGTCGTTCAGGTTGTTCATGTTGGCATAAAGACCTATACGGCTGTGGTCCGAATAGCGGAGTGCAAAGAGGCGACCCAGATAGCGGCTCTTGGTCCCGCCGCCTGTTTCGAGGTTGGCAAGGCCGCCTATTCGGTATTGCTTCTTTAGTTGCACGTCCATTACATAGGCTTTGTCGTCCTCCAGTTTCCTGCCGAGGAACGTGCTCATGTCGCCATACTTCTCGTAGGCTTTGATTTCCTTGACGGTGTAGCTGGGCAGGTTTTCGAGCATTAGTTCCTGATTGCCGCGGAAGAAGTCCTTGCCGTTGAGCAGCAGCCGCTCGACGAATCGCCCGTTGAGGAATATCTGACCATCCTTCAGCTCGGCTCCGGGCAACTGTCTGATAAGTGCGTCGAGCATCGAGCCTTCGGCCAGCTGGAAGGCATCGGCATTGTAGACCACCGTGTCGCCTCGGTGGTAGAACATGACCTTAGAGGCTACCACGTCGACGTTCTTCAGCACATGGCTCTCTTGTTTCATGTAGATGGGCGGCAGCTCACGGACGATTTCCCCCTTGCGGATGTTCTTCAGCTCGTAGTCCATATAGGTTGTCTCGTAGCCGATGTAGCTGACGGCGATGATGTACCGCTCCTCCACCTTTGGCACCTCCATCGTGTACAGAGCCTTCTCCCACTTTCGCTTGCCTTCTTGATAGGTGCTGCGGGCTATGCCGCGGTCGATGACTGTGCTGTCGCGATTCATCAGCACCACGGTGGCTCCAATGAGTTGCGAGTGGGTCAGGCGGTCGAACACAATGCCGCTGAGCACGATTTTCTTGGCTTTCATCCGCTTGTTGTATTGTACGAAGATGTCCTGTCCCTTCTGCTTTACCTTTACGGGCTGTCCCTTCGTCACCTTGGCGATGGCATCGGGCACGGTCATTCGCTGCGCCTTGGCATTGACGTAGATAGAGTCCAGTTGCTCATGGATATAGTGTATGCGGTAGTCGGTAGCTTCTCGGCTGATGGTGTGCAACACCTCCGACAAGGGAGTGTGCTGCCAGAAGTGGGTGATGCGTGTGGCTGTCTGAGCTTGTGCCGTGCTGGCAAGCAGGCTCAGCAGCACGACGAGTATATAGTGTTTCATTGCTGTCAGTGGTTTTATTCTACGACGATGGTATCTTGTTGCTGGCTGACGTTGATGCCTTCGAAGTTGTTGATAAGCGTGATAAAGTCGGCCAGCGGTGCTGTGCGGTTCCATTTGATGTGGAAGTGCAGCGAGCGCGTATGCTGGTTGCGGTATTCCACCTGCTTCTGATAATGCTGCGCCACGGTGGCCAGTATGCTGTCGAGCGTGGCATTGTCAAAGCATACGGTCTCGTGCTGCACCTCGGGATGCTGTGGCTGGCTGACCGCCAGTGTTTCCAGCCTCTGCGGTTCGGCGGTATGATGAACGCCGTGATAGGCAGCCCATGCGATGCCCGACAGTATCAGTGTGCCGATGAACGCTGCCGCCACCCTGTGCCACCAGCCTCGCCTGCGTGTCTTGCTGATGACTCTCTCTTCAAAGTCTGTGGGCAACCATTCCTTGCTGTTGCGCTTGAGTGCCTCGCTCAGTGCGGGGTCGTTGTAGGGTCTGTCATTCATGTTCATCTCTTTTTGCTTGTTTTATCATTGTACATAGTTTCTTCCTGATGCGCTGCAGACGGGTGGCCAGATAGAGGTGGTCGTGCCCTGCCATGACGGCAATCTCCTTCAGTGGCAGTTGCTCCGTATAGTAAAGCTGAAGCAGCAGCTGGTCTTCGGCCTTCAGCATCTGTATGGAGTTTTGCAGGGTGGCTATGCGCTGCTCGTGCGTCTCGGCCAGCAGTCGGTCAGCCTCTTCATCGGTGATGCCTTGGTAGCGTGCCTCGGGCTCAAGGGATATGGTCAGCGGTCGGCGCCGCCGCATGAACATGAGCACTTCGTGGCAGGCAATGCCCAGTAGCCAGTTGCGCATGGAGCCTCGCCGGGCATCGTAGGTACTGAGCCGGCTGAAGGCTTTGACAAAGACATCCTCGGCAATCTCCTCTGCGTCCTCACGCACGGGGATGCTTCGACAGATGAAGGCCATGATGTGGCTTCCATGCTCACGGATAATCTGTCGGTATTGCCTTTCGTCTTGCATGATGTCTTAGCTTCCTATTATATAATATGCACTGTTTGCCGAAATATATCACGGAGGGGCCAAAAAAGTGAGGGAGACCATTCGTCGTTCCGAACGGTCTCCCTCACGGTTATGGGTGCTGATGTCAGCATTGGCTTACTTATACAGCGGCCCGAAGTTCTGGCAGGCGCGATAGTCGGCACCCTCCTTGTCCATGCCGAAGGCATTCCATGCAGCCGGACGGAAGATGTCCTTGTCCTGAATGTTGTGCATACACACTGGGATGCGCAACATGGCACAAAGCGTGATGAGGTCGGCGCCCACGTGACCATAGCAGATGGCACCGTGGTTGGCTCCCCACGAGTTCATGACAGAGTAGACATCCTTGAAAGCGTCCTTGGTGGGGTCCAGACGGGGAACGAACCAAGTGGTGGGCCACGTCGGGTCGGTGCGCTTGTCGAGCGTGTCGTTCACCTGTTGCGGCAGGTCTACAGTCCATCCCTCGGCCAGCTGCAGCACAGGGCCGAGACCGGCTACGAGGTTCAGGCGCAGCATGGTCATGGGCATACCGCCACGGGTGAGGAAGTGGCTCGAATAGCCTCCGCCCCGGAAATAGTCGCGGTCGGCAGGCATCCATGAGGTAGCTTTCAGACAGGCTTCTATGTCCTGCTGGGTCAGTTCCCAGTGGGGTTTCATGGTGGGATTGCCGTCCTTGTCGCTCTCGGCACCCGTGGCATCGAGCGTGGTGGCACCGCTGTTTATCAGATGGATAAAGCCATTGGCGGCACCGCCCTCGGGCTTCCATCCCGTGACGCGCTCAACGGCTTCGGGGCTCCAGTAGGTGCGGATGTCGGAGAACATCACGCCACGGTTGGTGAGCAAGTGGCCGAAGAGCATCGACATACCGTTCAGGAAGTCGTTCTCGGTGGCTAGTATGTTGGCTTCGCGCGGGCCGTTCCAGTCGAACGAAGTACACATGAGCGACTCGGGGAAGTCGAAGTTTGGCTTGTAGTCAGTCCACTGGCGCTGGCCCTGAACGCCTGCGGCAATGGCATTGTGGCCGATGGCCTCTTCCTTGTAGCCCATTTCGAGCAGCTTTTCAGAGCCGCGCATCAGGTCGCGGATGATGAGCATGTTCTTCACGGTGAACTCCCAGTCCTCGTCCTTCTCCTGTCGGTTCTTGCCCTTACCCTTGCCGTTGAAGGTGGTCATGGGCACACCGGGGAACAGCGGACGGTCTTCGTTATAGTCGTGACCCTCCTGTGGCTTGCAGTACTTTTCGACCCACTGCATGGCGCGCTCGAACTCCTCTTGGTCGTAGATGCCGAAGTCGACACGGCGCAGTATCTCTACGAGCGACACGTACTCCGTGCGCATACCCAGATACTGTTGCAGGAAGTCGGCATCGACTATGGAGCCGGCGATGCCCATACACGTGTTGCCGAGCGACAGGTATGACTTGCCGCGCATGGTGGCTACGGCCTGGGCGGCACGGGCGAAGCGCAGTAGCTTCTCAGCCACGTCGGCTGGGATGGTGTTGTCGCCGAGGTCTTGCACGTCGTGACCATAGATGCCATAGGCTGGCAGCCCCTTCTGGGCGTGGGCGGCCAGCACGGCTGCCAGATAGACGGCGCCCGGGCGCTCGGTGCCGTTGAAGCCCCAGACGGCCTTCGGATAGGTGGGGTTCATGTCCATCGTCTCTGAGCCGTAGCACCAGCAAGAGGTGACGGTGATGGTGGAGCCTACGCCCTCGCGCTCGAACTGCTCGGCGCACTGGGCCGATTCGCCCACTCGACCGATGGTGGTATCGGAGATGACGCACTCCACGGGACTGCCGTCGCCGTTGCGCAGATTGCTCTCTATGAGGTTCTTCACTGCGTGTGCCAGATTCATGGTCTTTTCTTCCAGACCTTCGCGAATGCCTCCTTGCCTGCCGTCGATGGTGGGGCGGATGCCGATTTTAGGATAGTTTGTCTTCATTGTCTTGTCTTGTTTGGGTTTGTTTGTATATAGATAAGGACGTGCGGGCGTGGTGTTTGTCATCATTGGGTGCGGGCTGGGTGATAAAAGGAGGCAAAAGTTTGGCGGGCTCGCCTTTTTGTTGTAACTTTGTGGCCTGTTGAGATACGCGATGCAACGTCTGATAGTGTACATATTGCTGCTGCTCCTGCCAGTCGTCGTACAGAGCTGGCAGGGTGCCGACGGGCCGAAGAGTGCCGTCGGGCAGTCGGTCGTGACGGTCGGCGAGCAGGGTGAGCCTGTGGTTCAGGCTCCGTCGGACCACTATCATCATGCGGCTGTGCTGACGGATGCCCGTGGGATGTATCGCGTGTGCAACACCCGACCGCAGCGCGTTCTTCCCCATTACGGCTCGTCGCATGAGCGTGGGGCGGGCAGAACGGTGCTTGCCTTGCATCAGACGGTCAAACCCTTTCAATCCCTTTATGACGGACGGTGTCGCCGAGAGTCGGCGCCCTTCTGCTCTGCTGCCTCGTGTCGCTACTATGTGTATGCGCTGAGGCACATTCTGCGTTAGCCATATCCTGTATTCTTTAGGGACGCACACACTATTATTTAATCATTAAAGAACAACGTTTATGGCAAGTTTTAACGACTTGGAGATGGCGGCTGCTGTCTCCGCAACGGGATATATTCAAGTGAGGAAATCGTTTTTCGGACTGCTGCAGAAGGCGGTCTACGAACCCACCCAGAGTGGGGTGGATGTGTGTATTCACGACTATTCGACGGCAGAGGGTGACAAGCTGGCACGCCTGCTAAGCCTTCCGCTCGAGCGGATGGTGCAGGAAGTGCAGGCCCACGGCAAGCCGCAGGTGGCGCAGATAGGGCACTACAGACTGGAAGCGTGCCAGAGCAGCGACCGACAGTTCTGTGCCTTACAGCTCTTCCGCTTCTGTGATTTCAAGTACACACCCGCTACCGACATGAAGGTTTTCCGTGGTAGCGATGCCGAATCCGTAAGCCTGATTCTCTGAGCATTGGCACCCTGTTTTGTGCCCCCTAAGTCGGCGCCATGTGCGGACACGCTCGGCACCATGCGCGGACGCGGTCGGCACCATGCACGGACACGGTCGGCACCATGCACGGACACGGTCGGCACCATGTGCGGACGCGGTCGGCATCATGCGCGGACACGGTCGGCATAAAACGGGGGTCAATAGTATGCAAAAACAGCAGCCTGCACGTAGGTGCAGGCTGCTGCTTTTTTATCGTCTCGACAGCGACTTCTTATCGCTTGCCTTTCAGCAGGAGGGTCAGCAGGAAGCCGACGAGGAAGATGACCGTCGTGCCAAGCACGATGGCAAGATAGGGGTGCAGGTGTGGGCCAGGCAGGTTCCACATATCGGCCAGTGACAGCCAGCCGATGACCAGCACGCCGCAGATGCAGCCCGTGAGCGCAGCCCATCGGTTAATCTTCTGCGGGATGCAGCCCAGCAGGAACAGCCCCAGCATACCGCCCGAGAAGATGCTCGAGAGCGTCCACCACGCATCGATAATGCTCTCAACACTGAGCATGGCGATGGCGACAATGGCTCCCAGCAGTCCGACCGCCACGCTCGACAGTCGCACCACCGCCAGTTCCAGCCGCTGATGGCGCGAGTGGTGCTCGGGGTCGTGGTGGGTTAGCTGGTCTTTCACCCGCCTTGCCTTCAGGAAGAAAGGCCGTGCGTAGTCAGTCAGGATAATCGTGGCCGCACTCGTCACCGATGTCGAGACGGTGCTCATGCCGGCAGCAAAGATAGAGGCTATCAGCAGCCCACGCAGTCCGACGGGCAGCCCGTTGACGATGAAGTAGGGGAACACATAGTCGGGCTTCTGGGCTATATCAGCCGGCAACTCGGCCACGCCAGCCTCGTAGTAGCCATAGAGGGCAGAGCCTATCAGGAAGAACAGTGCCGACACGGGGATGAACAGATAGCCGCCAAAGAGTGCCGAGAACTTGGCATCGCGGTCGGTCTTGGCAGCATGGTAGCGTTGCACGTAGTTCTGGTCGATGCCGTAGTTCTGCAGGTTAATGAAGATACCATAGACGAGGCACACCCAAAAGGTGGAGGTAGTCAGGTCGCTGGTGAACTCGCCCAGCGAGAACTTGTTGCCCATCGGCGAGTTGGCAGCCAGCTCAAACGTCTGCATCGGGCCTTCGGGCATGGAGAACATCAGGATAGCCAGGCACAGCACGGCACCGCCAATGAGGATGATGCCCTGAATGGCATCGGCCCAGATGACAGCCTTCAGCCCGCCCATCATCGAATAGATGATGATGCCGATGGAGGTAAGGATGATGACAGCGTGCAAGTCCCAGCCCATCAGGATGTACATGGGCACGGCCAGCAGGTAGAGGATGCTGCCCATGCGGGCTATCTGCGTCAGCAGGTAACAGGCCGAAGCATACAGGCGCGCCCACGCACCGAACTTCTCCTCTAAGAACGTATAGGCCGACACCGAACCGCTGTGGCGGTAGAACGGCACGAAATACTTGGCGGCAAAGTACGAGGCAATGGGTATCGAGAGTGAAAACACAAAGGCGTTCCAGTTGGCGGCAAAGGCCTTGCCCGGATAGCCTATGTAGGAGATACTGCTGACATAGGTGGCGAAGATGGACATACCCACCACCCAGCCGGGTATCGAGTGGCCTGCCGAGGTGAACTCATCGGCAGAGCTGCCCTTCTTGAAGAACGAACAGCCAAACACCACCACGCCCAGCGTGAAGGCGAGAAAGATAATAAAGTCAATCAGATGCATAGCTTTCCGTCTTTGATGGGCAGCGCGCTGAGTGCCTGACGTATCTTCTCGCGCTCTGGTTCCTCAAACTTATAGAACGGCGAAGCCACAAAGTCGTCGTTGATAATGCCGAGCAGCGACAGGGCGCACTTCAGTCCCTTCAGGTAGCTGGAGCCGTGCTTGCCCACCGTATATATAGAGGTAGAAATCTGCATTATCAGTTGCTGCAACTTCAGCACCGTGTCGATGTCGTGCCGCTTGGCAGCATCGTACATACCGACATACAGCTCGGGGAACATATTGGCACCGCCGTTGATGCCGCCCTGTGCGCCTAAGAGCACGCACTCGCCCGTAATCTCCTCCGGGCCGACCAGCATGGCAAAGTCTTTACGGTGCTGCATCTTGTACATTACTGACTGGAAGTAGACAGCGTTGGCCGACGAGTCCTTGAATCCAACCACCTGCGGATTGCGGGCGATACGGGCTACGGTGTCGGGGGCGAAGCTGACCTTCACATGACTGGGCATATTGTAGAGGAACACGGGCAACGGCAACTGGGGCACCAGCTCCTCATAGAACTGGGCCAGCTCAGGCTGTCCCGTGGCGAAGTAGTAGGGCGGGGCAGACACCACACCGTCGGCTCCATAGTCGGCAGCCTTGCGTGCCAGCCGTATGCTCTCCTCTATCGACGTGTCGGTAATGCAGGCCAGCAGCGGCAGCCGACCGCGGTTAATGCGGCACGACTCCTTGAGCATCTGCTTGCGCACGTCGTATGACAGGCTCTGCTCCTCGCCGGTGGTGCCCAGCACGAACAGGCCGTGTACGCCGCCTGCGATAAGGTGTTCAATCAGTCGCTCCAGACTCTCTACGTCCAGCGTCTCGTTGTCTTTCAGTGGGGTAACGAGCGGCGGTATGATGCCGCTCAGGGGTGTTTTGAAGTTTGTCGTCATAGTTATAAGCGTTTTTCTATGAAGACGAACAACCCCTCGCTTTGTCATCTTAGGCGAGGGGTCGTTTTTCAGTTTTTATTCCCATTATAGCAGTTCGGCGGGCATCAGCTCCTTGGCTCGCTGGAAGTCCTCTGGCGTGTCCAGCTCGTAGGAGAAGTAGTCGGTGGTGTCTACCACGCGGAACGTATGCCCCTGCGGAATGAGCCGCTCGAAGGCCCGTTCATAGAACACGTCAATCAGTCCCTCCTTGACTATCATCTGGTCAAGTTCGCGATAAAGTGCCGTGCTGTAGTCGGTCGTAAACCGCTCGATGCCGACGGATTCGCCAATGGCTTCCTTTGGGTCACACGTCTTGTTGATTTCGGTAATGCGGTTGTCACCGTCTACGATAACCTTAATCTCCTCCTCGCCACACTCATGGCGGTTGAGGGCAAGGGCTGTCTCAGGCATCTGGGCGATGCGCACCACGGCAGCTGGGTCGCACAGAATGTCGCTGTCCATCAGCAGGAACTCCTTGTCGCGCACCACTTCGCCAGCCATCCAGAGCGAATAGATGTTGTTGTTGTGCTCATAGTCGGCGTTGTGGAGGAAGGTGAAATGAGGAGCTGTCCCCGTTTCCTGCATCAAGCGGGGTGTGAGGTCATCCGTCAGGAATGCGCGGATTTGCTCACCCAGATAGCCTGTAACCACCACAAACTCAGTGATGCCAGCCTGTTGCATGGCGCAGACGGTGCGCTCCAGCAGGGTGCGCTCGCCCACTTTAAGCAGGCATTTAGGCTTCGTGTCGGTCAGTGGGCGCAGCCGTTTGGCCATGCCCGCTGCTAAGATAACGCCAATCATGTGTGTCTCGTGTTTGATAGTTTACGATTGGGCATTGAACACTTTGAGGATGGTGTCCACCACCGTCTGGGTCTGCTCTTTGCGTCCGAGCGTGATGCGCAGGCACGATTCCAGTCCCTTGTCGCCCATGAACTTAATCTTATAGTCCTGAGCGGCCAGTGCCTGTTGCAGCTGCTCCTTTATCTCAACAGGGTATTTGATAAGTATGAAGTTAGCCACCGACTTGTACACCTTGAAGCCGGGCAGTGAGCCTAATTCCTTCTTATAGAGCTGGCGGCCCCAGTCCATATCGTCAGCCACGTGGCGATAGTGTTCGTCGCTGTCGAGTGCAGCCAGTGCAACGGCCTCGGAGAAGCGGTTGTAGCCCAGATACTTGTTGGTGTAGCTCAGGAACTGGTCGTGTCCCTTGCCAATGAAGCCGAAGCCTACGCGCAGGCCAGGCAGTCCGTAGAACTTAGACAGGGTGCGCGAGATAATCAGGTTGTTGTACTTGTTCACCAGTGGGGCGATGTAGTCGGTGTCCATGCAGATGAAGCTGGCGTAAGCCTCGTCGATGAGTACCATCGTGTCGGAGGGGATGTTCTCCATGATGCGGCCAGTCTCCTCAGGTGTCAGGCCGTTGCCCGTCGGGTTGTTGGGCGATGCCAGCAACAGCATACGAGGATGAATGCGGTTGGTGTACTCAATCACCTCATCCACGTCGTAGGCGAAGGTGTCGTCCTGTTCGTGCAGGGGATACATCTCAAAGGTACCGCCACACTCTGAGGCCACGCGGTTGTAATACCACCATGAGAACTCGGGAATCAGTATCTTCTTGTTGTCACCCAGCATAAGGAAGTAGTGGATGGCATTCTTTAGCATATCCTCGCCACCATAGGTTAGCAGCACTTGTTCCTCGGGAACGCCATAGATTTCACTCAGGCGAACCGAGATGACACTCTTCTTGCCTTGGTCATAGATGCGGGTATAGAAACAGAGCGTCTTAGGGTCGAAGTTCTTGATAGCCTCCACCACTTTCTGGCTGGGCTCGAAGTTGAACTCGTTTCTGTCGAGAAAATTCATTTTGTTTTCCATTGTTATTTTATTGTTTGTCTATTTTCATGAGTAGCATTCCGATAAGAATCCATATAATCTCCCTGACACGGCAGATGATGCTGACGAAGATGCCGAGGGCAGCGGACAGGCCCAGCGCAGCGATGGATAGCACGAAGCCGCCCTCCTGAACGCCTAACTGCATGGGCAGGAAGCCTATGAGATTGGCAAACAGAGTGGTGAAGGCCACTATCAGGATGCTGTGCAGGAAGGTGATGGTCAGGCCGTCGATGCCTCCGCCATTGTCAATACCGAACAGCAGGAGCATGAACATGACCTCTGAACTCTGTACAACGCGGGAGAAGTATTCCAACAACAGACTGCGGTAGAATGCCCACGTGTCTTGTCCGTACAGGGCTGCTATCTGGTGGTCAATGTTTTCGATGGACTCGGCATGGCGTGCCCATTGGCGCAGCGTCCACTTCTTCAGACCGGGAATGTGGCTGATAACGCCCAGCACATACTTGACCAGCCCGTTGCGATAGCCTTTTGAAAAGAGGTAGAAGGCAAAAAGGCAGAACACGACAATAATGGCCAGCGTAATGCCAATGGCAGGGGTGATGGGCAGGTTGCCGCCTGCGGCCAGTGCCAGATAGATGAATATGCTGATGAACCAGAACCAGAAATGGGCGAAGAAGTGCATCATGGCATAGAGAATGACGCTGGACGTGGCGTGTTGCTTGTCAATGTCCTTCGATAGCTCCATGATACGGTAAGGCTCGCCACCCAGCCCGCCTACGGGTGTGGCGTAGTTAAGGGCATAGCCCGTAATGGTCAGGCGGTAGATGCGCCAGAAGCTGATAGGTGCCTTGTGGCCAAGGTTGCCCTCGATGATGGCCTGCCATGCAAAGGCGTTGAGTGCGTAGACCACCAGCCAGATGCCGATAATGGGGATGAGCCAGTAGCCTGCGTGACACAGGTGTTGCCATAGCTCGACAAAGCTAACGTCAAACGTCAGCAGCATCACTACCACGGCGGCACAGCCAAGGAGGAAGAACAGGTTGTTCAGGCGTTGCTTAGTCCACTTCATAGGCTCGTGTCCTTACAGTTTGTCGGCCATTTGTCGGCAGAATGCCTCATGGCGGCGGTTCACATACAGATAGAGCAGGCCCATGCCGACAATCTCCCACACGAAGTTCATAGCGGGCACGTCGAGCAGGCAAAACAGGAACAGCCATGCTGAGCGGAAGTTGAAGGTAAGCAGTCCGTTCCACTTGATAACGGGCAGCGAGTGGTGTCGGAACTCGTCGCGCACCTCCTGCGGAATGTTGTCCGTGTGACCATACTTCTCGCGCAAACGGGCAAGCAGGCGCTGAAACTGCGGTGTGACGGCCTCTTGCTTACGGGTGTAGTCAACGTATGACTTCTGAAACACACGCTCTACAAGCGGCGTGTCTGTTGTCATCTGGTCGTATATCTCCTGCTGGCGCACTGAGTTGTCAAGCTCGCTACCCTTCTCACCTTTCAGGAAAAAGAGGTGTACTTGAATGTAATAGTCGGCCAGTCGCTGTTGTCCAGCCAGCCCTGTGATACCCGAGATAAGCCCAAGAACGAAGACGATAGCCGTGGCAATATACACATTCTGAGGGGTGTCGCTGATGCCTAACCACTGAAATTCCAAATCGTGATGCAGGTAGAAGCGGTAGACCAACGCCAAATAGATGGGGGTAAACCATGCAAAGCCAGCCACTCCGTCAAGGATGCGGCCCAGTCGGCTCTTCTTTCCCGTCATGCGGGCCAGCTGTCCGTCGGTGCAGTCGAATATGTCGGCCAGCATCAGCAATAGGATGCCTATGATGTTCAGGATAAGCCCTTCGGTGCCACCGTAATAGAAACTGGCACAGCCGAAGAACACGGCGCTGGCAGCCCCAATGAGCATGGAGAGAATGGTAACCGTGTTAGGGTGTATGTCAAAGCGTGCAAAGAGCAGTGCCCAGTAGTAGCAGAAGGGACGTACAATATGCAGGTCTAACCAGTCTTCTGTCTCAGAAGACTTCAAGGTCTGTTTAAACTTCTCGTTCATTGTCGCGGTATATGAATTCAATATTCAACCTGCAAAGATACGGCAAATTAGGCGAAACGCCAAAGGAAACCGCGTTTTTTCCTATTATTTAACGTATAGGAGCAGAATAATCTTAATATATCGGTTTCACCACTTCGACCCTCATGCCAAGTGCGCTGATGATGCGATAGAATGCGCCGACGCTGGGAACGATTACCCCATTCTCCACCTTAGAGATATAGGACTTGGTGGAGTTGATGCGCTTTGCCAGTTCCGCCTGTGTCACTTTCGCTTCTTTACGAGCATCGAGCAGTATCTGGCCAGAGTAGAAAGAGAATGCGTCCTCTTCAGCCTTGATGCGCTCAGGTGTCCCCTCCTTGCCAAACTTCTGGTCAAGTACAAGGTCGTAGTCAACGATTTGATGATTGTTTGTCTGCATAATATGCCTCCTTTATCTTTAATGCCTTTGATAAAAAATCGAAAGCCTCAATAAAATCTTACTCAATCCATCTTACAACTTGGATGCTCATTTCATAGAGTAGATAGAGTGGGATTGTGACTAACACGAGTGTCATCAAATCGGGTGGAGTGATGATGGCTGCTACCAGCATAATGGCAATAAAAGAGTGCTTACGATAGTTGGTAAGCATTGAGGATGTAATTATTCCCATTTTGCCAAGAAAGAATGCTATTACAGGTAATTGGAATACTATCCCCATAATCAAAGTTAGCGATATAAAAGTTGATATATATGAATCAAGGGTGATGTTACTAATAACTTTGGCTGATACGTTGTAAGTTCCAAGGAAGCGAAAGGATATTGGGAATAGCACAAAATAGGACATCAACACTCCAAGGATGAACAATAAATATATAATACCAGTCACTTGTACTGAATACCTTCGCTCGTTCTCATAGAGAGCGGGTGAAATGAAACGAAACAGCTCATACAGGATATAAGGTGATGCTCCTAATAAACTCAGATATGCTGTGGTGCTAATGTGTGTCATAAACTGGCTTGATAAGTCTGTGGCAATCAAATCCACATGAAATTTCTCAAAGCGGAAATTAATGCCAATAGTTTGTATTGCCTGCTCTAAACAGCGATAAGTGTAGAAATCCCATTCACTTGGAGCTAACAATAATTTCCATGTGGTGTCCTTAAAATAGAACACCACAATGGCAATTATTATTGTTACTCCGAGGATACGGAAAAGCATTTGGCGGAATACTTCAAGATGTCCGCCAAAAGTTAGCAGTTCACCTTTATTAACTTTCATTATTGCTGTGCTTTAATACTTCCTGTTTTTTCTCCAGTTCCTTTCTGTTCTTCTTCACCATTTTGGGGGGATTCTTCTGCCAGTGGTTCATTCATACCTTTTTTAAAACTTTGTACTCCCTGCCCTAATCCTTTCATCATTTCAGGCAGTTTTTTACCACCAAAAAGCAATAGGGCAACTCCGCTGAGCAGCAGTAGTTCTGTTGTACCTATAAACAATAAATTTGCAGTCATAGTCCTTTATTGCATTACAAGAAAAATTTCGTTACTCTCAAAGTTTATCTCCCAACTGCCATTCTCCGCACTCTCCCATTGATATTTTTTGGCCATATTGTCCCACCAATTTTGAAACTTTGTGTCGGTTTTGCCCAAGTCTTTGACTATTTTTTCATATAGTTCCTCATTATCTGCTGTAATAATCTTAGCTAACTCGCCTAGTCCATTACGACGTTCAAATAAGGTTTGTATCTCTTTCTTTTCTTCTTCGGTCACTTGACCAACTAATTTTGTTGTTACCATTGCTCTTTAATTTTAAAAGGGTCTAAATATGTTATTTCTTTAAT
>CAMWKZ010000002.1 GCA_947174945.1 uncultured Prevotellaceae bacterium | reverse complement strand
CACATCGATATGTCTACCCTACGGCAAGAAATACTTTTGCACCATCCGCGCAACCTAAAATGGAAAGAGGAGCGGGAGGATGAAGGTCATGATGATGCCCATGATGATTTGTAGGGGGAGACCGACTTTTATGTAGTCGCTGAATTTATAGCTTCCGGCGTGCATCACGAGGGCGTTGGGGGGAGTGGAGAACGGGGAGGCGAAGCACATGCTGGCTCCGAGGGTGACGGCAAAGAGGTAGGGATAGGGGCTGGCACCGATTTCAACGGCTGAGGTCATGGCGATGGGGGCCATGAGTACGGCTGTTGCCGTGTTGCTGATGAACATGGTGAGCAGGGAGGTGGTGAAGTATAGGCCGCAGAGGAGTACGGTGGGGCCTTGGGCTCCGAGCACTTCCACGAGTGAATGGGAGATGAGGGCCGACGTGCCTGTCTTCTCAAGGGCGGTTGACATGGGCATCATGGCGGCAATGAGGACTACGCTCTCCCAGTTGATTGTCTTGTAGGCGGCATCAACGTTGCGGAAGCAGCCCGTTATGACCATCAGCAGTCCGGCGGCTATGATGGCGGTCACGGGGGCTATGGGGATGAAGTCGAAAACCATGCTGAGCACCATAGCGAGCATGATGGTGGCAGCGAGTGGGGACTTGTAGTCGAATGTGACCTGCATGGCCTGCTTCTCGGGCTGACCGAGCACTACCCAGTCGGTTTCCTCGTTGTCGAGCTTCTCGATGTTGCTCCATTTGCCCTGTACCAACAGTACGTCGCCGGCGCGGAGCTTCTCGTTGGCCAGTCGGTCGAAGATGTATTTCTTGCTGCGCTTGATGCCGAGCACGTTGATGTTGTACTTCTCGCGAAATCCGGAGTAGGCCATTCTGGCACCGATGAGGCGTGACTGCGGTATGAGGACTATCTCGCTGATGCCGAGGTCGTAGAAGTCCATGTTCTTTTTGTCCATCTGCCGTATGTGGGACTTGCGGGCAAACTTGTCCATCTTCTTCTTGTCGCCCATGAGGTATATGATGTCGCCCTCGGCCAGAATCTTCTCCGGCGTGGCAAGGCTTTGGGTGACGTTGCGTATCAACCCGCCTCGCAGACTGTTCTCGTTCCTTATCTCTATGATGGACAACCCGTATGTGTTGCGCAGGTTGAGCTCGGCCACGGTCTTCTCCTTGATGTCGGAGTTGGCGGTGATGAGGTATCTTCGCACCCCGTTGTCCAGATTGTACTCTGCTACAAGCTCGTCAAGCGTCTTGCTGCGCCCAGTGTTATCCCTGCTTCCCTTGTTCTTCTTGTATAGGAACATCTTGCTCAGTGGCAGCATGACGATGATGCCTATGACGAGGCAGATGGCACCTACGGGCGTGAACGAAAAGAAGTTGAGCGGTTTGTAACCGTGCTCAATGAGTGCCTCCTGTATGACAAGGTTGGGTGGCGTACCTATGAGCGTGAGCATACCGCCCATGCTGCTTGCAAAGGCCAGTGGCATGAGCAGTCGTGACGGTTGCGTCCCCGTCTGCATGGCCATGCTCATGACGATGGGCATCATGAGTGCCACGGTGCCCGTGTTGCTGACGAATGCCCCGATGGCAGCGGTGACGAGCACCACCATGACGAACAGTGTCGTGTCGTTGCCGCCAGCCAGCTGGATGATTCGCTGGCTCATGGTCTTGGCCAGCCCCGTCTGGAGAATGGCCCCGCCAATGACGAACAGGCCTACCATCATTATCACGACGGTGGATGAGAAGCCTGCCAAGGCTTCTTCCGGGGTGAGGATGTCGAGCAGTATGAGCGATGTTAGTGCGCAGAGCGCCACGATGTCTGAGCGTATCTTGCCGACAATAAACATAGTAACCGTAATGACGAGGATGACGAGGGTTGCAGTCATAATTAACAATAGTGATTATCCGTTTGGGTGACAAAGTTAGCAAATAATTGCGTTACCCGCAAAATATTGATGAAGTATTTTACGCATCCGCGTGCTGGGCACCGCATTTGAAACATACAATAAAGGTTAATTTATTTTGCGCTTACCGTTATTTGCACTATCTTTGCATGGATAAAAACGATGAGCAGATGTATTATGTAAGGAAACGGATGGAGATTTCGGCCTGCCACAGGCTGAGCCTGTCGTATGAGAGTAAGTGCGAGAAGCTGCACGGGCATAACTGGATTATCACCGTGCATTGCAAGGCTGAGACACTAAACTCTGACGGTATGGTGGTCGACTTCACGCATATCAAGCAGAAGATACATGGCTATCTCGACCACGGGAACCTGAACGAGCTGTTGCCCTTCAACCCGACGGCTGAGAACATTGCGCGGTGGGTGTGTGAGCAGATTGCGGAGTGCTATCGCGTGGATGTGGAGGAAAGCGAGGGCAATCACGTGACATACGAGCGATAAGGCTGGGGGAGTGAGATGAGGATAAACGAAATCTTCTATTCCCTGCAGGGCGAGGGCACATTCACGGGGGTGCCGTCGGTATTCGTGCGCCTGGCTGGGTGCAACCTGAAATGCCCTTTTTGCGATACGGATACCGATAGCTTTACCGAGATGAGTGAGGAGGAGATAGTGGGCGAGGTCAACAAGTACCCTGCACACCATGTGGTGATTACGGGTGGCGAACCGACGTTGCAGATGACCGCATCGCTTGTGAAACACCTGCAGGACGATGGTTGGGTGGTGCAGATTGAGACCAACGGCACAAGACGGTTGCCCGAAGATTGCCGTCCAGACTGGATTACCTGCTCGCCCAAGTTTGCTTATTGCAGCAATGCCCAGCTGAAAATAGAACATATAGACGAGCTGAAAGTGGTGTTCGACGGCCAGTCTGATATGTCCTTGTATAATGATATAGAGGCTGAGATATATAGTCTGCAACCATGCGACGTGGGCGACAATGATAAAAACAAGGCGATAATTGCAGCAGCAATAGAATACTGCCAACAGCACCCGTGGTGGCGGCTTTCGTTGCAGACACACAAGATGATTGGAATAAGGTAAGTCCGCACGCGATGCGGACGGCATCGGCACGTGCCAAGAGTGGCCTCCGCACATGATACGGACGGCCTCGGCGCATGGCAAGAGTGGCCTCGGTGCATAGTGCGAACGGCCTCCGCACATGGTGCGAATAGCCTCCGTACAAGATGTAGGTAATTCTGGCGGATTAGTCGTCCGGGTTTCCTTTATAGTGGTAGGGCTTCAGATTGGGGTTGTCGCCTATGTACTCGTCGGGTACCACCACGTCCTGAATAAGCCGCTGGTTATACTTGCCGCGCACGGCTCCAAGGTTGAGCACCAAGTCGGTGTAGTAGACGGTGGAAACAACGGTGCCGAAGATACCGATACCTACACGGGCACCCTCAGGGTGGGTGTTGTTGCGGACGTAGGCCGTAGTGAATAGCGTGTGGCTGTAAGTCTCAATCTTGTTGTGCTTCCAGCAGGCTTCCAGCAGCTCCTTGTTGTCAAGAGTGGAGTCGGGCTCTGAGAAGGTACGTGCAATGTTCCATACCATTTCGTCGATGATGTCGCCCTTGATGCTGTCGTTGTCCTGCAGGCACTGGCGGATGTTGCCCTCCGTCTCTATGCGAGTTACCTCCTCGGTGGGCACGGTCAGTGCGGCGATGATGGTCAGGATGAGCGAGATGACGGCCAGGATGATGACTTTACCCAGGCAGCTGTGGTAGAACTCTTGCGATAGGTTCTGCTTCTTGTAGGTGTTTTTGTTAAACTGCTCCATAGTATGTTAGCTTTTTGTTATTGGTGGTGATGTATAAGGTTCATGAACTCCTCTCGGGTCTTGGCCTGGTTGAAGGCTCCGCAGAAGTCGCTGGTGGTGGTGATGCTATTCTGCTTCTCCACGCCCCGCATCTGCATACACATGTGCTTGGCCTCGACCACTACCATTACGCCCAGAGGCTTCAGCGTCTGCTGTATGCACTCCTTGATTTGCAGCGTCATGCGCTCCTGCACTTGCAGCCGGTGGCTGTATATGTCTACGACACGGGCAATCTTGCTCAGTCCCGTGATGTATCCGTTGGGAATGTAGGCCACGTGTACCTTCCCATAGAAAGGCAGCATGTGATGCTCACAAAGCGAGAAGAAGTCAATGTCCTTGACAATGACCATCTGACTGTAGTCCTCCTTGAACAAGGCATCGGTAAGTACCTTGTGGGCATCCATCCCGTAGCCACGTGTCAGCACCTGCATAGCCTTGGCTACGCGCATCGGGGTCTTCAGCAGCCCCTCGCGACTGGGGTCCTCGCCCAGCAGGGTGAGTATCTCTTTATAATGCCCGGCCAGCTGGTCGAGTCCTTCTCGGAATGTTTCGTTTTCTGAGTACACGACGTTTCTTCTTTATAGTTGGTTACTTGTCTTAATACGCTGCTACGGTAATCTTGCCCTTCACGATGGTGGCCTGGGTGTAGCCCAGCTTGCGCAGACTGACCAGCATCTGGTGGGCCTCCTCGTAAGTGCGGTAGTTGCCTACACGGCATATCCAGCGTGGTGAGTAGAAATGGACATAGACGGGAACGCCGCCAAAGTGGCTCTTGATGTCGTTGCCGATGCGCTCAGCCTGCTGGCGGTCGGTGCGCGAGTTGCCTCCTGCAAAGGCCTGCACACGGTAGCCGTTCACCTTGGCATCACCTCGCATAACTTTCTTCGAGGTGTCTATGGTGTCCGTTTGGATGGCAGTTGTTGGTGTCTTGGGCGCAGTGGGTGTCTGGGCAGACGGAGTGGTGGCCGTTGGCTGGCTCGACTTGATGCCCAGCGGAGCCGTGTTCACCAGCCGCTCAATGGTGGAGTCCTGATGAATGACAATCGTGCCCTGTCCTGCCACCTTCTTCTGAATGCGCTGGGTAAAAGTCTGTGCATCGGCATTCATGCAAATGCCGACACACAGGGTTAGTATAGAGATAATACGTCTCATTATTTCCAAGCATCAATGATGCCCTTGAAGTCTGCGCACTTGAGCGATGCACCGCCGATGAGGCCACCGTCGATGTCGGGCTTGGCAAACAGTTCAGGGGCGTTGCTGGCCTTGCAGCTGCCACCATACAGGATGCTGGTGTCATCGGCAACGGCCTGGCCGTACTTCTCTGCTACGATAGAGCGGATGTAGGCGTGAATCTCCTCAGCCTGCTCGGCAGTGGCGGTCTTGCCCGTACCGATAGCCCAGATGGGTTCGTAGGCAATGATAATCTGGCGGAAGTCTGCCTCGCTGAGGTTGAACACACTGCCCTCCAGCTCTGCCTTCACCACTTCGTTCTGCTTGTTGGCCTCGCGCTCTTCCAGCGTCTCACCGATGCAGAAGATAACCTTCAGACCGTTCTTCAGGGCCAGCAACACCTTCTCCTTCAGCACCTCGGGAGTCTCCTTGTAGTACTCACGGCGCTCAGAGTGGCCGAGAATAACATACTGGGCACCAGTCGACTTCACCATCTCGGCGCTTACCTCACCCGTATAGGCGCCCTTCTCCTTGTCGGCACAGTTCTCGGCACCGAGGCCAATCACGCTGCCTTCCAGCTCCTTGGCTACTGAAGCCAAGTGGATGAACGGTGTGCAGATAACTACGTCACAGTTTGGCTTGTCAGCCGTCAGGGCTTCGTTCAGCTCCTTAGCCAGGGCTACGCCCTCTTGCAGGTTCAGGTTCATCTTCCAGTTGCCTGCAACAATCTTCTTTCTCATTTCTTTCTTGCGTTTTAAAAGTTGATATACTTTGTTTGACTTTTCTTTCTTCTTCACCCAGTTCGACCATGCCCACAGGCGGTCGGCAAGGGCCAGCATCAGCAGTGGCAGCACGTACCACATGATAATCCACAGTATCTTCTGTGCCACGGAGTTCTCGGCCATCTGCCCGAAGCTGAGTTTCTCAAGCGGCAGGCTTGATTGCGACTCCTCGATGACGGGCAGGTTGTTGTGGCTCCACTTGCCTATCACCTTGCCGTCCTTGAGCAGCAACATTCCCGGGTTACTTCGTATGATGGTGCGCAGCACGGTTTCGTCCGTCTGGCAGAATGGGTATTCTGCTCCCGTCGTCTCCTGCCATCGCTGGATGCCCTTTGCTCCGCTGGCTGTCAGACAATAGAACGGATAGCCTCTGTCGTCAGCATATTCGTAAAGGTCGTTGATGCGGTCCAGCTGGCTGTCGTCTGCCTGCTCTAAATGGGGCGATACCAACAGGAACGTGTAGCCTTTGTCTTGCAATACCCCTTCGGTTATGTCCTCGCCGTTGTCCGTGCGCTCTATGAAGAAGTCGGTGTATGGCGATTCTTGTCCTTCTAACATCTGTTGCCATCCTTGGCGCAGGTCGGTACCCACGTGGTAGGGACGGAAGTCGAAGTAGGGCAGGTAGTAGAGCGACCAGCCAGACACGAAGATGATAAACAGAGCCGAGTAGTTGATGACAATCCATTGGTTTGACCTTGATACAAACCGTAGCATTTCCAGCGGCCATGCCCTGATGATGAGTGCCAGTGCCAGCAGCACTACGTTCTTCCAGAAGGTCTGCCAGTTGCTGAGCACTACGGCATCACCGAAACATCCGCAGTCGCTGATGGGATTGGCCACGGCCAGCCATAGCGTGAGGGGTGTCATGATGCTCATCATGAGCAGTGTCAGTCGCGACACTAACCGTCGGCGGATGGCAAACAGCAGACAGATGCCCAGTCCGAACTCAATGGCCGACAACAAGACGGCTGCGCCCAGCGTCATGATGTCTGGTGCATACTGCCCGAGATGCAGCGCTCCCAGATAGTCGGCTATCTTGTATTGCGTGCCCAGCGGGTCGACGGCCTTGACGAATCCTGATAGTATCAGGACGATGGCCAGTACCAGACGGGCAATATTTACGGCAATCTTCTTCACTTCCCTTTATTGTTCTTCACTCAGCTTAATGGCTCCGAACACAGCATAGTTGATAATGTCCATGTAGTTGGCATCAATCCCTTCGCTGACTAATGTGTCGCCCCCTAAGTTCTCAATCTCCTTGATGCGCTCAATCTTGGTGAGGATGAAGTCGGTGTATGAGCTTACGCGCATTCCTCGCCACGCCTCGTCGTAGTCGTGGTTCTTGCGCTTCATCAGCTCCAGTGCCTCGTGGGCATATTTGTCGTAGAGCCTCATGGCCTCGTCGTTGGCAATGTCAACGGTATCGGCAAAGCCATTGTAAAGTTGGATAAGTCCTACAATGCCATAGTTGATGAGTGCAACAAACTCAGGGCGGATGCCTTCACCCACCAGTGATTCTTTCTTGATTTCCAACGAGCGGATGCGTTTGGCCTTGATAAACAGCTGGTCGGTTAGCGACTGAGGTCGCAGGATGCGCCACGAAGCACCATAGTCGTGGAGCTTCTTCTCGAACAGTGTGCGACATTCCCTGACCACTTGCTCGAACTGAGCGTTTGTCATTACTTCGTTTGTAGCCATATTCGAGTGCAAAGGTACAAATAAGTAAGCAAAGAGCCAAATTTATAGCCGTTTTTTGTGTCTTGCCGTTTTTTTTCGTACCTTTGCAGCCATGAAACTGTATTCAGACGCTGCGTTAGCAAAGATATTAGATAAAGAACTATTTCACCAGATTTCATCCGTAGCTGACCGGCTGGGGATGGAGTGTTACGTGGTGGGCGGCTATGTGCGCGACATCTTCTTGGAACGACCCAGCAACGACATTGATGTTGTTGTCGTGGGCAGTGGCATTGAGGTGGCTAAGGCGTTGAAGCAACAGCTGGGAAAGCGTGCGCATCTGAGTGTATTCAAGAACTTTGGCACAGCGCAGGTGAAATGTTGGCAGCAGACAAAGGACGGCCCGCAGGAGATTGAGGTGGAGTTTGTTGGAGCGCGCAAGGAAAGCTACAGTCATGATTCGCGTAAGCCCATCGTCGAGAATGGTACGTTGGAGGATGACCAGAACCGTCGCGACTTTACTGTTAACGCAATGGCTATCTGTTTGAATAAAAGCCGCTTCGGTGAATTGGTAGACCCTTTCAACGGCATCGCCGACTTGGAGGATGGCATCATTGCTACGCCCCTTGACCCGGAGGTAACGTTCAGTGATGACCCGTTGCGCATGATGCGTTGCATCCGCTTTGCCACTCAGTTGAATTTCCAAATAGAGGACGAGACTTTTGAAGGACTGGAACGTATGGCCGAGCGTATTAAAATCGTCAGTGGTGAGCGCATCGAGGTAGAGCTAAACAAAATCATGATGGCTCCGCATCCCAGCACTGGCTTAGAATACTTACAGCGCAGCGGCTTGCTGAACATCATTTTGCCAGAGCTGGCAGCCCTTGACATCGTAGAAAAGCGTGACGGGAGGGCTCATAAGAATAACTTCTATCATACACTGGAGGTTCTGGAGAATGTTTGTCGCCATGATGCGTCATTATGGCTCCGTTGGGCTGCCTTGCTGCATGATATAGGCAAGACTAAGTCGAAGCGATGGGAGAATGGTGCTGGCTGGACTTTCCATAACCATAACATCATTGGTGCGAAAATGGTGCAGGGCATCTTCCGAAGACTGAAGTTGCCGATGGGGGCTGAAATGAAATATGTGCAGAAACTCGTTGACCTGCACATGCGGCCTCAGGCGATAGCCGATAATGAAGTGACTGACAGTGCCGTGCGACGATTGCTCAATGATGCTGGCGATGATATTGACGACCTGATGATACTCTGCGAGGCCGACATCACCTCCAAGAACGAAGTGCGCAAGAAGCTCTTTCTGGAGAACTTCCGTATGGTGCGTGAGAAGCTGACGGACTTGCAAGAAAAGGATTATAAACGATTGTTGCAGCCTGTTATCGATGGCAACGAAATCATGGAAATGTTCCATCTACCACCATCCCGTGAGGTGGGTGTGCTGAAACAATATCTGAAGGATGCTGTCCTCGACGATAAAGTGGCCAATGAGCGTGGACCGCTGATGGAGCTGTTAATGCAGAAGGCTAAGCAGATGGGCCTTGTTTCTTGAGCTTGCGCATGGCTTTATCGCGAATTTGGCGAACTCGCTCGCGCTTTAGGCCTAACTCTTCGCCAATCTCAGCCATTGTCATACGCTGATAGTCAATGCCAAAGAATCGCCTGACGACAGCCTGTTCACGCTCGTTAAGTGTGCTGATAGCTTCGGCCAGCTCATCAGAAAGAGTATGTTGCTCTAGTGCATGGTCGGCTCTCGGTGCGTCTGGGTCTTCCAGTACATTCAGTAGGGTGAAGTTATTGTTTGAACCGACGGGCAGGCTCTCGTCCGTCGACATGACGGGTACCTCGCCCGTTATACGGCTGATAGCCTCCTCAATGCTTTGGCGAATGTAGGGGGCGGCAAAGGTGACAAAGGGCTTGCCACGGTTAGGGTCAAACTTGTCGGCGGCCTTCATCAGTCCGATGCAACCCTCGCTCACGAGGTCGTCCGTGCTGAGTAGTTCGCTTTTATACTGGCGGGCCAGTGTCACTACATATCCCATGTTGCCTGTTATCAAGGCGTCTCTTTCGCTTGTCTTCATTGTCTATAGTCGTTTTCTGTTTGCAAAGGTAGGATTATATTTGGTAAAAACAAAGAGCAAGGTTTAATAAAGTTTGTTAAATATAGTTGGCCTGTAATATATAACTGGTAGGTTTTTAGTAATTTTGCACCTTGAAAACTTGAAGAATAGATTTGGGTTTTCGTCTTTGCAAAGGATATAAGCATTAATTATTAAAGATAGGTATGAAAATGAGAAAGATGATGATGCTTGCAGCCATTGCTGCAACGTTAGTTTCTTGTGGCGGCGGTGGTGGTCGCCCGAATTTCGGTGACAATGAGTTCCCCGTAGCAACGGTAGGAATGTCGAGTGCCGATATGCAGACCACTTATCCAGCCACTATCAAAGGTGTTCAGGATGTGGAGATTCGTCCGAAGGTATCGGGTTTCCTCACGCAGATTAACGCAAAGGAAGGCCAGACGGTCAGTGCAGGACAGGTTTTGTTTGTTATCGACAACGAAACTTATCAGGCTCAGGTTCGTCAGGCTCAGGCTGCCGTCAACACAGCCCAGCAGCAAGTGAACACTGCCAAGCTGACCTTTGACAACGCTAAGCAGTTACATGCTAATAAGGTCATAGGCGATTTTGAGATGCAGACTTCGCAGAATAACTACGAGAGTGCTAAGGCTGGATTGGCTCAGGCTAAGGCAGCATTGGCTTCTGCTAAGGAGGCATTGAGCTTCTGCTATGTCAAGAGTCCTTCGACTGGTGTGGTAGGCACACTGCCTTTCAAGCGCGGTGCACTGGTCAGCAGTTCTAATGTACTGACTACTGTGTCGAATATTTCATCAATAGAGGCTTACTTCTCGGTAACGGAGAAGGAATCCATGCTGCTTTCGCAGGCTGGACTGAATAGTCTGCCCGATGTGAAGTTGCAGCTGGCCGATGGAACTGTCTATCCTCATGAGGGTAAGGTAACCAAGATGAGCGGTGTTATTGATGCCGCTACTGGTTCAGTACAGCTGATAGCTGCATTCCCTAATCCAGAGAAGACGCTGAAGAGTGGTGGTGCAGGCAACATTATTATCCCGCGTGTCAACTCAAATGCTATTGTTATTCCGCAGGCTTGCGTCAGCGAGGTGCAGAACAAGATGTTCGTCTATACACTGGGTAAGGACAATAAGGTGAAGTATACCGAGATTAAGGTAGACCCGCAGAACGACGGCAATCATTATGTTGTGACTGACGGCCTGCATACGGGCGACCGTTATGTAACTAATGGTATCACGAAGCTCAGCGACGGAATGGAGATTGTACCCATCACGCCGCAGCGCTATCAGGAGAAGATTGACGAGCAGGCCAAGTCTATGTCGGCTGGTGATATCGTCGGAGCCATGAAAAAATAATTGATAATTGATAGTTGACAATTATGACTTTTACAACATTTATCAAGCGCCCAGTGCTCTCGACGGTGATTTCTATCCTCATCGTGCTGCTGGGTTTCATCGGACTGGTTTCGCTGCCTATTGAGCAGTACCCGGACATTGCGCCGCCTACGGTCACAGTGTACACGAACTATCCAGGTGCCGATGCTGAGACGGTAAAGAACTCTGTCATTACGCCGTTGGAGGAGAGTATCAACGGTGTGGAAGGTATGGACTATATTTCGTCATCGGCCTCTTCTGGTTCAGCTCAGATTAGTGTGCTGTTCCGTCAGGGTATGAATGCCGATATGTGTGCCGTTAACGTGCAGAACCGTGTCTCTCAGGCTCAAGCTCTGCTGCCTGCCGAGGTAACGCGCATCGGTGTGACGGTGATGAAGCGTCAGACCTCACAGGTGCTGATGTTCTCGCTGACCAGTGACGGTCGCTATGACGATGAGTTCCTGACGAACTACAACAATATTAATATCGTGCCGGCCATCAAGCGTATTCAGGGTGTGGGTGATGTGCAGTCGCCGGGTATGAAGACGTACTCTATGCGTATTTGGCTGAAACCCGACGTGATGAAGCAGTACAACCTGATGCCGAGCGATATCTCTGGCGTTCTGGCTGAGCAGAATATCGAGGCTGCCCCGGGTAGCTTTGGTGAGCAGTCAGATGTTGCCTACGAGTATGCTATGCGCTATACTGGTCGTCTGAAGACTCCCGAGGAGTTTGGCAATATCGTTATTTCCAGCGACGCCAATGGTCAGACGCTGAAGCTGAAGGACGTTGCCCGCATTGAACTGGGTGGTCAGCAGTACACGGTGTCGATGAAGAACAACAACATCCCGTCGGTGATGGGCATGGTGCAGCAGATTGCAGGCTCTAACGCCAATGAGATTGCCAAGCAGGTGAAAGCCGAGCTGGAAGAGCAGGCCAAGTTGTTCCCGCCGGGCATGAAATACAAGATTAACTATGATGTTACCGAGTTCCTGTATGCCTCTATCGAGGAGGTGGTGTTCACGCTGGTGTTCACGCTGGTTTTGGTGTTCATCGTGATTTACGTCTTCCTGCAAGACTGGCGCTCAACGCTCATCCCGCTGATAGCCGTGCCTGTTTCGTTGGTTGGTACGTTCTTCTGCCTCTCCGTATTTGGCTTCTCCATTAACCTGCTGACGCTATCGGCCTTGTTGCTGGCTATTGCCATTGTGGTGGACGATGCCATTGTGGTGGTTGAGGCTGTTCATGCCAAACTGGACCAAGGCTATAAGTCGGCATTGACTGCCTCTATCGATGCCATGAACGAGATTTCAGGTGCTATCATCTCTATTACGTTGGTGATGGCCTCGGTGTTCATCCCTGTGTCGTTCATCGGTGGAACGTCAGGTACGTTCTATCGTGAGTTCGGTGTGACGATGGCCGTTAGTATCTTTATCTCGGCTCTGAACGCCCTGACGCTGTCGCCTGCCCTTTGTGCCATCTTCCTGAAACCGCATGATGCAGAGGGACACGAGAAGAAGATGTCAGTGATAGACCGCTTCCACGCCTCGTTCAATACGGCTTTCAACGCTACCACCAACAAGTATAAGAATGCGGTGGAGAAGTTGGTGCGCAAGCCCCTTGCTATCATCGCAACGGTTATTATCGGTATTGTAGCCATGATAGCTGCAATGGCCACGACTAAGACAGGTCTTGTGCCCGACGAGGACACAGGTACTATCTTCTGTACTATCTCAATGCCGCCTGCTACGTCAGTAGCCCGTACTACCGAGATTATCACGCAGGTAGACTCCATCTTAGCCTCCGACCCTGCTATTCAGAACCGCGAGCAGATTCAGGGTTACAACTTCATTGCTGGTGCTGGTTCCGACCAAGCCACTTTCATTATCAAGCTGAAGCCGTTTGCCGAGCGTCAGAAGGGATTCTTCTGGAAACTTAGCGGCCTGTGGGAAGGCGATGGCATTTATCGCTTCTTCCTTAACCCATACGAGTCGACGGGTGTACTGGCTCAGATATACATGAAGACAGCCCATATCAAGGATGCCCAGATTCTGGCTTTTGCACCGCCTATGATTCCCGGCTTCTCGGCCAACTCAGGTGTGTCTATCGTCATGCAGGACCGCACGGGTGGTTCGCTCAGCAAGTTCTTCGGCATAGTTAAGGACTATCTGGCCGAGCTGAACAAGCGCCCTGAGTTCCAGACGGCTCAGACCTCCTATAATCCTAACTATCCGCAGTATATGCTGTACGTTGACGTGCCCAAGTGTAAGCAGGCAGGCATATCGCCCAGCACGGTGCTTACTACGCTGCAGGGTTACTATGGTGGTCTCTATGCTTCAAACTTCAACGCTTACGGTAAGCTCTATCGTGTCATGATTCAGGGTTCACCTGAGACACGCATGACCCCCGAGTCGCTGAACAGCATCTATGTCCGCACCCCAGCTGGCATGTCGCCCGTTGAGGAGTTCTGCCGTATGGAGCGCGTCTACGGCCCATCTAACATCAACCGTTTCAACCTGTTTACATCCATCAACGTGACGGCTACGGTAGCCAATGGCTATTCAACGGGTGAGGCCATCAAGGCCGCTCAGGAGGTTGCTGCCGAGATGCTGCCGCAGGGCTATACCTACGACTATCAAGGTCTGACACGTGAGGAGGCCAAGGCTTCCAACACGACGGCCGTCATCTTCGTGCTGTGCTTCATCTTCATCTACCTGATTCTGTCGGCTCAGTACGAATCGTATGTGCTGCCGCTGGCCGTTGTGCTCTCCATACCTTTCGGACTGGCAGGCTGCTTCCTGTTCACGATGCTGTTTGGCCATTCCAACGACATCTATATGCAGATTTCGCTCATCATGTTGATAGGTCTGTTGGCTAAGAACGCCATTCTGATTGTGCAGTTCGCATTAGAGCGCCGCCAGACGGGTATGGCCATCTCGTGGTCAGCCGTGCTGGGTGCTGCCGCCCGTCTGCGTCCTATCCTGATGACCTCGCTGGCCATGGTCATCGGTCTGTTGCCGATGATGTTTGCCTCGGGCGTAGGTAAGAATGGTAACCAGACGCTGGGAGCCGCTGCCATTGGTGGTATGTTGATTGGTACGCTGTGCCAGCTTCTGGTGGTGCCGACCCTGTTCGTCATCTTCCAGTCGCTGCAAGAGAAGTTCAGCCCGATGAAGTTCGAGGGCGACGAGGAGAACCCCGACGTGGCCTCTGAGATAGCCCAGTATGCCCACCGTCCCGTAGATTATAAACTGGAGGAATAAGAAGCTTATGAAGAAGTTATTGATATTCGCTGCGGCCACGATGCTGCTGGGCAGCTGTGGCCTATATAACAAGTACGAGCGTCCCGACGTGAACACCCAGGGGCTCATTCGCGACGCTGTTTCCGACGTTGACACGCTGGCCGTGCAGGATACCGCCTCATTCGGTAACCTGCCCTGGCGCAGTGTCTTCACCGACCCGCAGCTGCAACAGCTGATAGAGCAGGGACTGCAGAAGAATGCCAACCTGCAGAATGCGCTGCTGACCGTGCAGATGTACGAGACCATGCTGAAGGCAGCCAAGCTGGCCTTCCTGCCTGCTATCGCCATTGGTGGAAGCACCCCGATGGGAACCATCTCGACGACGTACACCGACCCATCGGTCACTACCAAGTCGTACTCCATCCCCGTGTCTGCCTCATGGACGCTTGACCTCTTCGGCAACGTGCTGTCGCAGAAGCGCTCTACGCAGATGAAGCTACTGGGCATGAAGGACTACCAGATGGCTGTCCGCGCCCAAGTTGTCAGCGGCATCGCCAACAGCTACTATACGCTGTTGATGCTCGACCAGCAGCTGGCCATCGTGACCGAGATGAGCCAAATGGCCAAGGAGACGTGGGAGATGATGCAGTTGCAGTATAATCTGGGCCGTATGCGCTCTACCAGCGTGCAGAGTGCCGAGGCCGCCTATCTGTCTATCCAGACGCAGGCCAACGATTTCCGTCGCCAGATACGGGCAACGGAGAACGCACTGTCGCTGCTGATTGGGCAGGCTGGTCAGCAGATACCCCGCTCGACACTGGCCGAGCAGTCACTGCCCTCCGAGTTTGCCACGGGTGTGGGTGTTGCCCTGCTGAAGAACCGCCCCGACGTGCATAATGCCGAGATGTCGCTGGCAGCTTGCTTCCACGATGTGCAGACGGCCCGCTCGCAGTTCTATCCCAACATTACCGTGGGTGCATCAGCAGCCTTCTCTAACCTGAACGGAGCCATGAACCCCGGCAAGTGGCTCACCACGCTGTTTGGCTCGCTGACGCAGCCCATCTTTGCTCGTGGTGCCCTTGTGGCCAACCTGAAGGTCAGCCAGTTGCAGTATGAACAGGCTTTCAATACATGGCAGAACGCCATTCTCTCGGCAGGCAACGAGGTCAGCAACGCCCTCGTTAACTACCAGCAGTATGATGCCAACTCGAAGTTGGAGGCCCAGCGCGTGAAGGTGCTCACCAAGAACGTGGAGGACACGAAAGCCCTCTACCGCAGCAGTGGTTCCAGCTATCTCGAGGTGCTGACCGCCCAGACGCAGTTGCTGTCGGCCCAGCTGTCGAAGGTGACCGACGACTTCTATAAGATGCAGGCCGTCGTCTCGCTGTACACAGCCCTTGGCGGAGGCGGAAAGTAGTGCAAAGGATACCAAGTTCAACCCTCAAAGTTCAAAGAAAATGAGTGAAATTTCCCCCAAGGCCGAGATTGACCCCAGAGCGAAAATCGGCAATAACTGTAAGATATTCCCCTTCGTCTACATCGAGGGCGACGTAGAGATTGGCGACAACTGTATCATCTTCCCCTTTGTGAGCATCATGAACGGTACTCGCATGGGCAATAACAACAAGATACATCAAGGCACCGTCATTGCTGCGCTGCCTCAGGACTTCGAGTTCAGAGGTGAGAAGACCGAGTGTATCATCGGCGATAACAACATCTTCCGCGAGAACGTAGTGGTCAACCGAGCCACCCATCGTGGCGGTCAGACCGTCATCGGCAACGACAACGTGCTGATGGAGGGTGCGCATATCTCGCACGACACGAAGATGGGCAACCGCTGTGTCGTTGGCTACGGCACGAAGATTGCCGGCGACTGTGAGATTGAGGACGGCGTTATCTTCTCGTCATCGGTTATCGAGAACGCGAAGACACGCGTGGGCCGTGGCTCTATGATTCAGGCCGGCACCACGTTCTCAAAGGACGTGCCGCCGTTCATCATCTGCACCAACGACATCAACTACGGTGGTGTCAACATGCAGGTGGCCCGCCAGCAGGGTGTCGACGAGAAGACGCTGAAGCACATAGCCAATGCCTACCGACTGGTGTTCCACGGCAAGACATCGGCGTTTGATGCTGTTAATCAGATAGAGGAGCAGGTGCCCGATGGCCCCTTCATCCGTCACGTCATCGAGTTCATCAGGGCTTCACAGGTGGGCATCATCACGAAGGCGTAGTCTGGCGACAGCCCCCTTCTAAAGCCTCACCCCCCCTCTTATATCTGTCCCCCTATAAGGGGGGACATAGATATGAGGGGGAGGCTTCAGCTCCCCCATGTGCTGTGACCTGAAAAACGGAAACTTAGTAACTGGCCGTGCAGGGTATGCCGGCTGCAATCACACGGTCGCGAATGGCATCCAGCTGTTCGCGACTGGCTTTTTCCAGTCCCTGAGCCGGTGTCTCGCGGTCAATCGTATAGACCATGACCTGTTGCGGCTTGATTTGGCGCACCACTTCGAGCCACGGGCCCACGTACTCCTCGCCCGTGTTGTCCACCGACTCGCCGTTGCAGTTGCCCCGCATAAACATGGTCTGTATGATGACGTGGCCGTGAAACGCCTTCATGTGCTCGATGACGGCCTGCACGTCGTAGGTGCCGTTGGGGTGGTCCACACGGTTGATGTACTGCGGGCTGACCGTGTCGAGCTTCAGGATGTTGTCATCCACCAGCATGAGTGCGTCGTGAACCTGCTGCCGGTGGAGCATGGTCGAGTTGCTGAGTACGCAGACCTTCGCCTTCGGACAATACTGGTCGCGCAGCCGCAGCGTGTCGCCGATAATCTCGGCAAAGTGCGGGTGGCACGTCGGCTCACCGTTGCCGGCAAACGTCAGCACGTCGGGCAACTGGCCTTCAGCCGCCATCTTCTGCAGTTGCTGCTCCAGCTTCTGGGCCACCTCCTCACGCGTCGGCATAGGCAGGGTGGGGCGGTGGGCCTCGTTGAAGCCACACTCACAATAGATACAGTCAAACGAACACACCTTTCCGTCGGCGGGCAGTAGGTTGATGCCCAGTGAGATACCCAGACGGCGGCTGTGTACGGGGCCGAAAATCGGCGATGGATAGATAATCGTACTCATAGTGAGTGCAAAAGTATAAAATTCCGCCGATATGTGTGCCGATTTATACAGAATTAACGCTTTGGAGGGCTGCATCAGGGGGGCAGTCTGTGCCGACCGCATCCGCACCATGTGCCGAGGCCGTCCGCACCATGCGCCGACCGCGTCCGCATCGTGTGCCGACACGCTCCGCATCATGTGCCGATGCGCTCCGCACGATATGCCGACGTGCTCCGCACCCGATGCCGCTCTGCTCCGCCGACCCAGCGGACGAATAAAACTTCAAAGAAAATTTGGATTTTCGCATTCTTATTTGTACCTTTGCACGAAATTAGGTGTACTACGTCTAAGAATGAGATATGAGTAAGAAGAGAAAAAAAGCCCGCAGCCGCCGTGGTATGCAGGTGATTACGCTGTGTATAAGTACCACCATGGTGCTGGTGCTGCTGGGCATGGTCGTGTTCTTCGTGCTGTCGGCTCGCAATCTGTCAGCCCACATGAAGGAGAACCTGACGGTGACCGTCATGCTGAAGGACTCGGTGACGGTGAACGACGCCCACATGCTGTGCCGCGACCTGTACCACCGGCCTTATTCCCACAACATCGACTATATCAGCAAGGAGCAAGCCCAGCGCGAGCAAATCAAGGAGCTGGGCAGCGACCCCTCTGAGTTTCTGGGCTTCAATCCTTTCCCTGCCACGCTTGAGCTGCAGCTGTCTTCCGACTATGCCAACTGCGATTCGCTGCGCTGGATAGCACGTGAAATCAGGCGCGACAGCAGGGTGAGCGACGTGACATACATGGAAGACCTGATGGACCGCGTCAATGCCAACCTCAGCCGCCTCAGCCTTATCCTGCTGGTGCTGGCCGTGCTGCTCACCTGCGTGTCGTTCTCGCTCATTAGCAACACGGTGCGGCTTAGCATCTATGCCCGCCGTTTCGTCATCCACACCATGAAGCTGGTGGGAGCCTCGTGGGGCTTCATCCGCCGTCCGTTCCTCAAGCAGGCCGTGGGTGTGGGCATCGTGGCCGCCCTGCTGGCCAACGTTGTGCTGGGAGCCGGTGTCTACGGCCTCTACGTCACCCAGCCTGGGCTGTTCGACATTGTGACGTGGGACGTGCTGGCGCTGACGGGGGGAGCCGTCTTCCTGTTCGGCATCGTCATCACGCTGTTCTGCGCCTGGCTGGCAGTCAACAAGTTCCTGCGTATGACGGCCAGCGAGCTGTACCAAATATAGAGTTAAGAACCATAAGCAAATAATGAATGATGGATAAGAGAGATTTCGCATTCGACAAGGTCAACTACATTCTGTTGGCCATCGGCATGGCGGTTGTCGTCATCGGCTTCCTGCTGATGAGCGGCCCGGGCTCCACGGAGACGGCCTACAACCCCGACATATTCAGTGCCCGCCGCATCAAGGTGGCCCCCGTGGTCTGCCTGCTGGGCTTCGTGTCAATGATTTACGCCGTGGTCAGACGACCCAAGGACGCTGATAACGATGGTCAGGAAACGACAACAGAGGAGGTTCAGGCATGAGTTGGTTTGAAGCACTCGTCCTTGGCATTATTCAGGGACTGACGGAGTATCTTCCCGTCAGCAGCAGCGGCCATCTGGCCATTGGTCAGGCGCTGTTTGGCATGAGCGACGGTGGCGACAACCTGATGTTCACCGTGGCTGTCCATGTAGCCACTGTGCTGTCCACCGTGGTTGTGCTGTGGAGCGAGATAGACTGGCTGGTGCGCGGACTCTTTAAGTGCGAGCTGAACGCCGAGACCAAGTATGCGCTGAACATCGTCGTGTCGATGATTCCCGTCGGCATCGTGGGCCTGTTCTTCAAGGAGCAGGTCGAGGAAATCTTCGGTTCCGGCCTGCTGGTCGTAGGCTGCTGCCTGCTCGTCACCGCAGCCCTGCTCACCTTCTCGTACTATGCCAAGCCCCGCCAGAAGGAGCATATCTCATGGAAGGATGCACTCGTCATCGGACTGGCACAGGCCGTAGCCGTGCTGCCCGGTGTGTCGCGCTCCGGCTCAACCATTGCCACGGGACTGCTGCTCGGCAACAAGAAGGAGAAGCTGGCCCAGTTCTCATTCCTCATGGTCATTCCCCCCATTCTGGGCGAGGCCCTGCTTGACGTGCTGAAGATGGTCAAGGGCGAGGATGTCATGGGAGGCATCGATGCACTGCCCCTTGCCATAGGCTTCGTAGCTGCATTCGTCTCAGGCTGTCTGGCCTGTAAGTGGATGCTCAACATCGTTAAGCGAGGCAAGCTGCTCTACTTCGGCATCTATTGTGCCATCGTAGGTATCATCACCATTATCTGTTCCTGACCGCATGAACTTCACGGAGGGAGAATACATCTACATCAACAAACCCTATCGGATGACCTCATTCGGTGCGCTGGCCTTTGTCCGCACCCGCGTGTCGCGCCGCATCGGTGTCAAGCGGGTGAAGATAGGTCATGCGGGCACCCTCGACCCTTTGGCTACTGGCGTGCTTATACTCTGCACGGGCAAGAAGACCAAGGAGATAGAACGCCTGCAGCTCGACATCAAGGAGTACACGGCCACCCTGCAGCTCGGAGCCACCACGCCCAGCTACGACATGGAGCACCCCGTGGATGCTACCTATCCGACCGCCCACATCACCGAGGCGCTTATCCGTGAGGTGCTTACGGGCTTCGTCGGCGACATCCAGCAGGTGCCCCCCGAGTACTCAGCCTGTAAGCTCGGTGGCGACCGTGCCTACGACCTGATGCGTCAGGGCAAGGAGGTACAGCTGGCTCCCAAGACGGTACACGTCGATGCCATTGACGTAACTGCCTTTGACCCAACATCAATGCAACTCAGCATCCGTGTGGTCTGTGGCAAAGGCACCTACATCCGCTCACTGGCCCGTGACATCGGGCAGGCTTTGCAGAGCGGAGCCTATCTGACTGCCCTCTGTCGCACCCGTGTCGGCAGTGTGCGCATCGAGGACTGCATCACCATCGACGACTTCCCTGACTGGCTGGCCCAGCAGGAGATAGCAGGTAAGTAGTCCGTCTTATTCATAGTAAACAAATAGCAAATTACATAGATGAAGCTGTCACAATTCAAATTCAAGTTGCCCGAAAGCCAGGTGGCCTTAGAGCCGCCCCACCGCGCGTTCACCAACGAGGACGGAACGGTGGAGAAAGTGTATCACCGCGACGAGTGCCGCCTGATGGTGCTTCACCGCAAGAGCCAGACCATCGATATGTTCGAGAAGGATGAGGAGGGTAAGGATACCGACCAGTTCCTGACCTTCCGCCGCCTGATTGACTACTTCGACGAGGGCGATGTCTTGATACTGAACGACACGAAGGTGTTTCCCGCCCGCCTCTTCGGTACGAAGGAGAAGACCGATGCCAAGATTGAGGTGTTCTTGCTGCGCGAGCTGAACGAGGAGTTGCGCCTGTGGGATGTGCTGGTAGAGCCTGCCCGTAAGATTCGTATTGGCAACAAGCTGTTCTTCGACGAGGAAGGCCCGATGGTGGCTGAGGTCATTGACAACACTACCAGCCGAGGTCGCACGCTACGTTTCCTCTACGACTGCCCGCATGACGAGTTCAAGCGCGAGCTGTTCTCGCTGGGTTCGGCACCGCTGCCCCGCTATATCATTGACAGGCGTGAGCCATCGCCCGACGATATGGAGAACTTCCAGACTATCTATGCCCGCCATGAGGGGGCTGTGACGGCTCCTGCCTCCGGCCTGCACTTCAGCCGTGAGTTGCTCAAGCGTCTGGAGATTCGGGGGGTCAACTTCTCATTCATTACCGTACATTGCGGACTGGGCTGCTTCGACCCCATTGAGGTGGAAGACCTGACGAAGCATAAGATGAGCTCGGAGCAGATGATAGTCGGCAGCGAGGCTTGTGAGATAGCCAATCAGGCCAAGGCATCTGGCCACCGTGTGTGTGCCGTTGGTGTCAGCACCATGCGCGCCACGGAGACGGCTGTGGGTACCGACGGTATGCTGAAGGAGTTCGACGGATGGACCAATAAGTTCATCTTCCCGCCCTATGAGTTCGGACTGGCCGATTCGCTCATTGCCAACTTCTATCACTCTGAGTCGACGATGGTCATGGCCACCGCTGCCTTTGGCGGATACGACTTGGTGATGGAGGCTTACAAGAAGGCACTCGACAATGGCTATATGTTCGGATGCTACGGCGATGCCATGCTGATACTGGATGACTAAGCATCAGTTGTATCTGGGGCTGGGCTCTAACCTCGGCGACAGGGAGCGTAACCTGCGGGAGACCATCCGCCTGCTTGGCGAAAGGGTGGGAGAGGTGACACGGCAGTCGTCGTTCATCGAGACCGAGCCGTGGGGCTTCCAGTCAGACAACCGTTTCCTTAATGCGGCAGTCCTCTGTCTTACCGACAAGACACCGCGTGAGGTGCTGCAACTGACGCAGCAAATAGAGCGCGACATGGGGAGGTGTAAGGTGACGGATGTTAAATCGCATAGTCGCCAGTATGCCGACAGAACGGTCGACATTGACATCCTGCTCTACGACGACCTGACCATCGACGAGCCCGACCTGAAGGTACCGCATCCGCTGATGTATGAACGTGACTTTGTCATGCTTCCTTTGAAACAAATTACTAACCCATATTAAAACGAACACATTATGAAGAAATTAATCTGCCTTGTCATGCTGGCTGTCGGACTGACGGCACAGGCGCAGACGAAGCCATGCTGTAAGGATGGCAATCCCTACAAACGCTACACCCAGAACTTGCCGTTCAAGATGCCGGAGGTCAAGGCTCCGACCATTCCCGAGCGTCAGGTCAACCTCCGCGACTTTGGGGCTGTTGACGATGGTGTGACGCTCAACACCGAGGCTTTTGCCCGTGCTATTGATGCCTTGTCGAAGCAGGGTGGTGGTCGTCTGGTCGTTCCGCAGGGTGTGTGGTTCACGGGGCCTGTTGTGCTGAAGTCTAATATCGACCTCCATTTGGAGGTGGGTGCCGTCATCCAGTTCTCGGGCGATGAAGCTCTCTATCCCATCATCACGACCTCTTTCGAGGGTCTTGACACCCGTCGCTGCCAGTCGCCGCTGAGTGCCAACGGGGCTGAGAATATCGCTATCACTGGTCGCGGTGTTATTGATGGTAATGGTCAGTACTGGAGACCCGTTAAGAAGGCGAAGGTTACTGATGCTCAGTGGAAGGAAATCATGAGCCGCCCGGGTGGCGTAGAGATGAAGAAAGGCTACTGGGTGCCTAATCAGGGATATGTGCAGGGTGAGAAGGGTGCCAACATGAACGTGCCCAATGCCCAGACCGAGGAGGAATGGAATGCCATCAAACGTTTCCTGCGCCCTGTTATGGTGTCGCTGGTCAACTGTAAGAACGTGCTGCTACAAGGCGTTATCTTCCAGAACTCTCCCGCATGGAACATTCATCCGCTAATGTGTGAGAACATCATATTGGATAATATACTCGCACGTAATCCAGCCTACGCACAGAATGGCGATGCCCTCGACTTGGAGTCGTGCCGTAATGCACTCATCGTTAATTCAAAGTTCGATGCCGGTGACGACGGTATCTGTCTCAAGAGCGGTAAGGATAAGGATGGTCGCCGTCGTGGTCGCCCGTGCGAGAATGTGGTGGTTGATGGATGCACCGTTTTTGCTGGTCATGGTGGTTTCGTAGTAGGTTCTGAGATGAGCGGCGGTGTGAAGAACATACTCGTTGAGAACTGCCAGTTCTTGGGTACTGACGTAGGTCTGCGCTTCAAGTCGACCCGTGGCCGTGGTGGTATCGTGGAGAATATCAACATCAACAACGTGTCGATGACTGACATCAAGACCGATGCCATTACCTTTAATATGTATTATGGTGGTAAGTCGGTGGCCGAGATGTTGGCCGATGGTGACAACCCCGATAATGTAACGAAGGTACCCGTTAGCGAGGAGACGCCTATCTTCCGTAACATCAACATTAAGAACATTGTCTGCAACGATGCTGGTCGTGCGATGGAGTTCAACGGACTGCCTGAGATGCCTATTGACGGTATCACGTTAGAGAACGTCATGATTCAGGCCAAGAAGGATGCTGTCTTTACCAACTGCAAGAACATCAAGAAGAAGAACGTTACAATCAAGGTACAGTAACGAAAGAACAAGGAATAACGAAAAGAGGAAGGATGTCTCACGACGGCCTTCCTCTTCATGTTCTAACTAACTTATTATCAACTATTCATTACTCATTCTATAAATTGCGGTGCAAAGATACTTACTTTTTGGCCAGTCTGATGCGTTATAACGCAAAAAACTAACGTAAACGTTTTCGTAATTACTCCTTTTTTTGTAACTTTGCTGCCACTAAGAACCTTTGGACATGAATAGTAAGAGACAACATCGCACGTCGTTGAAGGATTTGGCCAATGAACTGGGGGTTAGCATTGCCACTGTTAGCCGTGCCTTACGCAGTTCGCAAGAGATAAGTAAGGAAATGCAGCAGCGGGTGAAAGAATTGGCTAAGAAAATGAACTATCGGCCCAATCCCTTTGCGCAGAGTTTGCGCAAAGATGCCCCGAAGATTATCGGTGTTGTCGTGCCAAATTTGGTTACCCACTACTATGCTGCCGTGTTGGACGGTATTGAGGATGCGGCTCGGCGTGAGGGCTATAGCGTTATCAGTGCCAACAGTCATGAGAGTTTTGAAGATGAGCGGCAGGCTATTGACAACTTTGTCAGTATGCATGTGGAGGGAATCATTGCCTGCCTGTCCCAGACAACGACGGACTATAGTCATTTTGAGGAGATTTCCGATATGGGTATCCCGTTGGTGTTCTTTGGGCGGACTTGTATGACAGACCGCTTCTCATCTGTGATGGCTAACGGTGATGAGGCTGCCCAGCTCGCCACGCAGCATTTGCTGGATACGGGCAGCCGGCGAATAGCTTTCATCGGAGGCCCGAATCATCTGGACATGGTGCGCCGTAGGAAGCATGGCTATCTGGAGGCTTTACGTGAAAACCACGTAGAGATAGACCGTGACTTAGTGGTATGTGGTATGATTGACTATGACGTAGCAATTCATGCTGTGGAGCAACTGTTCAAGGGGGAAAAACGTCCTGATGCCATTCTTGCGTTTAACGACATCATCACGTTTGCGGCATTCACGGCTATTAAGAACTGTGGGCTGCGCATTCCCGACGACGTGGCGCTGATAGGTTTTACGGACGATGTTCATACAGCCTTTGTTACTCCTCGGCTCTCGGTCATTGAAGACCAGTCGCATCAGATGGGTGTCAGGGCTTGCGAACTCTTACTGAGAAGCATTGATGGCGACCAGAAGGTGTATAAGGAGATAGTTCCCCAGCAGCTGGTTATTCGTGAGACGTCAGCCAAGCATGAGAACTTGAAGAAGAGGACGTAAGAACTTGTGGAAATGTGTAGGCCAAGAAACAATCGGAATGTTTTGTTTGGCTATGTCATATAAAAGTAGTATATTTGCAAAACACTAACTAAAAACCGTAATGAGAAGGTCATTATATGTGCTATTGGCCGCCCTCCTGTTGCCTGTGGTCATGAGGGGTAATGTGCCAGAGATGAAATTTCGCAGATTGGACACCCGTAACGGATTGTCCAGTTCGCAAGTGAATTGTGTGTACCGCGACTCCAGAGGGTATGTCTGGATAGGTACGGCCTATGGCCTGAACCGCTACGACGGCTATCGGTTTAAGACTTTCTATTCGAACAGAAGCGACACCACCTCAATACGCGACAATTATACTGAGCAAATCATGGAGTCTTGCGACGGGAAGCTATGGCTGAAGCATGGTATGAGTTATAGCGTGTATGACCCCGTGACGGAGCAGTTTGAACGAAACGTCGGGCGTGAGTTAGAGAAATACTTAGGGCCTCATAATGCCGTAGAGCGTGTGCATATTGACGATAAGAAAAACTTTTGGGTGAAATACTATAATGAAGGCTTCTTCTGCTATAACCCGAAGACAAAGAAAAGTGCTCAAATCAGGTTGGGCTATGGTCAGGGCGAACTGAACCCAACCTATGGTATCTCGTCAATGGCAGACTATGGCAAGTATGTGCTTGCTACGTCGAACTGTGGCGAGCTGATGTGCATGGACGGCGAGAAAGGTACGGTGAAGTGGGTCAGCAAGTGGATGCGTGAGAATGGTGGAGTGGAAAATCAGGATTACCGCTTACACGTAGACCGTCAGGGCAACTATTGGATAACCACGCAGGGCTTTACCTTTATTTATATCCAGAAAGAAAAACGGTGGTATAAACAGTTGACTGACTTGTTGCGTAGCCGTGGTATTGAGAATATCCCTGAGAAGCTGGATGTATGGGATGTGCGGGTTGACCGTCATGGATGGATATGGGCAGCCACTGACCACGAGGGACTGTTTGTGATTGACTTGAAGAACCGCCAGTTCCGTCAGTTCCAGAACAGCAAGTACGATGAGACGACAGTGAGCGACAAGACTCTCAAGTATATCTATTTGGACCCACGAGGCCCTGTGTGGATAGGCGCATATAAGAATGGTGTGAACCAGTATATTGAGGGCCTGGCCAGCATCAAGAGTCTAGAATTGGGTGATATTAATACTGTCGTTGAAGACCGTCACGGTTATTATTGGCTGGGTAGCAACGAGCGCGGCATTATGGTTTATGACCCGCGGACGGGTGAAACAGTGTCTCACTATACAACAGCTAATAGTCCGATGCTGGGTAATATCATGGTGGGTTCATGCCTTGCCAGCGATGGTAGTATCTGGTTCGGTTCCTATAATGGTGGACTGACTCGTTGTATTCCTTCAAAGACTGACCCTACACAGGCAACCATTGTTAACTATCGGGTGACAGGGGCTGCCGACGGACTGGCTAACAACAGCGTGTGGAGCGTTACGGAAGATAAGTGGCACCGCATCTGGATTGGTACGCTGGGAGGTGGTATTCAGATGCTTGACCTAAAGACGGGAAAGTTCCGCACGTGGAATACGCAGAATACTAAGCTGCCCGGTGATTACATTACTTCGGCATGGTGGCTTAAAAAGGGATGGTTGATGATGGGTACCAGTTGGTACTACTGCTTCGTCAATCCTGCTACGGGCAGGTTGGTGAACCGTGTCATCCCCGAAGACCCGAATGTAACGGTTACTACGAGTAACACTGTCTGTGTGATGGAAGACAGCCGAGGACTTATCTGGCAAGGTTCGTCGTCGGGTGTATGTATCTATGACCAACAGACACAACGCGTGTGGCAGCTTGACATGACTGATGGTCTCTTTGGCTCGAATGTGGGTTCGATACAAGAGGACCAGTCGCATACCATGTGGGTAGTGACCGACCACGGCGTGTCGAAGGTCATCCCCCAACAGCAGGAAGATGGAACCTGGCAGTTTACCTTGCGCAGTTATAATAATCGTGATGGCTTGCAGCAGAGTGCCTATAACCAGCGCTCTACCTATATGACTAATGATGGAAAGTTATTGATAGGTGGACAAGGTGGACTGGATATTATCAATACGAAGGCCTTGTCAGGCGACAAGAGCAAGGAACGTCCAGTGTTCAGTGGCCTGCAGCTGTTTGATGTTGACGTGCCAGTAGGTCATGAGATAGACGGGCGCATCATTCTGAAAGAGGCTTTGGATGTGTGCCGCGATATTACGCTGCGATTCAACGACCAGTTTACTATTCAGCTGGCCAGTGATGCGGGTAACATTAACAATGGTAAGCGCTTTGTCTATAAACTGAAAGGATTTAATGAAAACTGGGTGAAAACCTCGGAGCTAAACCCGAATATTACCTATAACTCACTGCGGGCTGGCAGTTACACCCTTTGTGTCCGTATGCTTAATGACGATGGAACCATAGGTGACGAGGAAAGCCAGCTGGAGATAACTATCCAGTCGGCTTGGTGGCGCACCCGCTGGGCTATCCTGCTTTATGTGTTGCTTATTGCCTTGGCTGCTTTCTGGTGGCGTCGCCGTTATATGAAGCAGCAGGCACGCAAGATGGAGGTCGAGACCTTGCGCCGTGAGACGGAGAAGATGCAGTGGCTGGGTCAGATGAAGATGCAGCTTGATGCTGAGCAACAGGCGCAGCATACGGCAGAGCCTCCAAAGCAAGAGAAGATGGAATTGATACGGCAGACAACAGATATTGTGAAGCTGTTACGCCAGCTGTGTGCTGACTATCAGGCGACTGTCGGCAACAAGGCCAAGATTCATTTCCTGTCAGCAGTGAAGCAGTTGGATGTTGATATTGCTACAGCGGAGTTTACGCAGGCAATCCATATTCTGTTTGACAATTCGGTGAAGTTCTCACTATCAGACTGTCGTATCAGTGTGGGAGTGGCTCGCACTGCCGATAGTCGGGTGCAGATACAGGTGGCCGACAATGGTATCGGCATACGTGACGAATATAAAGAACACGCCTTCGACCATCTGCCCGGTACGGATGGGATAGGGCTGGCCACCGTCAAGGACATCGTGGTAGCACATGGTGGTGACATTCGCATGGAGGACAATCCGGGTGGAGGTACCATCTTCTTTATTACGCTGTCCGTAGCCAATGAGATAGAAGAAGCCATTGTGATGGAAGACTAAAGTTGAAAATGTATAGGCGATTATGATAAAGCGATTTTTATGTATAGGGCTGTTGTCGATGGTGACAATGGCCATGACGGGTGCCGATTATAAGGTCGACGGCCAGTTTATAACGATTCCTGTCAAGCAGGAAAAGGCAGGGGATGCCCAAGTGGTGCGTCTGCAAGTGGTTAATGACAATATCATCCGAGTGCAGGCAACGTCGGATGCCCAGCTTCCAGAGAAGCAGAGCCTGATTATCGTTAAGCAGACGGCGAAGCCGAAGTTTACGGTAACTGATGGTGAGCAACTAGTGGTAAAGGCTGCTCACGTAGAGGCACGGGTCGATAAGCAGACAGGAGCCGTGACGTTCTATGACGGTAATGGCCATAAACTGTTGAAGGAGGCCAGAAACGGAAAGACCTTCAAGCCCTTCCGCGTGCCAGACCGCGAGATTGGTGTCGACGTGGCTAAGGTGCCCGAAGAACAGCGGCACGGGCTGACTTGGCGTGCGCTGTTTGACAGTCCTCGTGACGAGGCTTTCTACGGACTGGGACAGCACCAGTCGGAGGAACTGAACATGAAGGGACTGAACGAGGACTTGTTCCAATATAATACAAAGGTCAGTGTGCCATTCGTCCTGTCTAACAAGAACTACGGACTGCTGTGGGACTCGTACAGCTACTGCCGTTGGGGCAATCCCGACGACTATCTACAGCTGGGCCGTGCCTTTAAGCTCTATGACAAACAGGGTAAGCCCGGGCAGCTGACGGGAACTTACACTGATAAGGACGGTCACCGCATTGTCCGTGGTGAGGATTCCATCTATTACGAGTTCGACTGCCCTGCAACTTCCGAGCTGGGTAACCAGACGGAGCCGGGCGGCATCAAGAATCTGCCGAAAGGGTTTGCGCTGAATGGCTCCAAGGTTGTCTATGAAGGCTTTATCGAGGCTCCGCGTGATATGCAGTACCATTTCATCCTTTACTATGCAGGTTATATCAAGGTTTATATCGGTGGAAAGGAAGTGGTGCCCGAGCGTTGGCGCACGGCATGGAACCCCAATACCTACAAGTTCCGCCAAGTGTTGCGGAAGAACAAACGCTATCAACTGCGCATCGAGTGGCAGCCCGACGGTGGCGTATCCTATTGCGGACTGCGCGTAGCCGCCCCTAACAGAAACCAGCAGAAGCTCTCCATCTGGAGCGAAATGGCTCAGGACATGGACTACTACTTCATCGCTGGACAGAATGCCGATGAAGTCATCTCGGGCTACCGCACCCTGACGGGTAAGGCTCCCGTCTATCCTAAGTGGGCGTTAGGCTTCTGGCAGAGCCGTGAGCGCTATAAGACCTCGGCTGAGATAGAGGATAATTTGGCCGAGTTCCGCAAGCGCCAGCTCCCGATAGACAATATCGTGCAGGACTGGAACTACTGGAAAGAAGACCAATGGGGCTCCCACCAGTTTGAGCTGTCGCGCTATCCTAACCCTCAGGCCATGCTTGACTCGGTTCACGCAATGGGTGGCCGCTTCATGATTTCCGTATGGCCTAAGTTCTATTGCAATACCGACAACTATAAGGAGATAGACAAGAAAGGATGGATGTACCATCAGGCAGTGAAGGACGACATCCACGACTGGGTGGGCCCGGGCTATGTCGGCTCGTTCTATGATGCCTACGACGCAGGAGCCCGAAAGCTCTTTTGGCGGCAGATGGACGAGAACCTGTTCTCTAAATATAAGTATGGTATAGATGCTTGGTGGATGGATGCCTCCGAGCCGAATGTGCGCGACTGCACTCCCATGTGGTATCGCAAGGCCCTCAGTGGCCCTACGGCACTGGGCACCACGACGGAGTACTTCAATGCCTATAGCATTGTCAATGCCGATGCCATCTACAACGGACAGCGCTCCGTCAACCCTAACCAGCGTGTGTTCCTCCTGACCCGTAGCGGTTTTGCAGGTGAGCAGCGTTACTCCACCGCAACGTGGAGCGGTGACATAGGCACCCGCTGGGAGGATATGCGTGCTCAGATGACGGCGGGACTGAACTACTCGATGTCGGGACTGCCTTTCTGGGGCATGGACCAAGGCGGCTTCTGCGTAGAAAACCGCTATGTGCAGGCGCAAAGCCTCTATGAGAGGACGGGCGTGGAGAACGAAGACCTGAAGGAGTGGCGCGAGCTGCAAGCCCGTTGGAGCCAGTTCGGCACCTTCATCCCCTTGTTCCGCGTACATGGCCAGTGGCCGTTCCGCGAAATCTGGAACATAGCACCCGATGACCATCCCTGCTATCAGTCGTTTGCCTACTACGACAAGCTGCGCTATCGCCTCATGCCCTACCTCTATTCTATGGCGGGCTGGGTACACCTGAAAGACTACACCATGCTGCGTGGCCTCGTGATGGACTTCAACGGCGACCGTCAGGTAGAGAACATCAAAGACCAGTGGCTCTTTGGCCCAGCCCTGATGGCCTGCCCCGTGGGGTACTATAAGGCTCGCAACCGCTCCGTCTACTTCCCCAAGCAGTCGGGCTGGTACAACCTCTATACAGGCGAACACATCGATGGCGGCCAGTCGCTGGTGGTCGATGCCCCCTATGAGCGCATCCCCGTCTTTGTCCGCGAGGGCAGCATCATTCCCTTTGGCCCAGAGTTGCAGTACACCGACGAGAAACCAGCCGAACTGATAAACCTTTACGTCTATGCCGGCAAAGATGCCCAGTTCCAGTTGTATGAGGACGAGGGCGTGAACTACAATTACGAGAAAGGGAAGTACGCTACTATTGACATCAGCTACGACGATGCCACGCGCACCGTCAGCTTCGGCAAGCGTAACGGCCAGTTCAACGGAATGCTGAAGCAGCGCCGCTTCAATGTGGTGCTCATTACGAAGGAGCAGCCCCGTGAGTTAGACTTGGATGCCCCGGAGGGTAAGATGGTGCAATACAACGGCAAGGCTATCAGCGTCAAGCTATAACCTTGATACACATCATAGTCAGGTCGTCACTCTGTTCGGCATCGCCAACAAAATGAGTGACGGCCTTTATTGTTGTCTCAATGGTTTGGCGCGAACTCTCCATGTTGTTGAGGTGTATCAGTGCCTGCAGGCGTTCCTCGCCAAACTGTTCCTGAACCGTGTTCTCAGCCTCGCTGACACCGTCGGTATAGAGGAACAGCATCTTGTCCTTAACGTAGTCAACCTGCTGTCCGACGAACTCAATATCAGGCCACAGACCGATAGGGGCGTTGCTCTCTACGTCCATGAACGCCCCGTCGAGCAGTGGCGGGTTGTGGCCGGCATTGCAGTAGTCCATGTGCCCACTGCTCATGTCGATAACGCCAATGAACATCGTGACAAACATACCGTCTGGGTTGTCGGTCGACAAGGTGTCGTTCAGCTTGGTGGCGATGTACTCGGGCGGAAATCCCTCCTTGGCTGTCATGCGGAACAGGTTGATAGTTGCCGACATCAGCATCGAGGCGGGCACACCCTTGCCAGCCACGTCGCCTATGCAGAAATAGAACTTATCGTCGAAGAAGATAAAGTCGTAGAGGTCGCCGCCCACGGCCTTGGCCGGCTTCAGCTGTGCATAGAGGTCGATGTTACGGCGTTCGGGGAAGTCGTGGGGCACCATACTCGTCTGAATGTCATGGGCAATGCGCAGCTCGCTCTCCATCAGCTCCTTGGCCGTTGTCGTCTGTTTCAGCAGGTCGTAAGCCGTTTGCAGCCGCTCGTTCATGCACTGCAACTGCTTTATCTGCCGCTGTCGGCGGTATTGAAAGAGCGACAGTCCGCCGATGATGAGCAGGGCGATGGCCGCTGCCGCCACTATCATAATGTGGTGCGACTTCTCTGATTGCCGCTGGGCTTCCATGCGCAGCTTGTATTCATCCAGCAGAGCCGCCTGCGTGCATTGCTCCAGGCTGTCGTTCTTGTGCTTGATGGCAGCGTTGGCCAGCTCAATGTCCATGTTCTGCAACTTTAGCTTAGCCGTCTCGGTTTCCAGCTGTTTGTGGGTCAGCTCATCCTCCAGCTGCCTCTGCTCCAGCCGTCTGTTCCTCAGTCGGAGGTCTTTCGACTCGTTCTCCGCCTGCGCTATGTTCAGCTCCATCTGGTAGTACTTAGCCTGTTCTTTCAGCTCTTTTTTGTTCACTTCCTCCTGATAGAAGCGGTAGTTCTTATAGGCCGTCAGGGCTTCTTCCCATCTTCCTGCCCATTCGTATGCCTTGTTCTGGTAGAGCAGTCGCGACACCCTTGACTTCATTTTCGAGGCTTGCTTGATGGCTTCCTCGTGCTGGCCGTTCATGCTGGCGCGAAACACCTCCACTTTCCGTCGGTCGTCGCTGATGTTCTCAGACAGTGGCTCCAGCTTGCTCAGTCGGGCATAAGCCCTGTCGAACTCAGCCCGCTTGCCGAGCCAGCCGTATGCCTGACATATATTCGACAGGCTGATGCGTCGTTGCAACAGGCTGATGTAAGGGTCGCTGAGTGCCTTTTGCGAGTAGACAACGGCCAGCGAGTCCTTTTTCTGCTGCACCAGCACCTCGGCTATGGCGTTATAAGTGGGTGCCATACTCTCCTTGGGGTAGTTTGCCTTCAGTATCTCGCCCGCCTTCTTATAGTTCTCGATGGCTCCCTCGGTGTCGTCCATCATGTTCAGGATGTGGGCGGTGGTGTAATAGCTGGTGTACAGTCCGAACTTGCTGTTGTGCTGAATGGCGTGCTCGCGCAGCTCCTTCATCATGTTGAGTGCCTGCTGGCGACCCTCCTGCTCTACCGACTTGATGATGATGTTGCCCCAACTCTTGTAGTAGGTAATGTCGTCGCCCACCTTCTCGCTCTCGCTCTTCAGCTCGTTTCCTACCTTTTTCAGCCCCTCGTAGTCGTCTTCGCTAAACCGTTGATACATCTCCTTCGTCAGCTGCTTTATCCTGTCGGCAGCCTTGTCCTGCTGTGCAGCTACTGGTGGCATGGCCATCAGCAGTAGCAGCAGTGTTGTGAGGATGATGTATGCGTTACGTCTCATTTCGTTGCAAGCTATTTCCGTGCAAAGGTACAAATAATTTGGCGATTTCCTCTAACTTTACGTTGAAATAATGCCGATAAAGCCCCCAATCGGTGCGGAGCACGTCGGCACCTGATGCGGACGCGGTCGGCGCATGGTGCGGAGCGTGTCGGCACATGATGCGAAGCACGTCGGCGCATGATGCGGAGCGTGTCCGCACCAAGCCCCCCCTAGGCTCGCCCCGTCAGCCTACTGATAGTTGCGTATGCGCACCTCTATGCCCGAGCCGTTGAGTTGGAACTGCACCTGACGGATAGGCGTCTCCGAGTAGTGGTAGGGAAAGAGCACGCGCGGCTTGATAACCTTGGCCGCACGCACCAGTTGCTCGGGTGTCATGGTGTAAGGCTGGTTGCAGGGCAGGAAGGCGATGTCGATGTCGCGGATGTCGGCCATTTCGGGAATGTCCTCCGTATCGCCAGCCACGTAGATGCGCAGCCCGTCGATGGTCAGTATATAGCCGTTGTCGCGACCCTTGGGGTGGTATTGCTGGCGGTCGGCAGTCGTGTTATAAGCCGGCACGGCCTGCAACTGCACGTCGCGTGTAATGCTGATGCTGTCGCCGTTCTTCAGTCCGCAGGCATGGCTATACAGAGCCGCCACGTTCTTGTTAGCGTATGCCACCGTCCTGCTGCTCGTCAGCTGGGTCAGTGCCAGTCGGTCGAAGTGGTCGGGATGCTCGTGGGTAATGAAGATGTAGTTAGCCTTCGGAAAGGTGGTGTAGTCGGTCTCGGGCTTCAGTCCCGTCACGGGGTCGATGTAGAAGTATCGACCGTCGTACTCTATCTGTATGCTCGCGTGTTTGATGCACGTAAACTTAACCTCCTTGCCCGACTTGGTTTTGAACACATCAGTCTTGCGTTGCTGAGCCTGCAGGGTAAGGATGGTGCAGGCGGCCATCAGTAGTGATAAGGTAAACTTCTTCATTCTTGCTTGTTTTTAATGACGTATTTATGATAGTAGGTAATGAGCAGCGTGGTCAGCGGCAGGGCTATAATCATGCCGAGAATGCCCAGTAGCGCCCCCCAGATGGAGAGCGACAGCAGGATGATGGCCGAGTTAAGCCCCATCACCTTGCCCATGATTCTGGGTGTGAGGATGGTATCTTGAATCACCTGAACGACGGCAAAGACTATCAGGGCCGACAGCATGATGACCCAGAAGCTCTCTCCCGTGTCGGCTGCCTTGACCACGGCCAGCAGGACAGTGGGGATGAAGCCCACCAGCTGCAGGTAGGGCACCATGTTCAGCAGGCCGATGAACATACCAAGGCCAATGGCCATAGGGAAGTCGATGATAAGGAACCCGATGCTGAACAGCACCCCGACGCAGAAGGCCACCAGGCCCTGACCGCGGAAGTACTTGTTCATGCCCTGCTCGATGTCGCATATCAGCTGCACGGCAAACTGGCGATAACGCTCCGGCAACATCAGTACCCAGCCGTTGGAGAACTGTTCGTAGTCGAGCAGGATAAAGAGCGTATAGAGGATAACCATCGTCAGCGTAAACATACTTGACAGGATGTTGACCGACTGCGATATGATGTCCCACACCTTCGGTATGGTCTGCTTGACGAAGCTGATAAATCCCTCCTGTGTGATAAACGCCTTGACATCCTCTGCCCTGATGTTATCGTGGATAAACTTCTCTATCATGTTGGGGATGTTGCTCGTAAAGGCATCGCGCGACACATAGGTTATCGTCAGGTCTACCACGCGCACAAACTCGTCAATCATCGGGGGTATCATCAGCATAAACAGCCCCGTCAGTATGGTGCCGACCGTGAGGAAAGCACACAAGATGCCCGCAATGCGGAACTTCAGACGGCATCGGTACTGGTAGAACTTCACCAGTGGAAACAGGATGTAGGCGGCCAGCCATGCCAGAAAGAACGGCAGCAGCACCCCGCTCAGCCGGTTCAGCAGCATGATAAGCCCCACAATGGCAATGGCCGTCAACATGCCACGCACAAAGCTATCGAATGTTATCTTCTTTTGTTCCATGAGTTAAACATGAACGGATTCAGCCACAAAGATACGAAAAATAAAGGGATAATAGGCTCAAAGTATCGAAATATTTGTATCTTTGCGCCATGAAAATAGAACCCATAGCCTTCTTCCGCTCGCCCTTCACGTCGAAATTCGGCATTCCGCGCCAGAGTGGCATCGTCAGCGAACTGCGCGGGCGCATCTGCTTCGTACCAGAGTATGCCAACGGCGATGCGCTCCGCGGACTGGAGGACTACGATTACCTGTGGCTGCTCTGGGGCTTCTCAGCGAATGTCGATGCCGAGAAGCACGCCACCGTCAGGCCTCCGCTTTTAGGGGGCAACGAGCGCATGGGGGTATGGGCAACGCGCTCGCCCTTCCGACCGAACAACTTGGGACTGTCGTCCGTGCGCATTGCGGCAGTCGACCAAAAGACCCCGGCCATCGAAGTGTTAGGGGCCGACCTCATGGACGGCACGCCTATCTATGACATCAAGCCCTATCTGCCCTATGTCGACAGCCATCCCGAGGCCCGTGGCGGGTTTACCGACCAGCACCAGTGGCGGCAGTTGCGCGTGGTGCTGCCCGACGAACTGCGCAGTGCGCTGTCGGCTGAAGATGCCACGGCACTGGAGAAGACGCTGGCCTTAGACCCACGCCCCCACTATCATGCTGACGAGAGCAGGCTGTACGGAATGCCTTTCAAGGGGTGGGACATCGCCTTCCGAGTGTCACAAGGCGTGCTGTATGTTGAGAAGTGGGTTAGGATGCAGCCGTAAGGCATTGCACTTCTATCCATTGGGGCTGTGATGCCCAGCTACTCTTGCCACTTTATCAGGACGTGCTCGTAGCCGAGCGTCTTAAACATATTGCGGAACAAAGCCTCGCCGTTGCGGCGTGCGCTTTGTATGTTCTCAGGGGTCATGCAGTGCTTCAGCATCTTTCGGTAAGCCTGCCGGTAGAGGGCTTCACGGTCTTCCGCCTTCCATCGCCCACTCTCGTGAAAGCTCTTGGTGCGGGCCTCGTCAATGAAGTCACGGTCGAGCAGTCCAATCTTGGGCAGCGTCACCTCGATGCTGTCGCCTGCGACTTGAAGCCATCCCGGCTCTACTTGGTGCATGTTGATGCCCAAGCGCACGGTTCCGTAATAGATGCGCACCAAGTGGTCGTCGGTGAAGATGCCCTTGCGCACCGTGTCGGCCATCTCCTCGTCGGCTATTGACAAGAACTCCCACTCGCCAATGGCCTTGATGCTCTCTATCTGTTCAGGGGTGATGTTGATGCGGTCGTCCACACCGAGGCTTATTTCCGTCCGCTTGACGGAGCGTGCCAGCCATGCTAACAGCACGACGGCAACAACGGTTGCCAGTGCATAAAGGCTATATCTGATGTTCCATTTCATTTTCTTTCAAGGCTTGAGTTGATAAGTTGTTGGATGCTTAGATTCTTGCGGAAGGCAATGGTGATGTGCTGCTCCTGATAGCCCATCTGCGTGAGCATGGGCACCAATACGCGGGCGGCGTTGCCCTGCGCCGTGGGCAGGATGTCCATGCTGGGGATGTTGTCGAGTATGGCCTGCCGTCCTTGTTGCTCGTAGCTGCTCAGTTCCTTGTCGGTAAAGCGGGAGCGCGTCAGCCCGACATACTCTTTGATTTCCTTCTGGTCTATCTTCGTACTGGTGAGCGTCACCTTCGGGTCGGGCAGCAGAATGGTGATGTGGTCGCCGTCGCGCTCGATGTTCTTCTCCGAGAAGTCGCTGAAGTCAATGTACGCCTTGAGGGTGGCATCCATCGGGATGGCTATCTTGCGCTCGCCCAGCGGCAGGGCGATGTTAAACTCCTGCTGCAGCAGGTTGCCCTTCAGCCTGACCACATCGTCGTGGGTGATAATCTTGTGGATGTGGTACTCGGTGGTATAGAGGCGCGAAGTCTTTTTTATCTGCATGACCAGCGAGGGCACCGTGTCGGTTACAACGGCGGTAGCCTGCTCCGTCTGCCCACTGCCGCACGATGCGGAAAGCCCTGCCAGCAGGAGCATGGTTAGTATAAGTAGCTGCTGTTTCATAGTTGTCGTCTCAAGTAATTGCGTACAAAGATAGCGAAAAAACATCATACAGCCTGTAAAAAACAATTTTTTTTACGGTGCCGTTAAACTTTTCGCCACGTTTACCGTCAAAGGAATAGTGAAGCACAGGCGTGCGACACGTTGCAAGAATCATAGTGATTTAGGTTAACATAGTGTTTTTATGGGCAAGCGTGCCTTCCTTTTATAGGTATTTACCTTGTAAGGAGATGATTAGGATGACACATGGCACCCCGTCTTTTCAGGCGGGGTGCTTCTTTTTTCCCTGTTTCCTTGCGTGTCTCGTGCTTTTTTCGTACTTTTGCCAACAAAACCAAAAGACAGTAAAGATATGAAAAAGATATTGGCGTTCGCAGCCGTGGGCATGATGCTGGGCATGATGGCTTCGTGTGGAGGCAAGAAGAAGAGTGACGACATCATAGCCCCACGGGTGGTGAAGGTAAAGCCGAAGGCTCCCGTCAGGATGCAGGAATATACCGACGAGCGCGATGTGAAGTGGCTCGGCAAGACGTATCACGTGGCTATCAACCGGCAGGCTTCCGACTCGCTGCCCTTGGTAAAGGACGAGACGGGGCAGAAGTTTGTGGACAATGTCTTCACGCTGGCGGTGTCGCGAGCCGATGGGTCGGTGTTCTTCAGCAGGAAGTTTACGAAGCCGATGATGGCTGACTATCTGGACGAGGACTATCAGAACACGGGCATCTTTGAGGGGCTGGTGTTTGATAAGGTGGATGGCGACTGGCTGGTGTTCGGTGGCAGCGTGGGGCATCCGCAGACGGATGAGTATATACCGCTGGTGATTCGGTTGTCGCGAATGGGTGAAGTGGTCATCAGCCGTGACGCGCAGATGGATACGAGCAACGTCGACCCCAGCACGACAGAGGATGACGTGTGACCTTACGCTTGGTCGAAGTCGAACAAGCTAAGCTGTTCGGCATTGGAGGGGCGTTCCTCCTTGGGCATGGGAACGCCGTAGGCATATTGGTTGAGCTTGCGGTAGCCGTTGGCTATGTCCATTAGTTGATGGAAGAGCCTCAGGCGTTCATCCGACATTTTCCCTGCCGCTATTAGCTTCTTATTGTATTTAAGCCAGTTGAGCATACGGTGGTCTTCAATGCGATGCTTGGAGGGCCGCCGCCTGTTGGCCTCCATGTACTGCATAATGGCGTTATAGTTTTGCAGCCATTTGCTGTCAGATTTCTCTTTCATGTGCGTTGCTGATAAAGTCTTTCCATGCTTGGCTAAGTGCGGTCATGCGAGGGAAGATGAGGCTGGCCCCTTCTTGGGCGAGTGACTCGGTGGGCAGGGGGCCTGTGTTCACGGCGATGGTGAAGCAGCGGGCGGCTACGGCGGCCCTGACACCCAGCGGTGCGTTCTCGACGACTACCGACTGCCAAGGCTCTACGCCGCACTTCTGCATACCTTTCAGATAAGGCTCGGGGTTGGGCTTACCACGCTTGACATCGAGGGCGGTGACGATAAGCTGGGGGCTGACAAGCCCTTGGAGGTCGCTCTGCAGCTTGTCGAGCATCATGCGCTGGGCACTTCCCGTGACGATGCAAATCTGTAGCCCGTCGTCCTTGATTTGCTGCATGAGCTGTTGGATGCCGGGCATGAGCTGGGCTGGGGGGCAGGCGGCAAACAGCTCCGCCTTGTGGGCGTACATCTGCCGGGCCTCGTCGTCGCTTAGCTCGCGTGCCCATTGCTGGCGTGCCAGCAGCTGGATGGTCTCCACGCCTCGCATTCCCTCGTACTGGTAGGCTCCGCTCAGGGGCATCTGCAACCCGTAGTCGGCCATGGACTGGTGCCATGCCTTGGCGTGGTTGGGCATGGAGTCGTAGATGACCCCGTCCATATCGAAAAGCACGGCTTTCGGGCTAAACTGCCCGAAGCCGTGTTTTGCTTTGTATGTCGAGATGGTGTCCATCCTTTATTTCTCCTTGGCCAGGCGTTCCTTGATGGCCTTCGAGTCGGCCTCGTAGCCGGGTTTGTCGAGCAGGGCAAACATATTCTTCTTGTAAGCCTCTACGCCGGGCTGGTTGAAGGGGTTGACACCGAGCACGTTGCCGCTGATGCCGCAGGCTATTTCGAAGAAGTAGATGAGCTGTCCGATGTAGTATTCGTTGAGCTGTGGAACGCTGATGCGGATGTTGGGCACGCCACCGTCGACGTGTGCCAGGCGTGTGCCCAGCTCGGCCATCTTGTTTACTTCGTCTACGCGCTTGCCGGCGAGGAAGTTCAGGCCGTCAAGGTTTTCATCGTCGTTGGGGAACAGGAGGCTGCGGTTGGGCTGCTCTACTGATATGACGGTCTCGAAGATGGTGCGCTCGCCGTCCTGTATCCACTGTCCCATGGAGTGCAAGTCGGTGGTGAAGTCGCAGGAGGCGGGGAATATTCCCTTTTGGTCTTTGCCCTCGGACTCGCCGTAGAGCTGCTTCCACCACTCGGAGATGAAGTGCAGCTTGGGCTGGTAGTTGACCATGATTTCAATCTTCTTGCCGGCACCGTACAGGCCGTTGCGCACGGCTGCGTACTGGGCGGCTATGTTCTGGTCGAAGGGTACGTCCGTGCCGCACTGCTTCTCCATGTCGGCTGCACCCTGTACGAGTGCCTTGATGTCGAAGCCGGCACAGGCTATGGGCAGTAGTCCCACGGGGGTGAGTACCGAGAAGCGGCCACCCACGTTGTCGGGGATGATGAAGCTCTTGTAGCCCTCCTTGTCGGCACACGTGCGGGCGGCACCGCGCTTGGCATCGGTTACGGCCACAATCACGTCCTTGGCAACGTCCTTGCCCATCTGGGCCTCGCACTGCTTCTTCAGCAGGCGGAAGGTCAGCGCAGTCTCTGTGGTCGTGCCCGACTTCGAGATGTTGATGACACCAAACTTCTTGCCCTTCAGGTACTCGGTCATTTCGGACAGGTAGTCCTCGCCGATGTTGTTGCCAGCGAACAGGATGGTGGGGTTCTGCTTGTCCTGTATGAGCCATGCAAAGGAGTTGCCCAGCGCCTCAATGACAGCGCGTGCGCCCAGATAGGAACCGCCGATGCCGGCCACGACAACCACCTCGCACTGCTGGCGCAGGGTGTCGGCCACGGCCTGCACCTCGTCGAGGAACTGTGGCGTAATGCTGCTGGGCAGGTGCAGCCATCCTAAGAAATCGTTACCCGGGCAAGTGCCCTCCTCCAAAGCCTGCTGAGCGGCTTTAACCTTCGGCTCGTAGGCCTTCACGGCGCCGGCTTCGAGGAAGCAGGCTGCCTTCGTGATGTCAAGTTTGATGTTGCTCATAATATCGTTAGTGTAATTAGTGCTTATCATTTGTTTTGCAAAGATAGCGATTAATCCTGAAACGGCCAAGACTTTGCCCTACGTTTTTCTCGCATAATGTCTAATGCCAGTCGGCACGGTCGCTGAATGTCCGCTTTATATCACGGAATTTAACACTTCATTTTTCGCCAATTAGGTCGGCTGAGGGTGCAAACTGCGCCCCCGCAACCGCTCCGTCAGCTCCGCACACAGCGTAAATACCGCTCTTATATGCCGTAAACGCCACTCTCACACGCTGCCAACGCCGTCCGCAGCAGGTGAGAGTGGCGCCCGTAGCGTGTGCCGACCGCCTCCGCACCATGCGCCGACGGCCTTCGCATCGTCAGCCGAGCGCATTTTCAGGCTCAAAAACGCCCCTTCGCCCGTAATACTTTCACAGTCAACGTTTTACGCCAACGCTTCATACATCGCGTATTTCACGCCAAAGCACAACGTGCTGACCTCTGTGCAAAACTACAGAGGCACTTTGTCCGCTTAATTCATATTGGATGGTCGGACTGAAAGAGCTTGGGTTAGGTTACTTCCCTACGAGCCTTGTCTGCATAAATTCGTCGAGGGTGACAAGGTTTAGATGCGGGAACGGAATCGTGTGGAGCACGCTGAAATGGCTATCTTCCGATACCAGATAGTCGGCTCCAGCGGCAAAAGCGCAGTCCACGAACTTGTTGTCATCGGGGTCGGAGGTGATTAGTCCCATGCGGAAGTACGGTGCAACGAGTTGAACGTTCTTTTGGTTGAGTATCAAAAGCACTACGTTCTCGGCAATCGTAGGCGTAATCTGCTGTTCCAAAATCTCCTGATACTCCTCTAAAATCTCGTTCGACACGCACAGCTGAAAGCGTCCGGCCAGAAAGGCGTCCCATATCGGGCGATACGGACTGCGGCGGGCGATAATTTGCAACAGGCAGTTAGTGTCTATCACAACAGGCTTCATCGGCTGCGCTATTTGGCATAAGGTGTACGGAGGTGGGCACCGCGAAGCTCCGCCATGCGCTCTTCGCCAAACTGGCCACTCTCCCAAAGGGCATCCATCTCGTCGTCCACCTGCTTAGCGTAGAAGGCTGCCAGCTGCTCGCGCAACTGCTCCAAGCCAGCGGATGACTTGATATGAGATACCAAGTTGAACACATGCACTTGTGCCGGGCTAAAAGTAATTGCTTCCATAGTCTTGTTTGTTAGATGGTTTCTCCTTGCTTATCGGAACGAATCAGTCAGTAGCTTGACTTCAATCTGTGGGGATATGCGCTCGTAGAGGATGTTGTAGACGGCATCGAGAATGGGCATGTTGACGTGGCAGTGGCGGTTGATTTCCTTCATGCACTTGGTGCCGAAGTAGCCCTCGGCTATCATCTCCATCTCAATCTGTGCCGACTTGACCGAGTAGCCCTTGCCTATCATGTTGCCAAAGGTGCGGTTGCGCGAGAAGTTGGAATAGCCCGTCACCAGCAAGTCGCCCAAGTAGCAACTGTCTACAATGTTGCGCTCGATGGGATGCACCACCTGCAGGAACCGTGACATCTCCTGCACGGCATTGGCCATCAGCACGGCTTGGAAGTTGTCGCCGAACTTCAGGCCGTTGCAGATGCCTGCGGCAATGGCGTACACGTTCTTTAGAACGCTCGAATACTCAATGCCCACAACATCGGTCGACGTCTTGGTCTTGATATACTCGCTGGCCAGTACGTTGGCCACGGCCTGCGCTTTCTCACGGTCCGCACAGCCTACGGTCAGGTAGCTCAGACGCTCCAGCGCCACCTCCTCGGCATGGGAGGGCCCCCCGATGCACGCCAAGTTCTCGTAGGGAACGTCGTAGACCTGATGGAAATACTCCGAGCACACAAGGTTCTCGTCGGGCACGATGCCCTTGATAGCCGTCACGATAAACTTAGAGCGCAGCCTCGTCTTCAGCTTCTTCAGGTGGCTCTTGAGGTAGGGCGATGGGGTTACGAACACCAGCGTGTCGTAGAGCTGGGCTATCTTGTTAAGGTCGCACGAGAAGAATATCTCGTCGGTATTGAAGCGGACGCTTGTCAGGTAGGCGGGGTTGTGGCCCAGCCTCCTGAAGTCCTCAATGCGGTCGTCGCGTCGCATATACCATCCAATGTGGTGCGTATGCTGCACGATAATCTTGGCAATGGCCGTCGCCCACGACCCGCCGCCAATGATTGCTATGCGTCCACAATCATACATGATGCTCTGCTGTTTGCCGAATTACTGTTTAGCCGCGCTGTCGAGCCACTGCTGTACCTCGTCCACCGATGGCTTCTGCATGTCGAGCTTGTATTTCTTCACGATGTCGCCAATCTTCTGCTGCAGTCCCTGCGCCTTCTCGTCCTTGATGTTCTGCACGAGGTTAAAGCCCGCCTTGCGCAGCACGGGCACCCACTCTTCGCCCACACCTATCTCGGCCCACTCTGCCACCGTCGACTGGGGTATCTTCTTCTCTGGCTTCATCTGGGGGAAGAACAGCACTTCCTGAATAAACGTCTTGCCCGTCATGAGCATTACCAAGCGGTCGATGCCGATGCCGATGCCGCTCGTGGGAGGCATACCGTATTGCAGGGCGCGCAGGAAGTCTTGGTCGATAATCATCGCCTCGTCGTCGCCCTTGTCAGCCAGTCGCATCTGCTCCACGAACCGCTCCTCTTGGTCGATGGGGTCGTTCAGCTCCGAGTAGGCGTTAGCCAGCTCCTTGCCGTTCACCATCAGCTCAAAGCGCTCGGTCAGCCCGGGCTTCGAACGGTGCATCTTGGTCAGGGGCGACATCTCGACAGGATAGTCGGTAATGAATGTCGGCTGGATGAACGTACCCTCGCAGAACTCTCCGAATAGTTCGTCAATCAGCTTGCCCTTGCCCATCGTCTCGTCCACGTCCATGCCCTTCGACAGGCAGAACTGGCGAATCTCGTCCTCCGACTTGCCTTCGCAGTCGAATCCCGTCTTCTCCTTAATGGCCTCAAGAATCGGCAGACGGCGGTAGGGAGCCTTGAACGATACGATTTGCCCGTCAATCTCGCGCTCTGGCTTGCCATTGACGGCAATACATATCGTTTCCAGCAGCTTCTCTGTGAACGACATCATCCAGTTATAGTCCTTGTACTGCACGTACAACTCCATGCACGTAAACTCAGGGTTGTGATTGCGGTCCATGCCCTCGTTGCGGAAGTTCTTGCCTATCTCGTACACTCCCTCGAAGCCGCCCACAATCAGCCGCTTCAGGTAAAGCTCGGTGGCAATACGCATATACATATCTTGGTCAAGGGCATTGAAGTGCGTGATAAACGGTCGGGCCGATGCGCCACCGGCAATCGACTGCAACGTAGGCGTCTCAACCTCCGTATATCCAGCCTCGTCCAGCACGCGGCGCAGCGTGCGGATAACCGTTGCGCGCTGTAAGAAGGTGTCCTTCACACCGTCGTTCACCACCAAGTCGACGTAGCGCTGGCGATAGCGCAGCTCAGGGTCGTCAAACTTGTCATAGGCCACGCCGTCTTTGTACTTCACGATGGGCAGCGGCTTCAGCGACTTCGACAACAGCGTCAGCTCGCGTGCGTGAACGCTGATTTCGCCTGTCTGCGTGCGGAAAACGAAGCCCTTGACACCGATAAAGTCGCCAATGTCAAGCAGTCGCTTAAACACCTTATTATATAAATCCTTATCCTCGCCCGGACAAAGGTCGTCGCGCGAGATGTAGACTTGTATTCTGCCTTTGCTATCCTGTATTTCTGCGAAGCTGGCCTTTCCCATCACACGGCGGCTCATCATGCGGCCCGCTATGCACACCTCACGCGGTTCTTCCTCGTCGTCGCGGAACGAGTCGCGTATCTCGGTAGAGAAAGCATTGGTGGGGTATTCTGCTGCCGGATAGGGGTTGATGCCCATCTGGCGCAGCTCTTGCAGACTTTCGCGCCTGCCAATCTCTTGTTCACTGAGTTCTAAAACGTTCATTTCTTCTTCGTAAAAATGGTTTTATGCGTGCAAAGGTACAAAAATATTCTGATACCGGCGTGCTTTTATGCTTTTTTAGTATTATCATTCACGCCAGACATTAAATAAATACTAAAAACGTAATAAATGTTTGGCGGATTGAGGAATAATATATATCTTTGTAGCAAACTATAAAGTGTTGCTATGATTATAGACCATATCAAGACACAAGTGGTGGGCGTGAGCATTGATGATGACAAGACGTCGTGCGCCATTGTGGATATTCGCGGAAACGTCACGGCGATGGACTCGTTTGTCACGTCGGGCTATCCGAACATCGGCGACTACATTGCCGTGCTGTGCAGTCATATCATGTCGATGCTGGAGGCGAACGGCGGATACGAGAGCATACGCTCGGTGGGCATCAGTACGCCCAGTGGGAATTTCCATACGGGGTGCATTGAGAATCCGCCCAATCTGCCGTGGAAGGGCGTAGTGCCGATGGCCGCCATGCTGCGCGACCGTTTGGGCATAGCCGTCGCCTTGGGTAACAACGCCCATACGATGGCACTGGCCGAATACACCTTTGGTGCGGCTCATGGTATGCACGACTTCATCGTCATATCGCTGGGCAGCGGCTTGGGCAGCTGTTGTTATAGCAACGGCATGGTTCACCGTGGTGCCGACGGCTTTGCTGGTGAGGTAGGCCATACCTGCATAGTGCCCGGTGGGCGTGAGTGCGGATGCGGCAAGCGTGGATGCTTGGAAACCTATACGGCCACGAAAGGTATCGTGCGCACAGCCCATGAGGTGCTGGCCGAGCGTCAGGAGCCTTCGAAGATGCGACTGGTGGAGAACCTGACGCCTCACGTGATAGCAGAGTTCTGTAACCAAGGCGATGAGCTGGCCATTGAGGTCTATCGTCGCACTGGCTATATGTTAGGCTTAGGGCTGGCCAACTACTGTTCCATGCTGAATCCTGAGGCTGTCATCTTTACGGGCAGCATCGCCCGGTCTGGCAGATGGCTTTTGGAGCCTGCCTACGAGGCATTTGAGTCGCACGTGTTCCGTAACATTCAGGGAAAGGTAGACTTTGTGCTATCCGACATTGACGACGATATTCGAAACGTGTTGGGTGCCAGTGTGCTGGCTTGGGAGGTTAAGGAATATTCATTGTTTAAGTAATTACACCATGAGTACAACTGTAAAGACAAGAGTTATCGGTATTGATATCGGCATAGAGAACACCACGATAGCCGTGGTTGACCTGCGTGGCACCATCCTCGCCAAGGAGTACTTCAGGACGAAAGACTATCCAACGCTCAATAATTACGTCGAAGCGCTCAGTGAGCGTATCATTATGGTGGCCGAGGCTAACGGTGGCTATGAGGTAGTGCGCTCGGTGGGCATCAGTGCGCCTAACGGGAACTTCGTAACGGGCTGTATCGAGAATGCCGTTAACCTGCCGTGGAAGGGGGTGCTGCCTTTGGCAAACGTGCTGCGCGACCGCATCGGACTGGCCGTGGCTGTGGGCAACGATGCCCACGTGACGGCTATGGGTGAGTCCTTCTACGGAATAGCTCACGGCATGGACAACTTCATCGTTGTATCGTTAGGACAGGAGGGCGTGGGCAGCTGTATTTTCTCTAATGGCTTGCCGCATTTAGGCACTGGAGGCTTTGCCGGCGAAATAGGACACGTGTGCGTAGTGGACGGAGGCCGTCCCTGTAACTGCGGTCGAAAGGGCTGTCTGGAGGAATATGTTTCTGCTCAGGGTCTGATTCAGACGGCTAACGAGTTGCTTGCCGCTTCCGACCAACCGAGCTTGATGCGCGATTTGCCAGAACTGACTCCCCTGACGATAGGCGAGTGTTGCGACAAAGGCGATGCGCTGGCTTTGGAGGCTTATCAACAGATGGGATTCTATCTGGGCTTGGCCCTGGCCAACTTTGCCACTGTCATTAATCCCACGGCCATTATCCTGACGGGCGCGATGATTGAAGCCTCCAAGTGGTTTATGGAACCGATGGAGAAATCGTTCGATGAATACGTGTTCGGCAACATCCGCGGCAAGGTCAAGCTGTTGGTGTCTGTATTGAACAATCAGGAACGCGACGTATTGGGCGCCAGTGCCTTGGCGTGGGCCGTGAAAGAATACTCATTGTTTAAATAGATGAACGTAGAAAGCATCAACGCAATCATAGAAGCCAAACCGAATCTAAGCACCGTCCTCGGCATGGAGTTCCTCTCCACACCCGAGGACGATACGTGTATGGCTCGTATGAAAGTGGACGAGCGCACCCGGCAGCCCTTTGGCTTTCTCAGTGGCGGGGCATCGTTAGCACTGGCCGAGAACTTGGCGGGAGTTGGCTCATCAGCCTTGTGTCCCGACTGTGCCTGTGTGGGCATAGAGGTCAGCGGCAGCCACATGAAAGCCGTTAGCGAGGGCGATACCGTTACGGCCTATGGCCGCTTGCAACATTTTGGCAAGAAGCTACACGTGTGGCAGGTAGACATCCACAATACTAATGGCGAACTGATATCGAGCGTCCGCGTCACCAACTTTATCCTTCACACCCCGAAGCCATGAGCAGTTTCGCGCTTTTCCGCCTACCTTATGCGCAGGAGTGTACGCTGATAGAGCAGACATCAGGCGAGCCTGTAGAGCTGATGTCGTGCGCCGAACTGACGGGGCAGCAGGGGTTTGTGCTGGCCCCTTTTGCTCCCTCAACGGAGCATCCCATATTGGTGTTGCGCCCTGACAACGTGACGACGGCAAGCGTAGAGAGCCTTGTCGGCGGGGCGGAATGGCCTGAGTGGGCTGGAGTGCTTAAAACCAGCCCGTCTAATTATCACCTTGACTTTACTCACTTTCATGCTCACCTGCTGAACGGCGACTTTCAGAAGCTGGTGCTATCGCGAAGCATCACGATAGAAAAGACAGGCGCCGAAACACCCTTGCAGTTGTTTCAGCGTGCCTGTGCGTGCTATCCACGGATGCTGATAAGTCTGGTCTGTACCCCCAAGAGTGGCTGGTGGCTGGCGGCAACGCCCGAGATACTGCTGGCAGGCGAGGGTAATGAGTGGCAGACGATAGCATTGGCAGGCACCATGAAGTATGAAGAACACTTGCAATGGAGCGAAAAGAATGTTCAGGAGCAACGCTATGTGGCTGCCTATATCACGCACCAGCTGGAGCAGTTTACGAATAACTTCACGGAGGGCGAGCTGTGTACAGCTCGCGCAGGCCATTTAGCCCACTTGCGCAGCGACTTCCGCTTCTCACTGCCCGAAGGGGCATCGGTGGGCGAACTGCTTCAGGCCCTTCATCCCACACCAGCCGTCTGCGGACTACCCAAGCACGAAGCCTTCCGCTTTATTTTGCAGCACGAGGAGCACGACCGTTCTTATTACAGTGGCTTTATGGGGCCGCTGCTGCTGGAAGGCAAGACCCACCTCTTTGTCACCCTGCGCTGTATGCAGCTGTTTGCCAACGGCTATCGGCTTTATGCCGGTGGCGGACTGCTGCGGGACAGCATAGAGGAGCAGGAGTGGCAGGAGACGGAAACCAAACTTGACACCATGCGCCATATTATATATAATAATGTATAGTAATAAAGAGAACGTAAACATACTGACATCGCTGTTGGTGGCCCACGGGGTGCGCCATGCAGTGGTTTGCCCCGGCAGTCGTAATGCGCCTATCGTACACAACCTTAGCGAGTGCGCTGACATCAAGTGCTATCCCGTAACCGACGAGCGCTCGGCGGGCTTTTATGCGTTAGGAATGGCGCAGTGCCTGAACCAGCCCGTGGCCGTCTGTGTTACCAGCGGCACGGCACTGCTCAACGTGGCACCAGCCGTGGCCGAGGCTTACTACCAGCACCAGTCATTGGTGGTGATTTCCGCCGACCGTCCCCAGCAGTGGATTGACCAGCTGGACGGGCAGACACTGCCCCAGTCGGATGCCTTGGGCCGCTTTGTGCGCAAGGCTGTCACGCTGCCAGAACCCCACGACGATGAATCGCGCTGGTATTGCAACCGATTAGTGAACGAGGTACTGGTGGTGCGGCACGCTCCCGTTCACATCAACGTACCCATCAGCGAGCCGCTGTTCGGCTTCAATGTGGCCGAACTGCCCGTGGAGCGCAAGATAGAATGCCAGTGGGCCGATATCTCATCCATCACACTGAACCACGTGGCCCGTATGTTCATGCAAGCCAAGCGACCGCTGCTAATCTGCGGACAACCGCTGAATGCCAATTACGACGAAGCTGTGGTGCTGGCAGGCGACGATGAGCGTTACGTGCCCGATTTCGTGCTTTATACGGGCGGCTCCATTGTCAGCAAGCGACTGAAACGGTTCTTGCGCAAAGCCAAGGAAACATGGGTGGTCAACGAGACGGGCGAGGTGACCGATACGCTGATGAACCTGACGAATGTTATTCAGGGCGATGGCGAGATGGTGGCCGACTACGTGCGCTTTATGCTGGAGCAGCAGCCCCATCCGTTTGTGCAGTTATGGCAGGAATTGTTGGCCCGCGCCCGTCGGCATAGCGAGGCGTACCAGCCCGCCTATAGCCAGATGGCTGTCGTGCGCTGCTTTGAACAAGGGGTAGGGGCTGACGATGTGGTCGTCCACTATGCCAACTCGTCGGCTATCCGACTGGCCAATATCTATGCCCGTCACCCCATCTACTGCAACCGGGGCGTAAACGGTATCGAAGGCTCCCTGTCGACGGCAGCGGGCTGTTCCGTGGTGGCCGATGCGAAGGTCTATTGCGTTATTGGCGACCTCAGCTTCTTTTACGACCAAAATGCGCTATGGAACCAGCATCTGCACGGGAACCTCCGCGTGTTGCTACTGAACAACGGCAAGGGTGGCATCTTCAATATGCTGCGCGGACTGGAGCAGAGTGGCGTGCGCGACACCTTGGTGGCTGCCCAGCACAGCACCTCGGCAGAGGGCGTATGCCAGCAGAACGGCGTCCTATATCAACGGGCAGCGGACATGGGAGCGGTGCAACAGGGCATCAGCTGGCTGTTGCATACGGACAGCGAGCGCCCGCTGTTGCTGGAAGTGATGACGAGTGCCGACGACGACGAACAGGCGATGCGCGACTACTACCGCTCGCTCAGTATTTGAAACTACTGCCGCCAACGAACTCGCGCATAATCGAGGTGGGCGGAATCTCCTTGTCGCTGATGGGCGTGAAGTAGTGGATGAACTTCAGCAGTCGGTGAGCCTCCGAATACTCGGGGCAGTTTCGGGGCACGGTGGTCAGTATCATTTCGGCATGAGTGCGCAACACGGCAAACTCAATGTTCAGTGCCGAGTTGAACATCACGTCGGCAGTTTCTTGGAAGGGGAATATCCACTGGCCTTCCGCCTTGCACACGTTCTTCCACTGGGCAATGGTCTGCTGTGCCGTGTAGGCACCCTTGTTGTAGTCGCGGATGATGCGCCGCAGCAGGCGGTTGTCGCGCACAGGAATCCAGTTGTGGTCGTCCAGCGATATGCTGGTCAGTGCCGATATGTATATTTTGTACTTCAGTGCATCGTTGATTTTCTGGGTCAGCAGTGGGTTCAGCGCATGTATGCCCTCGATAATCAGCACCGTGTCGCTCGACAGCTTTAGCTTCTTGCCGTTCCATTCGCGTTGTCCCGTCACGAAGTTGTACTCTGGAATCTCCACGCGCTCGCCCTGCATCAGTCGTTGCAGGTGGTTCTCCAACAGCGAGTATTCCACGGTTTCGATGTTGTCGAAGTCGTAGTCGCCGTTAGGCAGCTTGGGCGTGTCCACCCGGTTGACGAAGTAATCGTCGGTCGAGAACGACAGCGGTCTGAGCCCGCACGCCATCAGCTGCACCGACAGCCGCTTGCAGAAGGTGGTCTTGCCCGACGACGACGGGCCTGTTATCAGCACCAGTCGGACGGGGTTCTTCTTGCGATGGAAACGGCGGTCAATCTCCTCGGCTATCTGCACGATTTTCTTCTCCTGCAAGGCTTCCGACACTTGTATCAGCTCCGAAGCCTGCCCCCGTCGAATGGCCTTGTTCACGTCGCCCGCATTCGACAGCCGCATGATGATGTCCCATCGTGTCTTCTCGGCAAACATCTCAAACGTCCTTGGCTGCTCCACTTTATCAGCCACTTGTGAAGGGTTGTCCCAGTCGGGTACGCGCAGCAGCAGTCCCTGCTCGTAACGCTCCAGTCCCCACACCCGCAGGTAGCCCGCACTGGGCACCAGCGGCCCGTAGAAGTAGTCAACGGTGTCGCCCAGCGTATAGTAGTCGCTGTACAGCTGTCCGCTGGTCTCCAGCAGCTTCACCTTGTCGGCAAACCCTCGCTCGGTGAACACGCGGATGGCCTCCTCGGTGGTCGACTCGGTGCGGCGGAACGGCATATCGAGGTCGACGATTTCCTGCATCCGCTGGCGTATGCGCTCCACGTCGTCGTCGGTCAGCGGTTCGTTGGCCCGTTTCTTGAAGTTGCAGTAGTAGCCCCGGCACAGCGAGTGCTCGATAAAGAGCTTTGAGCCTGAGAAGAGGTCTTGCGTGGCCTTGTAGAGCACAAAGCTGAGGCTCCTGACGTAGGCGCGGTGACCCGAACCGTCGCGGGCATCCAGAAACTCGACGTCGCGGTTCTGGTAGAGCCTGAACTTCAGTCCCTGCGACACGTTGTTCACCTTGGCCGACACGACGGGGTAGGGCAGTCGGATTTCGTCCTGAAACTCCTGATAGACATCCAGCAGCGAAGTGCCTTCTGGGAAACTCTTGGTCACGTTGTTGTTCTTGCAGCGTATCTGTAACATGGGCAAGTGTACTGTTGTGTATTGATAATACGGTTAGGTGTGATGGATTATTCTGACTGCGAAAGTACGAAAAAAAGTTCATTCGGCCAAATGTGTAGCACAAATCTTGCAGTAAGAACGGCTCCTACTCGTGGAAAGAACGGTTCTTACTCGTGGAAAGAACGGCTCTTACTCGTGGAAAGAACGGTTCTTTCCACAAGAAGTCCGTTGCATATTTGGCTGAATGAACTTTTTTTCGTACTTTCGCAGTCAGTAAAAGGATAAGAATTAGCAAGTTATATGGAGAAAAGACAGTGGAAAGAGATTAGGAAATTCGAGGAGATTATCTTCGAAGAGTATCAGGGCATTGCCAAGATAACCATCAACCGCCCGCGCTACCGCAATGCGTTCACACCGCGCACCACGCTGGAGCTGTCGCAGGCCTTTGCGGCGTGTCGCGAGATGCAGCACATTCGCGTGGTGCTGCTCACGGGGGCAGGCGACAAGGCGTTCTGCTCGGGTGGCGATATGCACGTAAAGGGACGTGGCGGATACGTGGACGAGGAGGGAGTGCCCCGCCTGTCGGTGCTGGACGTGCAGATGCAGATACGCCGCTTGCCGAAGCCCGTCATCGCGATGGTCAACGGTTACGCTATCGGGGGCGGTCACGTGCTCCATCTGGTGTGCGACCTGACAATAGCCTCCGACAATGCCATCTTCGGGCAGACGGGCCCCAAGGTCGGCTCCTTCGACGCGGGTTTCGGTGCCAGCTATCTGGCGCGCATCGTCGGTCAGAAGAAAGCCCGCGAGATATGGTTCCTCTGCCGTCAGTACACGGCCAAGGAGGCCGAGGAGATGGGCATGGTGAACAAGGTGGTGCCCCTCGACCAGCTGGAGGACGAGTGTGTGGCGTGGGCCGAGCAGATGATGGAGCGCAGCCCCATCGCCCTGCGTATGATAAAGGCTGGGCTGAATGCCGAGCTGGACGGTCAGGCGGGCATCCAGCAACTGGCTGGCGACGCTACCATGCTCTACTATTTTCTGGACGAGGCGCAGGAGGGTGGCAAGGCCTTCCTCGAGAAGCGCAAGCCCGACTTCGACCAATATCCCAAGATACCATAATCGGGAACAAGTAGTTCTGAAAGAGCCAATATGCGTATACAGATAGAAGAGCGAGTGCTGCATTTCAGGCAGCCCGCAGGCACCAGCCGTGGTGTCTATACGGAGCGGAGGATATGGCTGCTCCGCGTGTCCGACGGAGCAGCCGTCGGCATCGGCGAGTGCGCCCCGTTGCCCGACCTCAGTTGCGACGACATCCCCAACTATGCGGAGGTGCTGCGACGGTTCTGCGACGGGGTGGAGCAGATGGGCGCAATAGATTACGAGGCCATGCGCGACTATCCCTCCATGCTGTTCGGCTTGGAGACCGCCATGCTCAACCTGCAAAGCGGTGAACGGCTGTTTGACACGCCGTTCAGTCGCGGCGAGCAGGGCATCCCCATCAACGGGCTGGTGTGGATGGGCACCTTCGACGAGATGCAACAGCGCATTGAGCAGAAGCTGGAGCAGGGCTTCCGCTGTGTGAAACTGAAGATTGGAGCCATCGACTTCGCCCGTGAGCTGGAGCTTCTTGAGCGCATCCGCCAGCGCTTCGGCCCCCGTGAGGTGCAGCTGCGCGTCGATGCCAACGGGGCTTTCCCCTACGACGAGGCCCTGTACAAACTGGAGCTGTTGTCGCAATACGCGCTACACTCCATTGAGCAACCCATCAAGGCTGGCCAGTGGGGCAACATGGCGGAGCTGTGCCGCGATGCGCCCCTGCGCATCGCCCTCGACGAGGAACTGATTGGTGTCAACGACCCCGGACAGAAACGCCAGCTGCTGAACATCATCCGCCCCGCCTACATCATCCTGAAACCATCGTTGCACGGTGGCATGATGGGTGTGCGCGAGTGGGTTGACATTGCCAGCGACATGGGCATTGGGTCGTGGGTCACCTCGGCACTGGAGAGCAACGTCGGACTGAATGCCGTTGCCCAGTTGTGCAGCGCGCTCTATGGCGATGCCCTCACCATGCCTCAGGGCTTGGGCACGGGTCAGCTGTTTACCGACAACATACCCATGCCGCTCGAGATACGGGGCGACCAGCTATGGATTACGAAGCGTTCCTGACCGAGTGGCACGACGAAAGCCCGACGCTGCTGGTGCATACCAGTGGCTCGACGGGGAAGCCTAAGCCCATGCTTGTGGAAAAGCGGCGCATGGAGGCTTCGGCACGCATTACGTGTCGTTTCCTCGGCCTGAAGGCAGGCGACACCGCCCTGCTGTGTATGCCGCTCGACTACATTGCGGGCAAAATGATGGTGGTGCGTGCCCTGACCTGCGGACTGCAACTGCTGCGTGTCGAGCCTGCGGGCCATCCGCTCTCCCCATCCCATTGTCCTTCTGCTACCCGGATTGACCTTGCGGCAATGGTTCCGTTGCAGGTCTACAACTCCTTGCAAGTGCCTGCGGAGCGCGAGCGGCTGCGTGCCGTCCGACATCTGCTGATAGGTGGGGGAGCCGTTGACGAGGCTATGCAGGCGGCCTTGCGCGATTTCCCCCATGCCGTGTGGAGCACCTACGGCATGACGGAAACCCTGTCGCACATCGCCCTGCGCCGGCTCAACGGCCCTGCGGCCAGCCAGTGGTACACTCCTTTCGATGGTGTGCAGGTGTCGCTGGCCAGTGATGGCTGCTTGGTGATTGATGCTCCTGCCGTTCACGACGGCCCGTTGGCGACTAACGACATGGCCGAGCTGCGCGCTGACGGCTCGTTCCGTATCCTCGGTCGCAAGGACAATGTTATTTGCTCTGGCGGTGTCAAGATTCAGGCTGAGGAGGTAGAGCGGCTGTTGCGCCCCCACTTGTCTATACCTTATTTAATTACGCGCGTGCGTGACGAGCGGCTTGGCCAGTCGGTCGTGCTGCTCATGGAGCAGGGCAGTGCCACCGAGGTGCAGGCTGTTTGCCGTCGGGTGCTGCCTAAGTACTGGCAACCGCGCCACATCCTGACCATTGACCGCCTGCCCATGACACCGACGGGCAAGCCTGCACGCGCCGAAGCCGAGCGCATGGCAGCCGATAAAATAGCAGGTGGGGCTCATCCTCACGGATAAGCCCCACCCTGGTTATTAGTAATTTAAATAGGTAGTAGTTTTCTTGCTAATACTCTCTGTAGAAGTCCAGAGCGTCTTTTATCTCGTCTTCCGTCGCCGTCTGGTTGATGCGAATGTCGCCAATGCCGCCCAGCAGCGTGAAGTTAATATCCTGTCCCACGTTCTTCTTGTCGTGGTGCATCAGTTCGATTAGTTGCGGATAGTCGTCGCAGGTAATGGCCATCCGACCGTAATGCTCCTTGACGAAGCTGACCGTCTGGCGCATCTTGTCCTGTGGGAAACCCGTCTTGACGCAGCTGAGGTACAGCTCGACCACCAGTCCGTAGGCCACGGCATAACCGTGCAGCACGGGCTTGCGCTCCAGTGCCAGCGACTCGAAGGCGTGGCCTGCCGTATGCCCTAAGTTCAGGGCCTTGCGGATGCCGTGCTCCGTGGGGTCTTCGGTGACGATGCGCTGCTTGACGGCTACGCTCTTTTCTACGAGCTCGCCCAGTTCTTCAAGCCCTCCAAACTCCCAGCTCATCAGCTCCGCCCATGTCTGTTCGTTGCTGATAAGACCGTGCTTCAGCATTTCGGCATAGCCAGAAAGCACGTTCTCCGTGTCTAAGGTGCGCAGGAAGGTGGTGTCAAGGAGGACACAGTTGGCGTTGTTAAATACGCCAATCTCGTTTTTCAGGCCCCCGAAGTTGATGCCCGTCTTGCCGCCTACCGATGCGTCGACCATCGACAGTAGCGTCGTGGGAATGTTGATGTAGGCCAGTCCCCGCTTGAAGGTCGAGGCTGCAAAGCCGCCCAAGTCGGTCACCATGCCGCCACCCAGATTGATGAGCAGCGAGTGGCGCGTGGCTCCCATGCGCTGCAGTTCGCTCCATACGTGGCTTAGCGTGTCGAGTGTCTTGTGGGTATCGGTGGCTCCAATCACGATGTGTTGCGCTCCGCCCATGCACTCGTAGCCCGCTATCACGGGCAGGCACAGCCGCTCGGTGGTCTCGTCGGTCAGTACGAACAGTTTGTCGTGTGGGCAATCGGCAACGGCACTCTTGAGCACGTGCCCAAGGTCTCGGGATATGACTACTTTCTGTTGTTCTATCATTTCAAGGTGCAAAATTAATATAAATTTGCGGATTTGGTATATAAAAAAGCGGATAATTGTCGATAATACATCAATTTTCTTCCCGAGTTGTTAAACTTTTCCATCCGCTGAACGTCATAAAAAGCGTAATATAATGTTAAAGAAATCAATGAAACGACTGACGCTATTTTCTCTTTTGCTGATGATGGCCGTGCTGGTACAGGCACAGCACATCACAGGTACCGTAATGGAAAGTGACACACAAGAGCCGCTGGCACAAGCGAGCATCCGTCTGCTGAAGACGGACAGCAGCTTTGTGGTGGGAGGACTAACCGACCTGGAGGGACGGTTCCGCATCAAGGCTCCTGCCGCAGGCAGGTACATCGTGCAGGTGACCTGCGTGGGATATAAGCCCTACACCAAGCGGGTGGCGGTGGCTGCCGACAAGGATGCGGCACTGGGCAAGCTCCAGCTCCAGACTGACGCCATCATGCTGAAGGGGGCAACCGTGACGGGACAGGCTGCCAAGGTGACGCTGAAGGCTGACACGTTTATCTATAATGCCTCGGCCTATCGGACTCCTGAGGGCTCGGTGGTTGAGGAACTGGTGAAGCGACTGCCGGGTGCGCAGGTGGACGACGACGGCAAGATAACCATCAACGGCAAGGAAGTGAAGAAAATCATGGTGGACGGCAAGGAGTTTATGACGGGCGATACGAAGACGGCCATGAAGAACTTGCCCACTAACATCGTTGAGCGCGTGAGGGCATACGACCAGAAGAGCGACTTGGCACGTGTCAGCGGCATTGACGACGGCGAGGAGGAGACCGTGCTCGACTTCGGCATCAAGCGTGGCATGAACAAGGGCACGATGCTTAATGCCGATGTGGCTGCTGGTACGAAGAACCGCTACAGCGGACGTCTCATGTTTGGTTGGATGAAAGACGACCTGAAGATCTTTACCTTTGGCAATGGCAACAATGTCAACGACATGGGCTTCTCGTCGGGAGGCCGTGGAGGCGGTGGCCGTCAGGGACTGAATGCCTCGAAGATGATGGGCGTGAACCTGAACTACGAGAAGAAAGACCTTCTGAAGCTGGACGGAAGCATTCGCTGGAATCATCGTGACGGCGATGCCACGGTGCGCCGCTCTACGGAGGACTTCATGAGCAGCACGTCGTCATCGTTTGGCAACAGCCAGAGCAAAAACCTGTCGCGCTCTAACAACTGGAGTGGGCAGATGCGCATAGAGTGGATGCCTGACACGCTGTGGAACATCAATTTCCGCCCGACGTTCAGCTACAACTCGAGCGACGGGTTGAGCAATAGCACCAGTGCTACGTTTTGGTCAGACCCCTATGCCATTGCTGGCATTACCAATCCCCTGTCGCAAATCAAGCAGCTGGCCTATACGGACTCGATTGTCAAGAACACAAACAGAGACAACGGACTGTCGTATAGCGACTCGAAAAGCGTTGGCGGCGTGTTGCAAATCAATCGCAGGCTGAGCAACAACGGACGTAACGTAACGCTGAGAATGAGCGGCAACTACAGTGAGGGCCTGAGCAGGTCGGTGTCAAACAACTACGTGCAGTACTTCATTGTTGACAGTACGCAGACCCCAAGACAGTATATAGACTCTACCTATCAGGCCAACCGCTATGCCGTCACTCCCACCAAGAACTGGGACTACAGCGTGCGCGCAACCTATAGCGAGCCTATCTACCGACAGACTTACCTGCAGTTTAGCTATCAGTTCCAGTATAAGTACACCAAGAGCGACCGCGGTACCTATGACCTGACGCAGACGGGCATCGACTTCTCTAACGTTGTTTTGGGCTATCGCGGATGGGATGACTATCTGTCGCTGCTGGGTCCCATCGACTTGGAGAGCACCAAGAGCCAGCCGCTGAGCCGCTACTCCAATTATAAAAACTATATCCATACGGCAGAGATGATGCTGCGCGTGGTGCGTAAGGACTACAACCTCAACGTCGGTGTGCAGTTTGTTCCGCAGACCTCGGAGCTGACCTACCGTTATCAGAACACCGACACGGTGACCAAGCGCAGTGTGATGAACTGGTCGCCGACGGCTGACTTCCGCTGGAAGATTTCGCGCGTAAGCCAGTTGCGGTTTACCTATCGTGGCAACACCAGCCAGCCGTCCATGACCGACCTGCTCGACATCACGGACGACTCAAACCCGCTGAACGTGCGTCAGGGTAATGCAGGGCTGAAGCCTTCGTTCACTCAGAACTTCCGACTCTTCTACAACAACTATTTCCAGAACCACCAGCGTAGCATCATGGCTCACCTGAACTTCTCGACCACGAGCAATGCTGTATCGAACATGGTGACGTACAATGTGCAGACGGGTGCCCGTACTACGAGGCCGGAGAACATCAACGGTAACTGGAATGCCTTTGGTATGCTTATGTTTAACACTGCACTTGACTCGGCTGCCTACTTCAACGTCAATACGTTTACGACGCTGCGCTATGCCAACAACGTGGGCTATGTCAGCGTAGGCCGTAATGCCAATTCGGAAAAGTCGACCACGCGCAATACGACACTGAGCGAGCGAGTGGCTGCCAGCTACCGTAACGACTGGCTGGAGTTCGAGCTGAACGGTTCTTTGGAATACCTCCATGCCCGCAGCGAGTTGCAGACCAATAACAATTTGGATACGTGGACATTCTCCTATGGTGCCAACATGATGCTGACGGCTCCTTGGGGCACCCAGCTGTCATCAGGTTTGAACATGAACAGCCGCCGTGGTTACAACGATGCGTCGATGAACACCAACGAGCTCATCTGGAATGCACAGGTGTCGCAGTCGTTCCTGCGTGGCAATGCACTGACGCTGACCTTCCAGATGTATGACATCCTGCACCAGCAGTCTACGTTCAGCCGTGCCATCTCAGCCATGCAGCGCAGTGATACTGAGTATAACGCCATTACGAGCTATGCCATGCTGCACGCCATCTATCGCCTGAATCTCTTTGGTGGCAAGGCCGGTCGTGCCGGCATGGGCGGCCCTGGCCCCGGTGGTCCCGGCCGTGGAGGATTCGGAGGTCCCGGCGGCCCTGGCGGTCGTGGTCATGGTGGCGGTTTCGGAGGTGGTCGCCGCTTCTAATCAGCCAGAGTTTTCCATCAATTTAGGCGATATAAACTATCGTTTCAGCCTCCAGTATCTCCTTCGGGTTGCTCGAGTATCTACATTGACCTGCTCCAGTATCTGTTTACCCCAGTAAACAGATACTGGAGCACCTCGAAACAGATACTAAAGCAACCCGAAGGAGATACTGGAGGCTGAGTAATAGATACACACCTCTTTTGGGAGGCGTATATTTTGTTATTTATTCCACCTTTTTGCATATTAGGTCTAATTCAGAAAGGCTGTGCACAAGTTTCGATTAATGTCCCTATAGGAATATCCTTCAACTCTGGATTTCCTTTAAAAGCTCTTACCATCAGAGATTTCCATGTATCATAAAGTTCTTGATGCTTATAAGGGAAGTCCCAGTATTCCTTTATGTCTTTTAGTAAATCCGTATCTGGGTGCTTCAGTAAGCATTCTATCTGCTTGCGATACTCAAGTAGTCGCCTTACTACTTGCGGATATGGCTTCTCTAATTTTTTACCATTTAACATTGTCATCTTGCCGCCTGCTGAAAAAGAATCACGCATATTGTAACAAAGCAATGAATAATGGTTACACAGCCATAAAGCAACCTCTTTATATCCTAATGAAGAGTTTTTAGAAAAGATAGACGGAAAAAGAATGTATGTTCTGATGGTTAAGTTTTCCTTTTCTTCCGTAGTCAAATCATTAAAGAAGGATAAACTGATATCTGTTGTTTCGGCTTCTCCCATCCACCAAGGCATTTTTACCTTATGTTCATTCTTTGCTCTTTGGATATAGTATTGTCTTACTTTCTGTATCTTTTCATCCTCGCCTAATAATCGGAAAGTGTCATAATTTGTTGCCATTTTAGAGAAGATATTATCTTCTTCTTTTAGCGTCATATCTATCAGATAACGTGGAGAATGGGTTACAGCAATATTACTCAAACAATCTTGGTATGGCTTACATCTAAACGCTGGAGGATTACTCCCTAAGCAGCCAAACAACATATATATTCTCTCCATACCTTTGCTTCTTGTTGACTCAACTATGCTACTACCCGTAGAAGTCCATTTATCCTTATTAGTAGACTTGACCTCAACACCATACATCTTACTCGTCATAATATCAGGGAAAGTGTGTCCAGCCACCAATGTGATGTCTGATTCTCTAAAAGGTGTTGCAGGACAAACGTCTTTCAGGGTTTTCTCTGCTATCTTTTCAAGTTCTGATGGTGAGCAATTCTTATACAACGTAGGATTCTTATGCGACTTTTCATTAAAGCATTCCTCTGCTATATGCATAAATTCAGCAAAGGCTTTGTTGGCTTCGTCTATGCTCCTATTGTGAATTGCTATGATATTTTCTTCTCGCTTTTTCATTCTCCAAAGTATAAAGGCCACAATTCTTCTAAACGCATTGCAAGACGGTAAGCTAATACAGGTGGGACAGCATTGCCTATTATTTTATAAGCATTTGATGGACTTAATAAGTATCTACAACCTGTCTTTTTCATCACAAAACGGTAATCAGGCGGAAAGGTCTGGATGAGTGCACATTCACGTGGCGTTAACCTTCGTTCTTTCATTCCTTTTGCCAGTTCTTCTATATGTTTGCCACCATGTTCAGCAGAGAGCCTTCTAAACTCTATGTTTCCATGATGCTCCGACCTTATTGTCGGGCCTATACGGTCAAGTCTTATTTCTATTTGTCCTTGGCTGCCATTAGGCAGATATTTTGCTTTCGAGTATGTTTGTTGTGACAAGTCTATAGAATCTTCGGGCTCTGGAAGATTTTTAAGAACATCATAAGTAGTCACGGGAGGAAGTAGCCCATCTTTTTTTACCGTACAAGCATGAGTCGCATAGGGATATGGATTGTATTTGTTTGGTATCACATCTGATTCCAATACTTTTAGGGTCTCTGGTTGTAGCGCATCACGTCTGATACCTATAAAAATAACTCTTTCTCGCGATTCAGGTATACCATAATTACCTGCATGGAGCACTTGAGGACTTAGTACGATATAACCGCCACCACCAGCGCTGGCAAAGTCCTGCTGAATAATGTTTTTTACATTACCCAGATTTACCAGACCTTTTACGTTTTCCGCAACAAAAATCTTAGGACGTGCAATGTCAATAACTTGTTTCATCCAGAAATATAACTTACCCCTACTTTCTTCTGATGGTTTGTCAGCGGAACGATGTTTTCCCATATCATCTTTTGATGAATCAAAGCCAAGTCTTTTGCCTGCCACACTAAAATCCTGACAAGGAAAACCGCCTGTAACAATATCTATATCTTCTGGAAATACTTTTGCACCAGCTTGGTGCATTTTTACTAAGTCGACGATACTGGCACAATGATAGATGCCCTCACTATACCCAAAGCGACTCATATAAGTCGTCCATGCCATTTCAGCTGCTGGAAGAATATCATTGGCAAAAACCGTTTGAAATTTGGTTTTCTTCAAAAATACCCAGTCATCATCTATTACATGATGCACAAGCTGGGAGTTATTGCCAAATGATTTCCTGCTGGCTATAAAATGACCTTCAAATCCTAAATCCATACCACCGCATCCAGAAAACAGGGACAGAACCTTATGAACTCCCTGCTTGCTGTCCCTGTCATGAAATATGAGAGGAATCTGAGATTCTGCAACGATATCACTTAGGATATTTGGATACGAATCAGATTCGTACCCTTTGTCTTTTTTCTTTTTGCTCATAGCAACAAAATCTTTGGGCGTATGCAGAATACTCAAAGAACGAGACAAGACCAAACACTTATAACACACGAAACGTGGACAGTTCCTGCTATCCACGTTCCGAGGTGTTTGGCCTAACCTACAATAGTCAGATAGTCAGATGTCCACGATTAGCAGACATCCGCCTTATATCTTAAACTATTGTTCTTTCAGTGGCCAAACTTTCGGAACGTTCAGAATACAAAGCAAACGCTATATTCTACCCACTAAGTCGCAATGCCGGCTTTCGCTAAAGTCATAAATGGCAATGCTTGACTGCAAAGATAGAGAATAATTTTGAAACAGCAAAGTATTTGCGTTAAAAACAACGGATGCAGATACGTATGGAGTCAATTATTTCTTTCCTAAGAAAACTTTTTGTGATTGTGAAAATGCTTTTATGAGAATTTTTTCTCATTTATAACGCTACCTCGTTACTTTGTAAGTATATTAAACGGTATAGTTATATGGTGATGTTTTATTTAGAACAACACTTATGTGTAATTTTTTAACACAGTATCTCACGTTATTTAACAAAATAGTTAGGAAACGCCTCTCTCACCATTTGTTGGCATTCCTTGCTCAATTTCCAATTACGGCATAATAGTTCTTTCCTTTAGGTGTACTATTCTAACGGACGGATAAATCGTTTTAGCCGTTCCTCAATGACTCGTCTGTAGGTACGCTTCATCTTGTCGTTCAGAAAAGAGCTTTCAATGAGGGCGTAAGTTTCCTGCGGTATTTGCATGAACATATCCAGTACTTGAGCGGTACGCTTCTTAGGCAGTCCTATCTTGTCGGCAAAGTGCTCGAAGTCCAGACGGCAGGGGTGGCCCGTCCTGTCATAGACATCGCTCTTCTCAATGTCAGGTGCAAGACCGTCCTTCAGTCCCAGGTCGCTGCCGCTTTGAATATGGATGCAGGTATTGATTAGGTCGTAGGCAGGCGCCAGGAAATACTCTCCGTTTCTGTTTACGAGAGAGAAATTCTTCATGTGAGCATCCTCGTTGGCAAAGAGGTAGTTGAACACCACCAGTCTGAAAAACTGTTCCATCTGCGGCATCCAGGCCGGTACATACTGACGGATGGCACCGGCAATCTGGGCATAGTTGCCATTGTATTTGAAATTACTGTCGCTACCCTCTTCCGTCATTCCCAGGATTGCAGCAAAGTCCTCTTGAGCATACTCCTTGGTGCCGTCCACCACATCAAATCGCTTGGTGAGATATACCGCCTGTCCGCTGCTGCTAAAGCAGAGTCCGTTCTGGGCTGTGTATATGCCATATACCTGAGAGGCAATCTGCATGGTCAAGTGCTCGTTAGCAGGAATCTGCTTGCGAGTTGACAGGCTCAGGTTGAAGGGGGGCGGTTTGAGTATATAGGTAGCCTGTTCACCGTTATGCGTCAGACAAATCTTTCCATTGTCGATAATGGCTGAGAACTTCTCCTGTGCGCCAGAGATAGACATGTTGTTCATGTTCTCCATCGCCTGTTGCTGGTCGCTCTCCTTTTCAAAGTCGATGTCTATGTATGGAGAGACCTGCTGACCATCGAAGAGTTTTTTGATGGCCTGTGGCGAATAAGTATCGAAGCCTGGTCGCAGGGTTGAAGGGCAAACTTCTATTGTTTTCATGATTCAGCTTTCTTTAAAACAAACTTACCGATGGCATCCATGCCGCAAATCATCTCCAGCATACCGAAGAAGTCTTGTTCATCCACTTTCCTGGCTCTGCACAAGGCCCTGCGGTTGGCACCTTCTGGTAACATATTGGTAAAAATGGGAAAGATTTGCTCGGCATGATACACCTGCTGCGTCTTAGGTAGGTTGACGGAAACGGGCGGCAGACTCTTATCGGCGAGATAAGTTTCATCGTAGGCAAATTCATAGCTGCCTCTGGCCAACTCCGTAAGCCGACCGGCATAGATGTTACCATAATAGACCTCAACCTTTCTCATGTCTTATTCTCCTACACCGTTTGTTTCACTTGCAGCACCATTTCCATACCCACCACATTGAGAATCTTCTGTAGCGTCTGCAGCGACGGGTTACCCACGCCTCGCTCCAAATCCTTTATGGTCGAGATGCCCACACCTGAGTAGTCTGCCAGGTCTTGCTGTGAGATTCCAAGCAGTGCTCTCCGTTCCTTGATGATGTTTCCTATGTCCATGAGAGTATGATTTGTCGTACTTCGGGTGCAAAGATAACAATATTTTCCGAAACAAACAAGCAAAGGTACGATATTTTGTACTTCGAAGATACGTATAGAGTCAATTATTTCTTTCCTAAGAAAACCTTTTGTGATTGTGAAAATGCTTTTATGAGAATTTTTTCTCATTTATAACGTCACCTCGTTACTTTGTAAGTATAATAGTGTGTGCGTTTGTGTTCTATTTTGGGAATTAATAGGATGACTTTTCTCATCAGTCCACGCTGAGTAGTATTATATTGATTGACACATCAGCTGCATAATTTGTACAGCAACACTGTGCCTTGGATATAATACACCCACGCGAACGCTCCAGTTGCATTACCTCTGTGTATGGATTCAAGTTTGCGAAGTTTGAACTCACAGACAGTAACGTCCGAAAACGTCCTTTCCCATCAACCTGCCCTACAAACGGCTTTGTCGGTCTCTACTTCCACCCAAACAGAATCTATTATAAATCTTCTAAAGAGAGCGTTTGCAAAGTAAGATTATAATGTCCAAAGTTAGTGGACGGCAAATTTGAGACCTTTCTCTCCAATTCAGTGAGACTGAGCTTTCGTGAGTTGCGCTTTATCTCGGCTGCAATGCCAGTGTGGTCGAACTCATTGAGTGCTATCATGTCTATTTCGTTTTCTCCTTTGCGGTCCCACCAGTTGCCAACAGATGTGTAGTGACCTGTCTCCATTGCAGCCTGTTGGAAATACTGTTCAAGGGTCCTGCCTGAGAATTGCTCATAATGCTGATTTATGTTCTGTCGCAACAATGATAGTTGCCTGCGCTCTACTAAAGACTGATACGGCCAGACGAAACGAAACCAGAAGCGAAGGAACTGGTCGGATATCTCGTAGGTACTGGTTTTGCTATTTGGTTTGGCAAGTATAGGTTTCAGCCGTGAAACGACATTGAAGTTCTTCTCCAGATTCTGCAAGAAAGTCCCCATATCCTTCTGCATAGTCCCATCAATGTCGGAACGCCGGTTCAACCCTGCTGCAATTAGTTGAAGGATGGAGAAATAAGTGGTTCCTTCGTCACCGAACTCTTGGTTCATCAGGTCGCGTCCCTCGGAAAGGAAGTAGGAGTCTTGACGACAGAAATAGTTGAGCATCTTTTCCTTGGTATAGCAACCTGCGTCCATCAGCAATTCAACATATTTGGCAACACCGCCCGTAAGCATATAGAGGCATAGGAAATCTTCATTTTTATAGTTTGTTTTATGGTCGTAGAATATCTGCTTAAGAACTTCTATTGTGAAAGGAAGAAGCGTGAGCTTAGAAGTGGGACGCCCATAGAGCGGTTCGTTCTCATCCTCGAAGATACGCTTCATCAGTGAGCGGATGCTACCCATAGTAATGAGGTTAATATGTGACTCGCGGTGGTAACGGTCCCACAAGTCTTGTATTTCGCTAAAAATGGCAGGGTTGACTTTGTACAGATTTTGGAACTCATCGAATACAACAGTAAAATGACGTTGAAGTGATTCGCGCATCACGACCTCAAAAAAGTCACGGAAACTGGTCAGACGGCCATAAACCTTTATGCTCAGTTGTTCTTCTATAGCCTGTTGAAATTTACCACAAAGCACTGCTTCGCTATCTTTTGACACAAATAGGTAAGCATATTGACGGTCTTCGAAGGCTTTCGTGACAAGAGAAGTTTTGCCGACGCGCCTGCGCCCCATCAACACTGTAAATGTGGCATTCCTCTTTGCCTGTTGTTCATTCTCGTGCAGGATGGCAATCTCTGCTTCACGGTTATAGAATTTCATAAATGTTAATCGTAATTTATATAAACGGTTATTTATATTTCCATCTGCAAAGGTAATGAAAAATATTCAAATGCGTACAATAATCACAGATTATTTCTTATTGCTTTACAATAAAACAACTAAATTGGCGCAGAGCCGAAATTTTGGCTACGAAGATTCAATTCCAAAATGCAACTATGCTTGCAAAGGTACGAAAAAGGTTTGTATACGTGTGTCTTAGTATCAAAAAACTGGTGGAAATTGTCTGTAATACGGAAAAAAGATGTAACTTTGTCGGCAGTAGCGTGTAATACATTAAGCTCACGCTATATAATAAATAAGGTGATGAGTGAACAGACTTGTGTTGACATATTGACGAGGCACGGGGTTAAGCCGACGGCTAACCGTATCTTGGTGGCGAAGGCGCTGGAGACGGCTGGGCGACCGCTGTCGTTGTCGGAGCTGGAAGCGAAAATCAAGACCATTGACAAGTCGGGTGTCTTTCGTGCTTTGACGCTCTTTCGGGAGCACCATCTGGTACACGTTATTGAAGATGGGGGCGACGGGGTGCGCTATGAGCTGTGTCGTAGCCATGACTGCGAACACGACGATGACATTCACGTGCACTTCTATTGTGAGCAGTGCCGCCGTACCTACTGCCTTGACGATATAAAAATACCGCCAGTACAGTTGTCTGGCGGTTTCGTGATGAATTCCGTTAATTACATGGTCAAGGGCATCTGCCCTGCCTGTCGGGAGGATTAGCAGGCTATTTCTCCTGACGGTCGTCGATGTTGTCGCCCTCGGTGGGAGCCATCTCCTCCTCGAAGTCGGTGATGCCAGCCTTGACGAGAATGTCGTACCACTGGATGAGCTTCTTGATGTGGCTGTTCTGTACGCGGTCTTGGTCCCAGTCGGGCAACACCTTACTGAAGTACTCATGCAGCTCCTCAGGAGTAGCTTTCTTGTAGTTCACGCTCGATTCCTTGCCCTCTTCCAAGTCGCGCATTGAGGCCAGCACCTTCATCAAGGGCACGTCCTCACTTTCGGTAAACATGGCAATGTCGGCCAGCGATGTGATGCGGTCGGTGCCGAAGGCCGGCATACGCTTATGGGTTCCGTCCAAGGCCTCGACAATGAGGCTGTTCTTGGCACGTGATACTAATTTGTAGAGTCCCGGCTTGCCCGAGATGGCTAAAATGGTTTGTTTCATTGTTTGTCCGTATTTAGTTTCTTATACTTTGTATGTTTCCAATAACTTGTCTATCTGCGCGTCAATGTCGGCAATGCCGTCGTTGACGATTTCGTAGTCGGCACGCCTTTGTAGCTCCTCTTGCGGCCATTGGCGCTGGAGCCACTGGCGCACTTGCTCGCTGCTGATGCCGTCGCGCTGCATCACCCGCTGGATGCGTACCTCCTCGGGGGCGGTGACTACAACTACGCGGTCGACAAGGCGGTAGATGCCCGATTCGTAGATAATGGCACTTTCCATCCATTGCAGACCGCTTTCCTCGAAGTCGCGGAAAACGGCTGGGTGTACGATGGCATCGATGGCTTGGGCATTCTCCTTGCTGGCCAATAAGAAGCGGGTCACCGCTGCCTTGTTGAGTTGGTCGCCCACATAGGCATCAGTGCCGATAAGCTCAGTCAGCTGACGGCGAAGCTCTGCTGAGGAGCGGATGAGCCGCTTGGCCGCAGTGTCGCAGTCGTATATCTCAATGCCGTGCGTCCTGAGCCGTTGGCAGATGTAGCTCTTGCCCGCGCCGATGCCCCCTGTGATGCCGATTTTCATTCTTCTTCAATAAGGTAGTCTACCTGATTAACGCTCAGCGTTGCGCGACTGATGCCTTGCGGCACGTTACGCAGGTAGATGTTACACTTCTCGCTATGCTCCTGTTCAATCTCCCTGTAGTCGGCAACGACGGTAAATTCCTCTGGGTTGAGCGTGCGAATACGGCTCACGCCAGCCACGAAATGGATGCTTACCTTGGCAGGGAACGTGCGCAGCACCTTGCCCTCGGGAAGATTGAGGCAGACGATGGGCACCCCGTCAATGCTCTCTTCGGTCAGCACATCGGTGTAGAAACCGATGCGGACACGCTCGGGCACCACCTTTACGTCGTTCATGTGCGACAGGCGGCAGTCCACTATCAGCGAGTCGCGGAAGTTGGCGTAGTTGAGTGGCTCCGTATAGATGGCCTGAATGCTGTCTAACTTCTGCCGGGAGGCGTAGATGTCAACGCTGTCGGGCATATACTCCACCTGCGAGATGAAGAAAAGCTGGTCGGGGATGATGCGCCCCGCCCATCTGACAGGCACCCGCTTGTACTCTCCGTTGTTGTAGGCGAAGTCCAGTCGCTCAGGCTTGATACTGATGATTTTCGTCGACAGCTCCAGCTGCTGCTCGATGAGCCGCCTGATGTCGCTGCCCGATATGCTGCCGCGCCCGTGCCCTTTGTCGAATGTCCTGAAGTTAGCGTTGACAACGCCTATCTTCTTTCCGTACAGGTAGTTCAGGATTACCCACCCGTTGTCCCTGACGGTGACACGCACGGTGTCGACAGGTGCCGAGATGAGTACCACCCGCTTGGGGATGTTGGCCACCCGCATGGGTATCTGAATCTCCTTCTCGTAAGTCTCGTTAAGCGTTATGATAAGCCAGAAGACACCCGATAGCAGGAGGAAGAACGCAAAAATCAGGAACTGCTTGTTCATGTTGCTGAACAAGAAGTTCCTGACGTTATCGCGTATGGACTTGCTACCCGGCATGGCCTATTTATTTCCCTTGCATGGGGGTGCTGGCCATGTCTTTGAACACGTAGCCCTTGTCGACCTTAATCACTACGCCGTCGGCAATCTTCACTTCGATGATGCCGTTGGCCAGGTCAATCTTCTTTACCGTGCCGTAGATGCCGCCACCCGTGACCACCTGCGTACCTTCTTGCAGTGTGTTCTGGAAGTTCTGGATTTCCTTCTGGCGCTTCTGCTGCGGACGAATCATGAAGAAATACATGATGGCGAAGATGGCCACCATCATAATCAGAAAACTGGTCATGCTGCCACCGCCCTGAGCGGCCTGTGCAGCGAGAAAAATCTGTGTCATAGCGTTACTTATTTCTTATTTTATTCTTGTGCTTCTAATGTGCCTCAGCCCTGTTGCTTCTTCTCGTCTATGTGCTTCAGCAGCCTGCCCGTAGCCACCAAGTGGCGTGCAATGGAGTCCAGCATACCGTTGATGTAGCTGCCGCTGCGCGGGGTGGAGTAGAGCTTGCTAATCTCTACGTACTCGTTGATGGTCACTGAAATGGGAATGCTGGGGAAGGTGAGCATCTCGGCCAAGGCTATCTGCATAATCACGATGTCCATGTAGGCCAAGCGTGAAAAATCCCAGTTGCGCGATGCCTCGCTCATGTAGCGCTGATACTCGTCGGCGTTCATGATGGTGGCACGGAACAGCTTGCGGGCATACTCCTTGTCCTCCTCGTTGTCGTATTCGGGCAACAGCTCCTGACGTGCCTGATTCTTTTCCTCGAACCGCTTGATGGTCTTCAGCACGAAGGTGTCGACAATCTCCTTGTCGTCGTTCCAGTAGAGGCTCTGTTCTTCCAGCAGTGCATCCAAGTCGGCGTTGTTCTGGATAAGCGTCCTGTATAGCTTGCGCCAGAACTCACGGTCGGCATCGTAGCTGTCCTCCTTGTCCTCCATGTAGTCCTTGTAGAGCTGGCTCTCCGCGATTAGCGTGTAGAGCTTCCTCAGAAACTCCGGCTCGTCGTTCCATGTCTTCTTCTGGGTTTCCATAAATTCGTTGAGCATCTTGTTCTCCTCCAGCTGCATGGCAAAGCGGTTGTAGGCGAACTTCTGCGACGGCATTGGCGTGCCCTCACGGCGTGCTTTCGACTGTGCCACCTCCAAGTGGCGACGCGATTCGCGAGTGATGCCGACTATCAGGGCCAGCAGGTAGTTATAGAGGTCGTATGCTTTTGACAAGCTGAACACCAGCTCCTTCTCTGCCGCTTCGATGTTCTTGCTTCCGTTTTGATAGTACGCGTAGGTTAACTGGACAACCTTAATCCTGATGAGTTCTCGATTAATCATAACTTCTCTTCTATACTGTTGATACACTTATCAGCTGCAAAGATACGAATAAGTAGGCAAAGGGCAAAAGAATTTAGGATTTATTTTCATTTAGCCGTCCTTACCCCGGGAAAGAACGGCTCTTACTCGTGGAAAGAACGGTTCTTTCCGAGGGAAGGAACCGTTCTTTCCGGGGGAGGGGACGGTTCCTACCGTAAATAGTTGGCAAAAGATTTGGGCTTTTGAAAGATTCTGCGTACCTTTGCACCCGCTTTTCGCATCGTGTGATGGTGGATTAAGCACAACTTAATTTTAGAGTAACACATTTAATTAATTATGAGAGAGATTAGTTTGAACGGTCAGAAGCGCACCGACGTAGGCAAGAAGGCTACAAAGATGCTTCGCAAGGAGGGCTTGGTTCCCTGCAATCTGTATGGTGAGAAAAAGGGTGAGAACGGTCTGCCCGAGGCAATGGCCTTCACGGCATCTGCTGCCGACCTGCGCAAGGCTGTCTACACACCTCACGTATATGTAGTAAACCTCAACATCGACGGTGCTGAGCACAAGGCTATCATCAAGGAACTGCAGTTCCATCCCACGACCGATGCCCTGCTGCACGCCGACTTCTTTGAGATTAACGAGACGAAGGACATTACCGTTGGTATTCCTGTGAACCTGACGGGTCACGCTCAGGGTGTGCGCGATGGTGGTCGTCTGAACCTCTCAATCCGCAAGATTAACGTGACGGCTCCTTACAAGAGCATCCCCGAGAAGCTCGATGTCGACGTGACCGAGCTGCAGCTGGGCAAGGCCATCAAGGTGGGCCAGCTTAGCTTCGAGGGCTTGGAGATTGCCACTCCGAAGGAGGTTATCGTATGCTCAGTGAAGGCTACACGTGCTTCTCGCTCGGCTGCTGCTGAGGCTGCTAAGTAATACAGGTAATTGATAGTTAAGATTTGGACAAGTTTTTAATTGTGGGCTTGGGCAACCCGGGCGACGAATATGCCGGCACCCGCCACAACACTGGATTTATGGTATTGGACGCTTTTGCTAAGGCGTCCAATATCGTTTTTGCCGACCGCCGTTACGGCTTCGTCGGCGAAACGTCGTTGAAAGGTCGCAAGGTGTTTCTGCTGAAGCCGACGACGTTTATGAACCTGAGCGGCAACGCCGTGCGCTATTGGCTGAACCAAGAGAACATCGACCAGAGCCGCCTGCTCGTCATCAGCGACGACGTGGCGCTGGCGTTAGGAGCCTTCCGGCTGAAGGCCAACGGCTCAAACGGTGGGCACAACGGACTGGGGCACATCCAGCAGCTCATCGGGCAGCAGTATGCCCGCTTGCGCATGGGCATCGGCAACGACTACCCGCAGGGTGCGCAGGTCGACTACGTGCTGGGTCGCTACACCGAGGAGGACATGAAGACGCTACAGCCCAGCATCGACGTGGCGGTAGACATCATCAAGAGCTTTGTGCTGGCGGGCATCGACATCACGATGAACCAGTACAACCGCTTGGGCAAGCGCTAACGAAACATGGTTTTATCAACAACGCTATTATGTCAGACGAAGCAAGAATAGACAAATGGCTCTGGGCGGCACGCATCTTCAAGACGCGCAGCATTGCCGCCGATGCCATCAAGAACGGGCGTGTCACCATCGGTGGCATGAATGTGAAGCCGTCGCGCATGGTGAAGGTGGGCGAGGTGGTCAGCGTGCGCAAGCCGCCTGTCACCTATTCGTTTAAGCTCCTGAAGGCCATTGAGCAGCGCGTGGGGGCGAAGCTGTTGCCTGAAATCTACGAGAACGTGACGCCTCGCGACCAGTATGAACTGCTGGAGATGAACCGCATCAGTGGCTTTATCGACCGTCAGCGCGGTACGGGTCGCCCGACGAAGAAAGACCGTCGGGCGCTGGACGACTTTGTCGGGCCGGCACTCGAAGGGTATGTTGACTTTGATTTTGACGACGAAGACGATGATGATTGACGTGCTTTTGATTGTGGTCGGCGTGGCATTGGTGCTGTTCGGTGCCGACAAGCTGACGGAGGGAGCCTCGGCACTGGCCCGACGGATGAATGTGCCCGAGATTGTTATCGGCCTGACGATAGTGGCTGCCGGCACGTCGGCACCCGAGTTGTTCGTCAGCATCGTGTCGGCCCTGAAGGGTACGCCCGACATGGCCGTTGGCAACGTGGTAGGGTCGAACACCATGAACGCCATGCTCATTGTGGGCTGTGCTGCGATGGTGGCTCCGATGGCCATCAGCCCCTCTACGGTCAAGAAGGATATCCCCTTTTCTGTTCTGGCCTCCGTGGCACTCATTGTCTTGGCGCTCGACAGTTTTTTGGGGCGCACCGACGGCATCATCCTGCTTGCAGGCTTTGCCGCCTTCATGGTCTACACGCTGATGCAGGCCAAGGCGGGCAGCAGCGAGGCGGTGAAAGAGGCATCGCCCGTCTGGAAAAACCTGCTTTTTGTGGTCTTCGGACTGGCGGGACTGGTGGTCGGCAGCAACCTGTTTGTCGACTCAGCCTCCAGCGTAGCCCTGTCGCTGGGCATCAGCGAGGGCGTGGTGGGACTGACCATCGTGGCTGGCGGCACGTCGCTGCCTGAGCTGGCCACCAGTGTGGTGGCAGCACGCAAGGGGCAGTCGGCCATTGCCATCGGCAACGTCATCGGCTCTAATGTCTTTAACATCCTGCTTATTCTGGGACTGACGGCTACGATTAGTCCCCTTGAAATAGAAGGCATCACCACCATTGACATGGCAGTGATGCTCTTGTCTGTAGCCCTCGTGTGGCTCTTCTCTCGCACCCGCTATACGGTGGAGCGCTGGGAAGGGGCCGTGCTTGTGGCGGGCTATATGCTTTATTTGGGGTGGTTACTTACTTTACTGTAACCACCACCTTCTTTAGGTCTTTGTCAGCGCTTGACGCACCCACCATCAGCTCGTACCGCCCGGGCACGACGCGCATGGTGTTCGTCTTGGCATCCCATCCCTCGAAGCACTGGCGAGGGAAGTCGATGTCTACCACCTTGCTCTGGCCAACCTCCAGCTCTACCTGCTTGTAAGCCTTGAGCGTCTTCTGCGGGCCGTCTTGGTCGGCCAGTCGGCGCACATACACCTGCACGGTCTCCATACCCTTGCGGGCGTTGGTGTTCTTCACCGTCACGCGTACCTTATTATTCTTATAGACGGGCTTGCTGATGTCAAACGTGGTGTAGCTCAGACCGAAGCCGAAGGGGAACAGGGGCTCGCCCGTGTAGTAGCGGTAGGTGCGGTTCTTCATGGTGTAGTCCAAGAAGTCGGGCAGCTCGTCAGTGCTCTTGTAGAAGGTGACGGGCAGCTTGCCGCTGGGGTTGTAGTCGCCGTAGAGCACGTCGGCCAGGGCGGTGCCGCCCATCTCGCCGTCGTACCACCACTGCACGATGGCATCGCACGACTCCAGCTCGGGGGTCAGTCCCATAGCACTGCCTGAGCAGTTGACGAAGATGACGCGCTTGCCAGCCTTGTGGAGCAGGGCCAGCATATTGCGCTGCGCCTGTGGCAGCTCGATGCTGGTGCGGTCGCCACCCTTGAATCCGGGCTCGCTGACCTTCATCTCCTCACCCTCCAAGCTGGGCGATATGCCGCCCACGAAGATGACGGTCTCGGTGTTGCCGAGCTGGGCCAGCAGCTCCTCGGGTGTCGGGTTGACCTTCTTCTTGATGTCGAAGTTCAGCGCACCGTAGCCCGTCTCCTGCACGTAGTCAATCTGGATGCGGTAGTGCTCGCCGGCCTTCACCTTCAGTTCCTTTTGTGCGCCCTGAATGCGGTGACGCACCTTCCAGATGTCTACCAGCGTGTCGCTGTTAACGATGAGGCGCAGCTTGTCGTCGGCGCTGATGTTGAAAATAAGCGTCTCGTCCTCGGTAGGCTTGAAGATGCCGTCTAGTCGGGCCGAGAAGTTTTCTAAGTTCACGCCCGGGGCAAACACCGTGTTGCCGCCGTTGCTCAACTGGATGGGGTTGGCTATGTTGACGGTGGTTACGGGCTCACCCTTCATCTCGGTATTGTTCCAGTAAATGGCCTGCATACCCTTGTAACCCAATGGGCTCTGCACCTTGTCGTATCGGCTCAGGAAGGCTTCGTTGCGGGTCAGGCCGCAACCTTGGATGTACTTCACCTTACACTCAGGTGTCTGTGCCTTGGCCTTGTTAGTGATACCCTCCAGTGCGGTGATGGTGCGGGTGGGGTAGCCAGCATAGTTGCCCCACATCATGACGGAGTCGTTGGCGTTGGGCCCCATCACGGCAATGTCGCTGCACTCTTTTAGGGGCAGCACTTGGTTCTTGTTCTGCAGCAGTACGATGCCCTTGAGTGCCATTTGGTAGGCCAGTGCCTTGTGCTCCTTCGAGGCAATGACGCTGGCGGGAATCTTCGTCCATGCGTTCAGCTCGTCGTTGTCGAAGTCGCCCAGCTCAAAGCGGGCGATGAGCAGGCGGCGCAGGCTCTTGTCGAGGTCGGCCTCCTTGATGTCGCCACGCTTCACGGCAGCGGGCAGGTTCTTGTATTCCGAGCCACACTCTACGTCGGTGCCCGACAGCACGGCCTTGCTGGCGGCGGCGGCATTGTCCTTCGACACGTTGTGCCAGCGGGGCAGGAAGTCGCGGATGGCACCGCAGTCGCTGGTAATCAGTCCCTTGAATCCCCACTCGTCGCGCAGGATGTGCTGCTCGTAGCGGGCATTGCCACAGCAGGGGTCGCCGTCAATGCGCTGGTAGGCGCACATGACCTCGGCCACCTGACCCTCCTGCACCAGTGCCTTGAAGGCTGGCAGGTAGGTTTCCCACAGGTCGCGCTCCGGCAGGTTCTCGATGTTAAACGTGTGGCGGTTCCACTCTGGGCCGCTATGTACGGCAAAGTGCTTGGCGCAGGCCAGCAGTTTGCGGTACTTGCTGACACCGAGGTCTTCGCCGTTGTAGCCCACGCCCTGCAGGCCACGCACCACGGCCAGACCCATCTTCGTTGTCAGATAGGGGTCTTCGCCGTAGGTTTCCTGTCCGCGTCCCCATCGGGGGTCACGGAAGATGTTGATGTTCGGCGTCCAGAACGACAGGCTCTGGTAGCGCTGGATGTCGCCCGACTGCTTGGCCTGCTGCGCTTTGGCGCGGGCCTCGTCGCTGACGGCAGTAAAGACGCGATGGAGCAGTGCATCGTCCCACGAGGCAGCCATGCCCATCGTGATGGGGAACACGGTGGCGAAGCCGTTGCGCCCCACACCGTGCAGTGCCTCGTTCCACCACTGGAACTGCGGGATGCCCAGCCGTGGTATGGCGGGCGACACGTCCATCATGAGTTTAGTCTTCTCCTCCAGCGTCAGTCGGCCCAGCAGGTCGTCGGCACGCTGTTCAGCCGACAGGTTAGGGTTCTGGTAGGGTAGCATCTGCGCCTGAGCGCCCAGTGCCACGACAGTCAGTAAGGTTGTTAGTAGTTTCTTCATGTCTTCTTATTTAATAATGAATTTCTTGCCGTTCTGAATATAGATGCCCTTGGCGGGATTGGTGGTGCGGACACCTTGCAGGGTATAGATGGCACCGCTGGTGTTTGGCCGCTCCGTCTTAATGGCTTCAATGGCCGTCGTGGTCTGCTGACCGCTCCAGAGTTCGCCTCCTTCGTTCTGCTTTTCAGTGATGTCGGCAACGATGGAGTTCATGTAGATTTCGAGGTTGGTGTAGCCTCCCTCGCCAATGGCATTGCCGTCGCTCTTGTCGTTGGGATTCAGTCCGTTGGCTGTTTCCCATTCGTCAGGCATACCGTCACCGTCGGTGTCGGGCTTGGCCTCGGTCTGCACGAGGGTAGGCCATTTCTCCCAGCCGTCGCCCTTGACGTCGCTTGGGTGGTCGATGATGCCCTTTGAGTTGCCGCTGGCCGTGAAGGTGCATTTGCCGTCCCGTGTGTCGCTGACGATAATCTCGTCAAGAGCATCACGGTGTAGCGAGGCTCCAACGTATTTCAGCACCTGCTCGTATGCCTTCTCAGCCGTATGGGTGGTGACGGCTTCGTAATAGATAGGCGTATTGATGCGGATGGTGTCCTTGGTCTTCTCGGTGTAGGTGCCGTCGTTTCCGTTGGCATCAATCTGGTTATAGATGCCATACGTCCAGTTGTCCCTGGTCACCTCGGGGTACATGGTGTTCACGTTGCCGTCCACGTAGTATTTACCCCATACGTGCCACATCTTATCCCAGTCGTTAGGCTTTGCCGTGTTGTGCGCGGTGTATTCCGAAGTGCGAATGCCGGGTGCTGCAATGCGCATACCCTTGGCCCCCTTCTTCGTAGCAGCCGTGGGCTTATAGTAGTTATTCACGATGTTGACATTCATGCCCTCACCGCCATACACGCCGTTGTCAATCCAGTTGTAGATGACGTTGTTGCGCATATCCATCCGCTCGTCAGTCTGGGTGCCAGGGCGCGGGCCAAGGCGAGGGGTGCGCGACACGTGGTGAGCTATTAGGTTGTGGTGATACGAGGCACCGCTGCCTCCCCAGTTGCCGCCATAGCCATGAGCCTTCTTGACGTGTGTGCTGTTGCAGAGGCTTTGCGAGGCGATGCACCATTGCACGGTGGTGTTCTTAGAGCCGTAGACCGACAGACATTCGTCAACGCTCCAGCTTACCGAGCAGTGGTCTACGATAATGTTCTCCGAGTCCATAGCGCCAAGCCCGTCGGGCTCGCCACCATTCTCATCGCCCGGGCGGAAGCGCAGGTAGCGTATGATGTTGTTTTTGGCCAGCGTCACCTGATAGCCAGCTATGCAGATGCCGTCGCCCGGAGCCGTCTGGCCCGCCAGTGTCGTGTTCTCCTTCAGTTTAAGAGCCGATTTCAGCTGGATGGTTCCGCTGACATCGAATACAATGGTGCGTGGTCCCGACTGGCTGCAAGCCCATCGCAACGTACCTTGCGTCGTCGTCTTGCCGTCGTCCTCCAGTGTTGTCACGTGATAGACCTTGCCGCCGCGTCCGCCCGTTGTGTAGCGTCCGAATCCCTCAGCACCGGGGAATGCCAGTTGTTTCTCCTGTGCCCCTGCCTGTCCGAAAGTCGCCAGTAGCAGGCCGACAGCCAGTAGTTTGTTTAGTTTCATCATGTCCGTTTTGTTTTAGTTTATCTCCGACAAAGGTACTGATTTTCCCGCAAAACGCCAAATAAAAGGTCGGAAATCACCGCCCAGCAGGTTTTATGCGTCAAAAAGCGGTTCAGAGCGCCCGCTCTAACCATTAAGGGCGAGTGCTCCATTCATTAAGGGCGGCCGCCCTTAATCATAAGCACGCCCGCTAACAACCCGAGGGAACGGTTGTTTCCCCTCGACCCAACGGCTGTTTCTCCCTGAAAGAGCCGTTGTTTCTCCCTCCCCGAGATACTGGGGGCAACGGCTCGAGCCATTTCTTGATACGACAAGGGCGGACAACCACAGTGTATGGTGTCCGCCCTTGGAGCGTTTTATAGAATGGTTTTATTCTGCATTCATGGGTTTTGCGTCATCTTGGTGCTTGTCTGCATAGTGGTAATACAGCACGCCCCCAATGGATAAGATAATCACAAAAATCAAAATAACGTCAGCAGGTGTCATAACTATTTCCTTTTCTTTTTGTTTTTAATATTGTCTTCTTTGAATAAATAGAGGCCACTTATTGCAGCAATAATCACGGCAGCTACAGGAAGGATGTATGAATACCAGTTCCACTGTTCGATGTCGCTAAACCATGAGGCAAGCAGAATGGCCGTAATAATATACTTTGCGATGTCAAGTAGTAGGTCTCCTAACTTCTCTTTCCTTTTCTCGTTCATGTTGCAAAGTTACTAACTAATTTTGAAACCTCCAAATGTTTTAGTGCGGAAAAGCTCTGAGGGGGGATTTAGCCTTATTGCAAAAGTTGTAGCTGGCGTTATAGGGTTATGTTTCCCTCCGTAGCCAATTGCTATAAAAAGGGGGCGCATCGCATGATGCGCCCCCTTTTGGATTATTAAAACGTCTGATTGGTAATTACTTCACCATAAACTTCTTGCCGTTCTTGATAACGATGCCCTTGTAGCCCTCGTTAACCTTCTGACCGGCGAGGTTGTATGCAGGAGCATCGACGTTGTTCTCAGCTGCAACAGTTGAGATACCTACGGTGCCAGCCTCTACTGGAGTAATCTCGATAGAAGAGATAAGGATGTTACCAGTTCCTGAGTACTTCTGGAAGGTGTAGGTGCCAGCGGCCAAGCCAAACTTGATGACGTTGCCGTCAGTACCATCCTCGTTCTGTGCCGTAATATCGTCAGTACCGTATGTCTTGCCACTTACGTTTACATAGCACTTGCGGTCGGTGGTTACATTCTCGTCGTTAGCCTCGTTGAGAGTCTTGCAAGAGTTCTTAGAGCAAGTTACCACAACGTTCACAGAGTCGCCCTCGGCAACCTGGAATGTGATGTTGGTGTTGTTCATCTTGATGTAAGCCTCCTGACCTGCAGGAACCTGATACTTAGCGTTGTTGGCATCAGCATTGGCAAGGGCAGCAAACTCGAGGTTCTTCACAAAGAAGTCCATCTTGTCGGTAGTGATTGCACCGTTGTCAATCTTGTAGATGGTGCCAGTGGTAGAAGTGGCGGTAGCCTCCTCGTCAACAACAGCCTCACCAGAAGCGGTGATGGTCTTCTTCTCCTTGATAGGATTCAGAACGTAAACGTCCTTAGTAGTGGTCTTTGTTTCAAATGTAGCGTATGAACCGTTTACAATCTCAGAGTAAGCGGTAACGGTAGCAGACTCGGTAAGAGTTGCGTTGCTCTCCTTGGTGTAGTCGCCTTCGCCGAGCTTGTAGTAGTTAACAGCACCCTCATACTCAGACTCGATAGTTACGTTAGCACCGTCAACGTTGATGGTAGGAGCATTGAACGAGAAGTTTACGTTAGCCTCGTTGTCAGCACCGTCTGCAATAAGGTCGTCAGCAGGCTTGCCGTCGCCGAGGTCCATGAAAGCCTGGAACTTAACAGCCATGTTAGCATAGCACTTGATGGGGGCTGTGTACACTGGGCTTGCTGCAGTAGGAGCAGAACCGTCGGTGGTATAGGTTACGACAGTAGGAATAGACTCTGTGCTGCCTTCCTCAACCATGTCGCGCGGAGTACATGTAACCTCCTTGAACCAGAGACCGTCAGCATAGGTCTGTGCACCAACCTTTACGGAAGGAGTACCAGGAGCCTCGTTAGCCTCAACGATAAGAATGCCAATGAAAGCGTCACCGTTGTATGAGCCAATATAGATGGTCTTATCGTCTGGTGCAGTCCATTCGTACATGTAGCCAGCATCAACCTTCGGATGGTCCTCGCCCGGAGCGTCGTTCAGTACCTTTTCGAGCTTTGCGTCTTCAGCAATCTTAGGAATACGTGCAGACTTTCCAGTGGTATTGTTACCCTGCATGAGGAAAATCAGCTTAGACTTTGCAGTAACCTTCATGGCTATTACGTCCTGAGCGTTCTTAATACGCAAGCTGTTGAGGTGCTCACCAACATCAGCGTATTTCTTGGCAAAAGCCTCTCCATAGCGGTAGTAGGGCTCACCCTCTTCTGGAGTAACCATTTCGGAAGGATTTGACTTACCCTTGTTTGTTGCAACAGAACCACCAGTTACATCGAGGAAGAAACCGTCACCGAACAAGCCACCCTTTGTACGGGAACCTGTACCGTTGTTTGTGTACTCGTCCATTACAAGTACGTAACTGTGCTTGCAAACAGCGATGTCGTCAACACTCGCAGCCTTCACAGCACTTGTCATGCCTAATAAAGCACATGCTAAAGTAAATAGTTTTTTCATAAATAAAAATGTTTTGTTAAAAAATAGAATAGATATAAAAATAGTATGGGTAATCCGTGGCGGAGACAGATAACGCTCCGCCACGGAATTTGTTCGTTACTGTCTTACCAGATAACTCTGGACAGGCGTGTCCCCGTAGTGAGCTACGGTCATTACTTCCTTTTTGCCTGAAACAGCTATAGCCGTAAAGATAGTGGTCTTTGAAACCTTACCCTTCTCGTCCTTTGTCTCTTTCAGGATTTCCACCTTGCCAGTGATGTTAGAGTATTTGTACTCATAAGAAGGAAGGTTCTCGGTGTTGGATTCATCAATCCACGTACCAGAAGTGGCACCTTCGCTCATCTTAACGACCACGGCATCGTCCGAAATAAACTCAAGGCTCTCTACGAATCCCTGCACTTCCTCGCCATACGCATTGACTTTGAGGCCTGAACCGCGCACCCATTTGGTAGCAGTCAGCGTCTCAGGGTGAGCAATCTTTAGTGAGTCGTTATAGTTGTCTACCCAGCCTGGATTGTCCGTAAAGGTATCCTCATATTCATTGGCATCGCCGCACGAGGAGAAACAGACTCCCATGAGAACAGCTGCGCCGGCAAGAATTGACTTATTGAATAATTTCATAATTCTCTTTTTTATTAGTTAAAAATATGTATTAACTGTTTAACGCCTTCTGATAGCAGCAGGAGCATTGTTTGTGCGCCATCTTGCTGCACCGACATTGTTCTTGTAGATTTCGTTGTCGGTGTTCTTGAAGAACAAGTTTACATTGTATTCGCTGGCTGTTCCGTCAAGTGCATCTGCACGGTGCATATTGCGGTCGTTGGCCGTTGCAGCCTTATGAGGCGGACATGGGTTTACCATCAGGTCGGTTGCTGATATGTCGGCAACGTTCACCTCCAGTGTACCGTTCAGTGTGGCATTGCCGTCTTTTACAAGCTTACCGAAGTTGTTGCTTGTTGCCGACCATGCGTTGGCGCTGAATATAGAACCGTTAGTAAGGTCGTTGTTGGTAGACCAGTTGTTGTTGAAGTTCAGCGTAACCTTTGCAGCAGAACCGTCGGCCAGTGTCATGGTATTTCTGATGTCGGCACCCCACATCTGCAATACTCGCTGGTCGCCTGCCTGCTTGGTCAGCACCATTAGGTTGTTTTCCACTGTGTAAACCGAACCATCAGGCAGGTTGCGCATCTTGAAGATGGCACCATTGGCACGGGTGTTGAAGTTTATCAGTGTGTTGTTCGAGAAGGTTATCTTCCACGGGCCAGCCGTCCAGTTAGCCTGTGACGATTCCTCGCTGAAGAAAGCAGGGAACGGGCTGTCATAGAATGTGTTCTCTGTACATTTGAAGTCCTTGTAGAGGTTTGAAGCAGCGTTGTTTCCTGAACCTGCAATCCAGCAATATCCTCCGGCACCCTGGTTGTAATATCCGCAGTCCATGAAGAGGTTGTTCTTGATAACCACATGGTTCCATACCTTATAGTTGGCTCCCTGCTCTCGTATGAATCCACGTACAATACGCTTAAACGTACAGTTCTCAATCACAAGACTGTCAAGAGTTACGGCCATACCGTTAGAATACATATTAAAGAAGTAGTTTCCGGCAACAGTACCAACACCGGCGGCGTTGTCACCATAGTTCAGAGCCTTGGGGTTATCGAAGTCGATGTCATAGAAGGCAAGTTTCTTCATATAGATTTCACCGCCTTCACCAGCCTCAGGCTGACGTCCGAACATGAACATACTGTATGGGCCCTGCCATTGTTCGCCGTTTGTGGCTTGGTCGTATAATGAGTTCTTACCAATACCGCAAATCACCTTTGCACGCTTACCTGCTGCTACATCCTCAGGACGTGTGGCCAGTGTGAATCCCTTACAGGTAATGTCGTTGCCGTCCATGTAGTACGTCTTTCCACCCTCAAGATAGAAGGTCTGGCCTTCTGCATAGTTGGTGTTTGAGATGAAGTCGAGCAGTGTCGGACTGATAGGAGCGGCATTGTAGTCTTCAGCAATAGCGAATGTGTCTGCTCTGTTCCATGTCTCACTAAGCAGCTTGGCGTGTTCCAGAAGTATGGGTTCGCCGGGCTTACCGTCAGAACGTGCTGTGCAAGTGTTGTACTTGGAGTCCACGGTAATAGCCACTCTTGGGTCAATTACGTCGATAACATAAACAGAGTTGGCTGTGAGGCCGTCAACAACGACGTAGCCTCTCTGGCGGTCTTCGTCCGTAATCTCGTATTTCTTCCATTTCTCGCCGACGGTAGAGTTAGGATTGTTTGGAGACGGTGTCACCGTCAGGTACTTATAACCAAGGTTTCCGTTCTCGTCAATGTTAAAGTTCTCGTAGAAACTTTCCAACTTCTCTTGGTCTTCTTCAGAGTTGAGGTCAAGACCGAGCTGAGAGATGTTTGAGTTGAGGTACACGTGCATCGTTTCCTCGGTAGTCTCTGCTTGGTTTACATATACAGCATATGGTGTGGCATAGCGGTCGTTGGTCTTTATGCCCATGTACTCCTGCCACTGACGGCCATTGCCATGTCCATACCAGTTGGAGGCATGAGAGAAGTCTGTCACATTGTCATCCAATTTAGACAGTGCTCTTATGGCAAAACGGTAGTCCGTGCTATACTGCAGGTCCTTGATTAAAAGGTCAAGCACGTTGGGGCCAACGATAGTGTCGACCAGCAGGTCGCTTGTGCCCTGAATGGAAGCCCATGCGTCAGAACCACCTGAAACTTTTGGCTGTAAAGCCATCTGTATCTGGAATCCAGCACAGTCTTTTACTCCATACCAATAGAGGTGAATGGTATTTCCGTGAGGATAGGCTCCGTCAATACCGCAGTTATATGGATAGTCGCTTCCCTTGCCACGTGTATAGTCGGTGATGAACATTGTCATGAACTCCCTGTTCGTGCCAGGGGCTGCACCATTATCATCATCGCTACATGAAACCAGTAATGCAGAAAGGCTGGTTACAAATGAAAGCAGTATGAAACTGAATATCTTTTTCATATCTTTAATGTTCTGTTAGTTGTATTAATAACCGTAATAATTCTTGTAGGCACCGGCTGAACGCTGAATGGCCAAGTTGGGATACGGAAGGATGTATCTTACCACTGGTAAATCATTAGCCGCAGGCATTGATGATGGGAATAGTGACAGCACTCCATTTCTTACAAGCCAGAGGTTGCCGCCATCGTCGCTGCGCATGAAGCCATAGAAAGAGTATTTACACTGGTCCTTTGGTGTTCCAGAGTCATTGTTACCCCACTGATAGAAGTCGGCATAGTTCCAAGAGCTGGCTGAGAAACCACCGCGTGTGATAGCACTTGTCACAGGCTGGCTGGCAGACTTGTAAGCATTGTACACGCGAAGGCTCTTGAGTGACTGGTTAGGATATTTACTTGCAACATTTGAAGCATCGTCAATATGGTAACCGTAGAGCTGGGCCTTATACATACGCAAACCGTATGCGTTGGCCTCTTCTATCTTGTAGGCGTGATAGTAGATACGCTCAGGCAGGTTGTCGATGTATCCAGCATCCGTAGTGTAACCGTCGTGAATATTAATATCATCTTCAAAACCTGTTGCACTGCCGGCATTCTGCATACCTACAGAATAGTATCTCAGGAAGCTGTAGACAAGCTCCTCGGCATAAGTGTTGGTGCGTACAAGGTCGCGCCAGCGTGAGTTCTCACCAGCAAATTCCCATTTACGCTCATCGAGTACAGCTTTCTGGAAATCGTCTTTAGAACTTTGAGCCTGGCTGATAAATTCTGCATCGCCATCGTCAAAAGCTCGGCTGTGTACCTGTGCCAGACAGTTAACGGCCTTCTCAGTCGGAGCACCATTCAGTTCATTGGCAGCCTCGGCATACATCAGAAGAACATCGGCATAGCGCATATACGGATAGTTAATGCCTGTGTGTGTGCCAGTTTCACTGCCGAGTGCCACGCCCTCAGATGTCCACAGTTTTGACCATTTGTTATTATGTACTGTATAGTCGTTGCGGATATATACAGAGTCGGCAAGAGTACCGTCAGAGGTAGTATAGTAAGAATAGTACCATAATCCGTTTACAAACTCACGGCGCTTGTCTTTCTCTCTAAACAGGAAACGATAGAAAGCGTTCAAGCAAGCATTACCTTTTGTCTCTCCCCACGGGCCAACAGTCTTTCCTTCGTTTGCAGAGTAGGAAGGACCTTGGGAATATCCCGTATAACCCGTAGACTTCTTTGCAAAGGGAAGCTCGAAAATGGGGTCGTCATTGTTTTCTACCTGATAGTTGCATTCGTTCACAAACACATTCTGATAGCTTGCAGAGAGCTTGTGTGTGCCAGCTACAATGACAGAGTCGGCATAATCCATAGCTGTCTTGTAGAACTCACGGTAGTTGTCAGGACGCTGCATGGTTCCGTAGCTCTTGCTGTCGTTCTTGTCTGGACGAAGCGAATAGCCGCCAGCTGTGAGAGCTATACGGGCAATGAGTGCATGAGCAAACTCCTTAGAACAGCGCTCTACAGTTGTGCTGTTGCTTGATGACATCGTTAATGCTGCCTTCTTCAGGTCGTCTATAATGGTAGATTGTACAGTCTCTCTGTCTGCTATGGGAATAACGAAGTCTGTACCTTTCTCAGTGGCAGGCTCAAACGTGAAAGGAACGTCGCCAAACATAACCACAAGGTCGTGATAAGCCATAGCACGCAGACACTTAGCCTCGCCTATCCATTGCATATACTCCTTGTCGGTTGTGTCGTAAAGCGCACTGGCTTCCGCAGACCTGATAAACTTGTTTGCATATTCTATAAGGTTGTATGCTGCTGTCCAGAATTTGTAAATTTCTCCACCCTGGTCGTCGCAGTCAAGACGTGCGTATGTGTTGTGGGCATGAGCGTTATTCGAGCTTATCTGCATATCCACATCGCTGTTGAGGATGAATGTGCTTTGATAAGCACTGCCATACAAATCGTCGACAATAGCCTGGGCATATACACCGTTAAGAGCGCGCTCAACCTCGTTTTTCTGACTGAAGACAAACTCCTCGGTATAAGCCGACGGGGCATCCACATCCAAGAAATCGTTGCAGGAAACCAGCGAGAGGGTTGCTATGCCGGTCAATAAAATATTTTTTATCTTCATATTCTTTGTTCTCTGTTTAGAATGTTATATTAGTACCGAATACAAAACTGCGGCTACGCGGATAACGGTTATAGTCCATACCACATGTAAGACCGGTCTGGATATCAACCTCAGGGTCATAACCAGTATAGCTGGTTATAATAAAGAGGTTTGAGGTAGAAACATAGAATCGTGCCTTTGATATACCCCATTTGTTGGTGATGTTTTTGGGCAGTGTGTATCCTATTGTAATGTCGTTGCAGCGCAAGAACGAACCGTCCTCAATGAAGTATGAGTGGGTTATCTTCTTGGTTACGTCCGTCGGATTCCATAGACTTCTGTTGCTGTTGGCATTCTTGTAGATGTTCACACAGTCATCAACATAGTACAACTTGTAAAGTATATCACCTTTCGTACCAGTAAGGGTACCGTCAATGTCATTGTACTGCCATCCGTTGGCAAATTCTGACAGCACATTATAGAACTTCTTTGAGTTCTTCTCTGACGAAGACAATGTATATGCTGTAGCATTGTTGATGTCAAAGTCAAGCATATAAGTGAAGTTGGCTGTGAAGTCAAAATTCTTCCACTGGCCGCTAAGACCGAAACCTCCTTGGAACTTTGGATTGGTGTTACCGATTACGGTACGGTCGTTTTCTGTGATGCGTCCGTCACCGTCGAGGTCCTTAAACTTAATCTTACCTGGCAGGGTGGCTATTCCTGAGTTTGAGTTACCAGAGATGTCGTTAATCACCGTCACATAACCATCCTCACGCGGAGCGCAGTTGGAAGATGTTCCGTTATCTGCTGCGCTTGAGCCCCAAGGCACTGCCTGATAGTTGTTCAATGGGTCAAAATAAAATTCGTCAAACGAATACAGTCCGTCGTAGACAAAACCGTAGATAAGACCTACTTCGTCACCTACCTTCAGACAGTAGTCGTTATACGAAGATTTCCAACGGTCGTTCTGGTCCCATACAACGTTGTCGGTACCATTCAGCTTGTCAATCTTCATCTTGTTCATTCCGAATGTGAAGTTGGCAGAAAGTACATAGTCCTTGCCCTGAAGAATATCTCCGCTTAATGACAATTCCACACCCTTGTTGGTTACTTGTCCGATATTCTGCATCTGGCTTGTATAACCGATTACAGAAGGAAGGTCTGATTTGTACAGCAAGTCACGTGTTGTATTCCAGTAAAATTCTGGAGTAATTGTAAGACGTCCGCCGAATAGGGTTATATCAGCAGCGAGGTTGCGGGTAATTGTCGTCTCCCACTTGATGCTCTTGTTTGAGAATTTGGCACCGCCATTGTTTCCATAGTACTGCTCGCCTAATTCTGTTACCTCACCGAATCCGGGACCTCCCTCTGAATTGATGGCATAGAGGACACGCCACATGTCGTCGTCAATTCGGTTGTTACCAGCAAGACCGAAGGCTGCACGGATTTTCAGGTTGTCAATCCACTTGATTTTCTTCATAAATGGCTCTTCGGAAATAACCCATGCTCCTGATACGGATGGGAAGTAACCCCACTGATTGCCTGGAGCAAACTTGGTGCTACCGTCAGCACGGAATGTGGCAGAGGCAAGATATTTGTGGTTGAAGTTATAGCTTGCCTGTCCGAAGAATGATGCGGTACGATTGGCTGTTGAAAGATTCGACGTTGCTTGATAAGGAGTACCGAAGCCCATATTGTTCCATGCCTCACTTGCCGTGAATGAACGTGGGAAATAGCGGTTCTTCATTACATTATTTCTGTTCTGTGAGTGATGTATCTCTTGACCAAGCAGGAAAGACAGGTTATGAACATTTTTCAGTGACAGGTTGTAGGCTGCAGTGTTAGTCCATACATAGCTGAACTTGTCGTTCCTTTTTATTTGAGCTACGGGTAGGTTGTTGTGCTTTGAACCTTCATCTGTCAGTGCACCGTAAAAACGATTTTCATCAACCCATTGTAAGCCTATCGTTGCCTCTGAGCGAAGTGTAAGACCTTTTATTGGTTTCCAGTCAAGTGCTATACCATTGGTATATGTATAAGAATGCTTGATTAACTGGTTGATGGCAATATCATTCTTAGGATTTGTATAGGTGAACAGTTCTTCCTCGTCGGGGTCGGCATAAGCAGGGTCTATATATCCAAACTCACGAAGACCATTTGTCGGACGATATTTCAATACATCAATAATACCACCAGTACCGATGTTGCTTCCACCAGCTCCTTCATCGCGGCGGAAAGTGAACTTAGGATTAATCTGTACCGAGAATTTGTCTGTTACCTGAACGTTTGTCTTTATGTTCAGGTTGGTGCGGCGCACGCCAGAACCAAGGATAATACCCTTGTCCTCGCTTTGAGTAAGAGAAGCGTTGAACTTAATCTTGTCAGTACCACCACCAACAGTGACATTGGAAGAGTAGTTAAGGGGAGTCTCACCCATCACCTCGTCCTGCCAGTCATGAGATGGCAGTGTTGAGTACATATCAAGGTCGTAGGGGTTACCGAAATTGGCCTTGAAGAACTTAGCATTTGAAGAACGGGTACCATTGCAGGCGTGCCACTGATACTGATAGTTGGCAAACTCCTGAGCGTTCATTAAATCCAGTTTCTTTGATAAGTGGCTGATAGAAAGATTGCCGTTAAAAGATACCTGTATCTTACCAGCCGAAGCCGACTTCGTGGTGACAACAACAACACCATTACCACCCTTGGCACCATAGATGGCTGTCAGCGAAGCATCCTTTAGCACGTCGATGCTGGCAATGTCGGTAGGGGGAATATCGTTGATGTTGTCTACTTGGAATCCATCGACTATATAAAGAGGCTCGTTTGACTGTGTTACTGACGTACCTCCGCGTACACGGATATTGACGTCTGCGCCAGGCTGACCGTCAACAGTCGTAACCTGTACACCAGAAATCTTACCCTGAAGTGCTACAGCAGCAGATGTAACAGGCACAGCGGCCAGCTTGGCACCGCTGATAGAACCGACCGAACCCGTCAGGTCTTTGCGAGCTTTGCTGGTGTAACCTACAACAACGACTTCGTCAAGGGCAGCATTGTCGTCAAGTAGTTTGATTTGTAGGTCGGGACCCGCAGCAACTTCCTGCGTTACCATACCGATGTATGATACCACAAGTGTCTTTGACTTCTGCAACTTCAGCGTGAAGTTACCGTCGAAGTCAGTGACTGTTGCATTTTTGGGATTTCCCTTCTCAACTACAGTTGCGCCAATAACGGGTTCTCCCGTCTGGTCTGTAACCGTTCCCTTAGCTGTGGTCTGTGCGGACAGATTGCCCACGACTAAGAGCAAGCACATGAGTAGTGCTGTTCGAAAGATAGTCTTAAATTTAACAGACATAAAATTAGTAGTTTAAAAAATTAATTAAAATAGAATATTCTGCGTGCAAAAGTACCAAAAAAATAATTAATACGTGAATTATTCTTAATCTTTCTTTCGCAAACGTTTACGTAAGGTTGCGAATCTATGCCAACAAAAAAACAAGGCGCATTTTCTATACTTCGCATTTGATTTTCAACCAACATTTTTCTAAATGCGAAGAATAGAGAAAGTACACCTTGTTTTTGTATTCCTAAATACTCATCTAAAGAGATGTGGAATAAATAATACTATTTCGTTATATCTTCTTTTACAAGATTAAACTTGGCAGAGATTTCCTTTTGGTCAATGGCTTGACGAAGATTAAAACGCTTACGCTGAGTGATATAGCCCGACTTTTCGCATGAGACTTCAATTTGCACATTGCCAGAGTTGTTGTAGGTCAGACCTTTAATATCGAACGTTTCTGTTGTCTCGTAAGGGGTTGAACCTACAAAATTGGAGTTTGTGTTGGCAACGTCAGGAGTTGACGATACAACACGCCAAGAAACATCTGCCCCTTGAGGAGCCGAAACGATGTACCAACGAATGACAGTACTCTCAAGTGCAGTGTCTCCTAAACCTTTCACCTGCTTGTTCTTTTCCTGCTTGGCCGTTTTGGCAATTTCCAGTTTAGGAGCAATACGTTCCCATCCTATTCCGTTAAGAGCCTGAACAAACGCAGTTTCAAGCGGTGAAGCAATAGAGAGTTGGGATTTTGCCGTCCCCCTGCCAGTTGATGTTGTTGAGCTAATGACAACTTCATGGTCAGAATTGAGTAACTCCCAACTTATCACCATAGCACTTGATGAGTTGAATATCTTATGTTTTACATTATAATCACGCACACGTAAGCTGTAGTCTTTAATCGTGACACTGAGAATATAGTCGGTATTGAAATCAGAGCCGACTCTAAAGCCTACGGCTGTGGCATAATAATCAAGATACTGTTCCGTACTGGTCACCAAGGGATTGTCAAGTGTAATCCGAGGCAATGCTGCTGCTTCTTTACTTGGTAACTCGGTGCTATTAATTAGATTGTTTTCATTTACCTCACAATGGACTTGAATACGCAAACCATAATCAAGGTTACTGAACATTTGCGATACGTTAATACGCCCACCCAACGGCACTGTGATATCACGAATTACCTCCTTCTTCTTGCCTAAGGCAGAAGTCATTCCGATACATACAAATAAAAGAAGTAGCGAGAACTTTATAAACTTGTTTGTCATAGTTATTCATCTTTTATAAGATTAAACTTGGCAGAGATTTCCTTTTGGTCAATAGCTTGACGAAGGTTGAAGCGCTTGCGCTGGGTAATATAGCCCGGCTTCTCGCATGAAACTTCAATTTGTACATTGCCGGAATTGTTGTAAGTCATACCTTTAATATCGAAACTCTCTGTTGTTTCATAAGGTGTAGAACCTACGAAACAGGAGTTTGTGTTTGATACATCTGGGGTTGATGAGATAACACGCCAAGAAACATCTGCTCCTTGCGGGGCTGAAGTAATATACCAGCGGATAACAGTGTGCTCAAGAGCTGTATCACCAGCCCCCCTAACCTGCGCGTTGGCTTCCTGCTTGGGAGTATTGGCAATCATTAGGCATTTTGCAACTCTATCCCAATTTACATTGTTGAGAGCTTCAGCATACGCACGTCCTAAGCCAATTCCGAACTGCTCAGCAGAAGCTAAAAGAATCCGAGAACTTGCTGTTGATGATGGCACAACTGTTTGTCCGGCACCGTCTAATAACTTATAATTGATAACGACCTTACATTCAACACTCTTTTTGTCTTTCCATTCTATTTTAAATGTTTTTACGTCAACATCAAAACGATAGTCTCCATTCGGTGTAATATCAAAGCGCATTCTTTGCATATAACTTGTGGTAGCATCAGTAGCAAATTCTCTGACTGATGGAATAAAGACATATTGAGGAAGGAATAAGCGTGTACTCTTTGGCAGATTAGCGTCATCGTATATCACATTCTCAGCCCCTGTTGAAGTAACATTCAACCTTACAGTCTTTTCCAAGTTACGGTAGGTGGTCGGCACGCTTTGGCTTGAAACAACTAAAGGAACTTCTACTGTTTTAGTCCCCTTTAAATTTTGCACTGACATACATGATGTTATCAGTCCAGCCATAGCAAGCGTCAAAAAGATACCGCTAACACATATAACTCTTTTCATATTGTGACAAATTTGTTAATTCGTAGTATGTATTTTTACAATTTTAGCCGTTACCGTAGCCTGATACTCAACAGCATTCTTGCCTGTATTTGATGCACGTGTGGTTACAATAGGCTCAAGCACACCGTCAGCACCGTAGTCCTTTACGGCTTCTATCAAACGTGCAATGGCAACTCTACGAGCAAACTCCTCCGCATTAGGAAGATTATCTACATTGTATGATGCGTCTTGAAGGAAATAGCCAAAAGTGGCAGTACCATCAAATGAGGTAAGAGTCCATCCCATTGATTTGTCGAATTTAAACGTATAGGAGAAATCACCGTCTTTACTGATTAATTTGAGTGATGTACTGGAATAGGTGGCTGTAATGGAAGCTGTTTCCGTAACTGTGTTGAGGATGTCATAGTCGCCCTTCTGAAGATTTAGTGCTCCTACAGAAATTGCATCGGCTGAACTTACGGCTCTTGGAATAATAAGATTCTTCTGTCCACCACATGATGTCATGAATGTAACTGCTGCGAAAATGACACTTGCCAAAATGATTTTTTTGTTCATAATTTTACTTCTTTGGTCTTACAGCCCTATTGACCAGTTAATTATGTTAGAAGCGTGAGCTGAATTGCCCGCTTCTATTGAGAAGGTCCTAGGAAACCTATGATGAAGATGAGGGAATAGCAGCCCACGCCATGGCGTGAGAACCGCTTCGTTATCCTCTCATCATTGCGAAAATTTCCTAGGTTTTCTCAATAAGAGATAAGCAAAACGCTTCTTCTATCTAATATGTCATGACACTCCAAGGAATGTCGCTGCAAAGATACTAATTATTTTTTGTCTGTGAAATTTTTAGCTCTGTTTTTTGTTGTTGTGCTATGAAATTCCTTATTGTAAAGATGATGAATCTGGGGTGGTATATGGCGCATTATACTATACCTTCTGCCTCCAATATCTCCTTGGGGTTGCTCCAGTATCTGTTTCGAGGTGCTTTAGTATCTGTTTATCCCCCTAAACAGATACTGTTTAATGTCGAAAGAGATACTGGAGCAACCCCAAGGAGATACTGGAGCGAAAAGTACGAGTATTTGGAATAAAAAGTGGCACTTTACGGCTCGAATTTCTGTACTTTTCATACCGAGAAGTAAATCATTAGAAATACATCAAACAAAAAGAAACAGCGGAAAGCCGTTGCGAGACTTTCCGCTGTTTCTTTTGTTTAGGATAGGGGTGTCTTAGTTGTTGACAAATCCGTATCCGTTGGTGAATCCACCTGTTGCCATTGTGTTCGGAGTGAAGGGGAACAGATAGATAGGAGCCTTGTTGTAGTCGAAGTTGTAGAACAGGTAGGTGTAATACTCGTCGTAGTTGTCGACCAGAGTAGAACCCCATGCTGTTTCTGCATAACCATCGGCTTTCAAAGCCTCAACCTCGGCATCGCTCAGCTTGGTGAACAGGCCCTTGATGGCAAGGTTGGTATTGGTGTTGCCTTTATAGTCAAGACCGTAGACTGTCCAGTCGTTGTTCACACCACGCCAGCCCGGAGAGAGGATGGGGTCGTCTTCCTTGCCTGCAGGAGTCTGCTCTGTCAGGCGGTAGCCAAGCAGTGCCTTGGCATCAACCATCTTGGTGTAGATGCTGGCAGAGATAGTATTGCCATTGGCAAAGGTGTAGTAGCCATTAGCCTTCAGACCGTCAAGCATATCCTTTGTAAGGTTCTTGATTTCCTCAATCTTCTCATGCAGGAAACCGCTGCGGATAAGCGTCCAGCGACGGTCACCCTCACCAGCAAACTCGAAGCCACGCTCGTCGATGATGGCTTTCAGCAACGAGCCTTCCTTGGCGATGAAAGCATCTACATTACCATCACCACCGAATGCACGGTCGCGAATGAGCTTCAGATTCTGCTTAGCTGTAGTTTCGTCACCCAGAGCAGCAGCAGCCTCTGCCAGTCCGAGGTAGACCTCAGAGAGACGCATGTAGGGGGCGTTGATACCCGAGCGGCGCTGGTTCTTGGTCCATACAGTGCTCTGACGGTTCTCGTCAAACTTGTTGCAGGCGATACCACCGCCATTGGCCTGTGAACCGGGAGCAAAAGACAGCAGTTTCTCAAAGCCTTTATTACCACCAGTTACGGCACAGCTCAGGTCACGACGAAGGTCTTTCGGGTCGAATACACCGTAATAGAAAGCAGGATTGATACGTCCCTGACCGTAGTTCTTACAGGGATAGTCATTGCTACCTGCACCTGTTGAGGGACGGCCAAGTGAGTAGGGGCGTGGGTCGTTGCTACCACCCTGCTGGAACGGCTCCTCGTAGATGCTCTCGTCAGCAAAGCCTGCATCGTCGCCATGCAACTGAACAAAGAAATCTGCATAGTTGGTTGAGAAAGAGGCTGCACCCCTATGGCTAGGGTCAAGAGCTAACTGGAAATACTTCTTGGCAGTGGTATAGAGCTTCTGCCAGTCAGAACGACGGCCATAGCTGGCACCGTTAGTGTCTTCCTTCTTTTTCTCGATGGTAAGAACATTGCCTTCGCCATCTACGTATGTCATGTCGCCGCGACGAGTCTGATAGCCACCAGCCTCCAGAGCCATGCGTCCAATCAGGGCATCAACGTAGGTCTGTGACAGATAGTTCTTTGTCTTGGCACCGACAGGGTTCATGAGAGGCTCAACGCTTTCCAGCTGCGCAATGATAACATCGTAGATAGAGTCACGGCAGGAAAGACCTGTGGCAGCCTCACCCATCTTGGTCTGGAAAGGAACATCACCATAGTACTTGATAAGTTCACGATAGGCAGTGGCACGCAGGGCAACGGCTTCACCATAGAGCTGGCTCATGGCTGTTGCTGATGTCTGCTGCATCATGGCCTCGTAGCCGCTTGTGCTCTCAATGGCTGATGTAATGGCATTACACTTGCCGACGACAGAGAACAGCACGCTGTAAGGACTGCTGGGTGCTTCCTTGCCATAAGTAACAGGGTTATAGGCTGCGGCCTCTGTTCCGTTGACGTAGAATGCCTCAGGAATGTGGCGGGCAGCCTGTGCGGCATATTTCTCTGGGTGACGCATGATGTCAGAGCCTGCTACGTCAAGAGCGTAGTACAGTCCGTCACCGAAGATTTGCGAACTGATGGCACTGTGCCACTCACTATAGGCACCGTCCATAGCGGCGCGAGCCGTTGTCATGTTGGAGAACACGAAATCGGCGTTGGCCTCTGAATATGACTTTGTATCCAAGTAGTCGCCGCAAGCTGTTAAACCGAAGGCTCCTGCTGTACAAAGCGCGATGGATAATATCTTATTTTTCATTGTTATACTTCTTTGAATGGTGATGAATTAGAATGCAACGTTAAGACCGAAGGTGAAAGTGCGAGACTTCGGATACGAGCGGTAGTCGTAGGCTGGAGTGGGGAATCCAGAATAAGAGCTGTCAGCCGAAGGACTTACGTTGACGTCTGGGTCGAGTCCGCTGTACTTCTTGAGGCAGAACAGGTTACCGCCAGTGAAGTAGACACGAGCATTGCTGATGCCAATCTTTCTGGTCCATACTTTCGGGAAAGTATAGCCAACGGTCAGGGTCTGCAGGCGCAGGAATGAAGCATCCTCAATGAACTCAGAAGCGCAAATACCATACTCAGGCAGGAAACCATACTTGGCATTGGCATTGAGTGCGCGTACTGCGTCAGGGTCGGTAATAGCTACGAGGTCGCCCTTGCTGTCTACGTCATAGAAACGCCATGTTTCGCTGACTTCAGCCAAACGGTTGTAGCCAAGGCTGGTGTCCTTGTCGCCCTTCATGTCAGACATGACGTTGGCATTGTAGACATCACCGCCAATCTGATAAGTGAAGTTGGCTGCAAAGTCAATGCTCTTCCAGCGACCAGACAGGTTGAAACCACCTGTGTGCTTGGGCATAGTATGACCAATGATGGTAACATCGTTAGCATCTACTGTACCGCTATTGTCTGTGTCCTCGTATTTAACCATACCGGGGAATGCCTTCTGTCCTGCTGGCAGTGTGTAGGGGCTGGAGTAGACACCCATACCGATTGTGTTGTCAGGTACGCCCTCCTTCAAAGTCCATACGCCATTTACTACGTTAAAGTCGTCAACCGTATAGAAACCGGCACTCTTCAGACCTTGTACCAAACCAACGGGCTCACCTTCTTTTACGATATAGTCATAGGTAGGAACACGCATTGAAGAACCCCAGTTGGTGTGAGCACTGGCCAGTACGCCTTCCTGCAACTTGTCGACGTTGTTCTTGTTAAAGTTGTAAGTCATGCCGAAGCTGAGGTTCCAGTCCTTCTGGCGTACAATCTCATAGTTCAGTGCAAGTTCAAGACCCTTATTAGAAGTCTGTGCAATATTCTGCATCTGGAAGCTGAAGCCTGATGTTGGGTCGCAAGGCACGAGCATCAGAACGTCCTTTGTGGTATTCCAGTAGTAGTCGATGCTACCACGCAGTTTGCCATTCCAGAAGCTGAAGTCCAGACCAAGGTTGCGGCTGATGGTCGTCTCCCACTTCAGGTCGGGATTACCCAGTGTAGAGGCAGGCTTGTAAGTAGTGACAACTTCATCGTTGACGGTGGCAGAACCTGTAGTCCACAATGTCTCAGTCAGGCCAGAAGCAATCTGGTCGTTACCTGAAGTACCGAATGAAACGCGGAGCTTCAAGTTGTCAAGCCATGACTGTGCGTTCTTCAAGAATGCTTCGTCGCTAATGCGCCAAGCTACGGCAGCAGCGGGGAAGTAGCCCCAACGGTTATTCTCAGTGAACTTTGAGCTGCCGTCGGCACGCATAGTAGCTGTCAGCATGTAGCGGCCCATGTATGAGTAGTTGACACGACCGAACCATGACAATGAGTGAGTGGGGTGTCCGTCTGTATAGGTGTATTTATCGTTACCTTTGTAGTTGGTGGCTCCAATGTTACCGAAGGCCCAGTTAAAGTCCCACTCGTCGGGATAAGTCGTACCTATAATCTGAGCTTGGTTAGAACGGTTAGAAAGCACCTCGTTACCGGCCATGACAGTCAGTGAGTGGTCTTCACCCAGTCCCTGCAGCTCATAGCTCAGTGTAGTGTCCCAACGAGTGTTGTAGCCGTCACCTTCCTTAAGAGTGGCTTGGTTATAGCTCTGACCGTTGGTCTTACCACCAGCCCACTCCTGAGACTTGCTCCAGTTGCGGCTCAGATAGAGTTCAGTCTTGGCAGTCAGTCCCTTGATAACCTGCCAAGTCAGACCAGTGTTTACACCGATGCGATAGCGGTTGCGCAGATTCTCATAGTCGTTTAGAATAGCAATAGGATTGTAGTCTTCCTGTGCACTGGCACTACCCATACCCAGGTCAGAGGCTACGCCGCTGCCCAGCGGGTTGTCGATGGGGCGATAGCGATAAGCCTGAGTGGCAAACTCGTAGCGGTTGCCCTTGAACTGCATCTCGCTGTAACGGGCATCAATGTCAAGACGCAGAGTCTTGGTGAGGTCTTGTGTCAACTTCAGATTGGCACCCCAGCGTCTGAAACCTGAGTTCTTCAGTGTACCCTCGTTGTCTGAATAGTTCACAGCAGCATAGAACTTAGTCGACTTCGTACCGCCGCTAACTGAAACGTCGTGGTTCCAAGCGTGAGTGGTGCGCAGCACATCGTCCATGTAGTTGTGTGAACTTTGGTTCTTGTATTCGGCAAGGTGGTTACCATAGGCACTACCCAGACCGTAATACTTGGCTACGCCGTCAGCATAAGTATCGCCCAGCGACTTGGCGTAGCTCCAAGTGTGCAGCACGTGGTCGTAGGCATCCATCACGTCAAGTTTGTCGGGCTGGGCCTTAATCTGGTAGTACATATTATACTTTACCTTTACCTGACCTTCCTTGCCACCCTTAGTTGTGATAAGGATAACGCCGTTAGCACCACGAGCACCGTAGATAGCCGTAGAAGCAGCATCCTTCAATACGTCAATGCTCTCAATGTTGTCGGCTGAAATGTCGTCAATGCTACTTACCTGAACACCGTCTACGACGTAAAGCGGTTCGTTAGACTGGGTGATAGAACCACCACCACGAACACGGATTGACATCGTACCACCGGGACGACCGTCCTGTGAAATGACGTTCACACCAGGCAGCTGGCCTTGCAGTGCCTCGGCTACGGTGGCTACAGGGTTGGCAGCCAGCTTGTCACCTGTTACAGAAGCAACGGCACCTGTTAAGTCCTTACGCTTCATCGTGCCGTAACCTACTACAACCACGTCTTCCAGCGTGGTGTTGTCCTCTTCGAGGGTGATGTTAAGGTTACCCCCCCCAGCTTTTACAGCCTGAGGCTTGTAGCCTACATACGAAAACTTAATGGTAGTGCCGGCAGGTACGTTGGCACTGAAGTTACCGTCAATGTCGGTTACCGTACCCTTGCCGTTACCATACGTAACGCTTACTCCAATCAGGGGCTCACCCGTCTTGTCCTTGACGGTACCCTTGATTGCATTCTGGGCGAAGCCCGTTAGCCAAAGTGCACAAAGCAGCATGGCTAAGAGTAGTCTCCTTTTTTGCATGTTAATGTTTGTTTTAAATTTGTTATAGTAAAAGTGTAATACTCATTTTAGTTTGTTATCTGCCTACAAAAGTAGTGCTTTTAGACTAATTAAACAAATTTTTAGGCTTGTTTTTTTGACTTAGTACAAAAAGAACGGACTTCTTGTAGGAAATCCGTTCTCTTTTAATATACAATTAATATACAATCAGGGGGAGCTTACTTGCCAGGGGTATAGGCTGGTTGGTCGGTTACCTCCTCGTTGGGGTCATCAACATTGGTGACTCCCTGACTGACGGTCAGCTTAACAATGTAGTCGCCAACGGTAATGTCTACTGTCGTGGTGCGCTCGGCATCGCTGTCGTTGGCTTTGGCAGTGACTTCTACCTGTGTGGGCTCAGTACCGTTGTTAGCCAGTGGGGTGATAGTCACCCAGTCGGCATCAACCGAACCGACTACGGCCAGTCCTGTCACGTGCTCCAGCGTTACGGTATGCGTGCCTTCAGCAGCGGAGAACGCTTCCGTCTGATTGTAGGTGTGCAGACGGTCGTATATACTATTGTCTTCCTTGACACATCCGGCGAGACTCAGTACAGCCAGAACGGCTAATGTCCATATTTTAACTTTGTTCATAACGTTCTTTTATTTAATAATGACTTTCTTGTTGTTATGGATGTACAAGCCCTTGCCAGGAGCGTTGACACGCTGACCTTGCAGGTTGTAGTAAACTCCATTGGCATTCTGCACGGCATCGATGTTACGGATGGCAGTAGTGCCATTGCCGCCTCCACCGATGATGTAAGCGCAAACTGAAGCGGCCTGCTCCTGCGGGATAGCCAGCCATGCGTGGTGACCCTCAATCTGGAAGGCAGCACCGTCAGCAGCACCCCAGAACCAACCAAAGCGGCCAGCCTGTGCTGACTCTGAATGTCCATAGGTGAGTTTGTAGAACAAGCTGGGCTCGTCGGCTGTGGTCGTAGTAGCTACGTCGCTACCCTTCAGTAGGTTGATGCCCTTGTAAGCAGCCTTTGCATCGGAAACTGACAGGGTGAACTCACCACCCGTCTTATCGACAGACTCAAGCATAACAGCCGTACCGGCAGGGATGTAACCCTCAATGTCGGTGTAAGTCAGCTCGCTGGTAGTAGCCTTGCTAACGGCGTGAGCCTTCAGTGTCTCAGGCAGCTTGTAGGTCTTCTCTGAATCGTAGAACGTAGCATAGCCTACCTCTGCCAGTGTTACCGTGATGTAGTCGTTAGCCTTGATGGCCTCGCTCAGTCCACCCATTGCGTTGAGGGCACGCACGGCGTAGGTAGCTGTGGCATCGTCGACGGTGTAAGCAGGTGTGGTCGTGAAGGCAAGTACGCTACCGTCCTTTACAACGGCCCAGAGCTTCACGTCGCTGTTGGCTTCCCAAGTCAGCTCGGTACCATCCAGATTAACGTAGTTTGGCGTGTTGGCCTGCTTGGTCTTCTCGGCAGGTGCCCAGTTGGTGAACACTTTGTCGAGGGCGAAGGCTGCTGCCTCCTCGTCACTGAGGATGATGTCGTAGGTGAACTTCTGGCTGCCCTTCTCGAAGGTCTCGACCAGACTTGCAGGTGAAACGACGTTGCCGTCCTTATCCATAGAGTTGTACTCCTTGAACATATAAGCAGCTACATTCATACCAGCCAGTGTGAAGCGAGTATTGATAATCTCCTTCGGCTGGTTGATAGTGGTATTGAGCCATACAGAGGTAGAGTTGCCACCCCAAGAACGACCAAAGCTGAACGATGCAGCGCGGTTCTCGATAGTACAGTTGTTGAACACGTAGCCGAACTTGTTGCTGGCATCGGTGTAGGGAGCCGTGATGACGTCAGAACCAGTCTTGCCATCAGCCGAGCGGCTCTCGTTGACGAAGGTACATCCGTTGTAGTAGACATCGCCACCACCGCAGAGGTAGTCAACGGTACCGTGAATCTCAGAATCCTCCCAGTAGAACTGGCTGTTAGAGTTGCTATAATAGGTGTCCTGATAAGAGAGCATCTTCACGTTCTTGCAGATAGTCTGCTTACCCTTATCCTGCAGGCAGACAGCGCGACCGCCAGCCTGTCCGTTGCGGACGGCTCCGTAGTAGTCGAGTGCGTTCTGCAGAGTCAGGTCTTGCATATAGAGGCCCGTACTGGTATTGAGCAGGGTGGCTGTGGTGCCAATACCCTCAATGCTGATGTCGGGGGCGTTCTTGATGATAACACCGTCCATCGACTCACCAATCAACGACAGGTTGTTGCGGCTAATGGTGGTCAGCACGGTCTCTTCCAAGTCATAAGTGCCGTTGGGCAGGAAGATTATCTTGCGGTCCGAGCCACTGAAACCATTGGCCAGCTCAAGCATAGACAGCAGGTTCTTACCACTCTCAACGTCAGTAGCGCCACGCTTTACAACGTAGATGTCGCTACCCTCGACCACGGTATAGGGGTCTTCGGCCTGATTGTGGATGCTGATGCTGTGGATATAGCTTACGGCAGGAATCTCCAGCGTCAGCACACCAGCACCCTGGGCACCGTCGTACTGGATAGTAGCGCTGGCACCGTCAGAGTCTACCTTGTTGGCAGTCGTACCGAGCAAGGTCGTGCCGTCGGGGGCATAGAGCTTCAAGTCACCAGCCGATGAATACTGGCAGAGGCTCAGCTTGATGTAGCCCTTGCCACCCAGCTCCAGCTTAATCTTGTCTCCCTTCTGGAAGGCCCAGCCGTGCTGCTTGTCATGCCAGTAGCCGCTACCCTCGAAGGTCAGCATCTCGTGGTCGGCGGGGTCGAAGTTCTGTTGCGTCAGGTCGTAGTCGAAACGAGCCGTCGGACTGGCTGTCTCAATGAGAGTGGTGTAGGCGTAAAGGTTGGTGTTCTCGGCGAAGGTACTCTTGACCGTGTACTTCACGGCAGTGCTTCCGCTGTTGGCAGTGGCCCATCCGCGGAAGGCATAGCCCTCGGCTACGGTAGCCTTGCTGCCATCGAAGTCGAACGCACCAACTTCAGCGTCCTTCTCTACCTGCTGTGTACCGATAACGGTCTTGCCGTCGGTATCAATGTAGGTCAGGGTGTAGAAGGGCTTGCGCACAAAGTTGGCCACCCACTTCATGGTCATGTCGTTGTGAGTAACGGGGATGGTGACGGTGGTCTTTTGGTCGTCACCCTCATAGGTGATGTCGCCCACCGTTCCGGCCTTGGCCACGATGTCGGTGAGAGGATTGTCCTTGCTAATCATCTTGTCGGCCTTGTACAGCTCGATGTTAGCCACATAATCGTCGCCGACGATTTCGAAGATGTCGTCAACGTTATAGTCGATGCCGTTGGCCTTGAACGAAGTCAAGATGGGAATCTCCTGCTTCTCACCTGAGAGTGTACCCTCGATGGTGATGTCAGCAAAGCCCACCTGCTTGGTGTCAAGCAGTTCATAGAGGTTTATCTGTAGGCCGCACTCGCCTTCAGCGGGTGTAGCATCTGTAACGTCCCATGAGAAGTTAGAGGGAGCCTCAGTGTTGTTGCGGTTAGCCTTCAGGCCGCTGGCCAGGCTGACGGTCGTGCCGTCGGGGTTAACCCAAGCGAAGTCGAGGTTGCCACCGTCGGTTCCGTAGCGGGTAGCCTTGAGCGACACCTTGGTCGGTGTGAATGTCAGACCGGGGTAGGGGCGGAACATGAAGCGAATGGCATTGCCATCGCCTTTCTTATCGTTGCTCACTGCGGGCTGGAAACGCGTCTGGTTGACACCGGCGTGTGCGTTCTTGTCCTTCAGTATCAGGTTCTCGCCGTGGGTTACCTTGCTTGACAGGAAGTAGAAGTCCATGTCGCCGAAGGTGGCCGTCTGGCCTTCGGTACCCAAGTCGAAGGGGAAGGTAGCGCTGATAGTGGCATCACTGAGCTTGTTTTCAACAGCCTCTACGGCAATGTAGGGGCAGTACTGCATACCTGTAATGGTCAGTGTGGTAGCCTCGCCATTGTAATACAGCTCGTCGGCATTGGCCTGCGAGTTCTTCCAGCATCCGGGGGATGAGGGTGTCAGTGTGGCTACAGTCTTGCCGTCGGCATCGGTTACGGTGATGGCGCTGCCGCTGTAGGTACACTGTCCTACGGTAATCTTCACGGCACCGGGTACTCGCACGACGGCTTTCAAGCCCGTGCAGCCATGCTCGCTGTGGAACTTACCACTGATGACGGCAACGGCATTGGCCATGTCGTCGGCAGCCACGCGGCTGACGGTACCGTCCTCGGCTACGGCAATGCCAAAGTTGACGGCGGTGCCCTGCGCCTGCTCGTCGGCAGTCAGCAGCGTGCCGCCCTGATTGTTGACGATGGCACTGAAGTTGCGGAACTCGGCAGGAGCCACGTATTTCTTCACGGCTACGTAGGGGCAGTAGTCCATGCCCGAGATGGTCAGTGTGGTGGCGCCGCCCTTGTAGGTCAGCTCCGTCACGTTGGAACGGTCGTTCTTCCAGCAGGCCTGACCGGGTGTTGCCGTGACAACGGTCTCGCCATCGCTGTTCTTCACCACGATGTCCTTGCCGCTGTAGGTACACTGGCCTACGAGAATGGTTACGTCGCCCGGTACGGGAACCGTAACTTTCAGGCCCGTGCAACCGTGGTCGCTGTGATACTGACCGCTGACGGTAGCCACTGAAGAGGCATCGCCCGCAGCCACGCGGCTAACGGTGCCATCGGCAGCCACGGCCACGCCAAATTCAACAGCAGTGCCTTGCACCAGTTCTTCACTGGTCAGCAGCGTCCCCGTCTGGTTGTTGACGATGACGCTGAAGTCCTTGAAGTCAGCTGCTGCAGCACTCTGGCTCATTCCCAGCATGGCCAGGAAGAACCCGACAAAATGTCTAAAGTACTTGTTTGTCATAAATGCTTGTTTTATGTTAGTAAATGTTATAAAAGAGTTTCCTACTGAGAAACCAATGGGTTCCCCCGCGGCACCCATCGGGTTCTTATGGAGAAACCATTGGGTTCCTCAGGGGAACCCAATGGTTTCCGAGGGGTTACCGATTCTACTTGATAACCTTCGTCGTTGTGCGCTGTCCGTTGGCCCTGCGCTCCACGCGGATATTTACCCCCCGCTGTGGCTCTGCCAGCCTCCGTCCGTTCAGGTCGTAATACTCTGTAGCCTCAATGGTCGACGTGGGCAGAGGGCTGATGCCAGTGGTGCCCTCTTCGCGCACCTCCACGTAGAATATGCCGCTTTCGCCACTGCCACGCGTTATCTTATGAGTGCCAGCCCCTACGCCGGTGATGGTGTAGACGCGGACGCCCGTGCTGCCGTCAGGGGTGGTGGCTGTTGCAACCCCCAGCTCCGTACCGTCGAACTTGATAGAATAGTCGCTCCAAGTAGACTGCACGATGATGACGGTCGAAGTGGGTGCCGTGGTCGTGAACTGGATGAGCGTCGTGCCTTCCATCTTCAGACCCTGCGTGTATGCCGTGTTGTTATAGTTGCCTTGGAACTTAGTGTTCATGTTGTGCTTGCCGTCTCCAAAGGTGAAGTAGCCTTCTGTAGACTGAGACTCGGCTGCGTTGAACTGGACGTAATAGGTCTTGGGCTCTCCAGTCTCTTCACTGCCACCGCCGTTAAAGTCTACGCCGAGGGTATTGATGGCCTCGACAGGTGTGCCGTCCTCTTTCTTGTAGGCAGGGTAGTACTCTTTGGCAGTGTCCTCTGCATCGGCATTCTCATCAAGCATGATGTCCTGTACCAGCGAGTTGGCATACACCTCGATGTTGGTGTAATACTTGGCAGGGTCGAGCGTATAGGCTATGGCATCGGAAGCACTGTTGGGGTTCAGTCCGTTAGCCGTCTCCCATGCGTCGGGAATGCCGTCCTTGTCGGTGTCGAAATCAGCCTCACGGCTGCCCGTTCCGAAGTTCTCCTCTGTATAGCCTTTGACATCGCTCACAAGGTCAATGCGTCCGGGCTTCTTCGTGACAGAGCCTGTATAGGTAGCTGTGCCGTTGCGGGCCTCGGTGAAATACCGCTCGTCCACATCATCCTTTACGAGCGATGCACCTGCATAGCTTGTTACTTTCTCAAACGCCATGGCAGCCGTGTGGGTTGTCACGGCACCCGTCGGGGCTGGAGAGTCCAGCTTGATAGGCAGACAGTCTACATTGTTAATCTTCGTATAGGTCAGCTCGTCGCCATAGTAGTGGTTGGGGTCTTTGGTATAGTGCGCACCGCCATACGAAACCACCCCTCCGTCGTAGATTATAGCTCCCCAGTTGTCGTTAGTCGGAGTGGCGTTGGCAGACCCGTCTTTGTTGGCAAACTGGTTGCCCGTCACGTAATAGCGGCTGGTCATGTCCCAGAATGTCTTGTCGTCACCAGCATTGCCTGAGGCAGCCAGTGTTACTTGCGTGACACGATTAGTCGTTCCGGCAGGCCCCGTCTTGTAGTAGTTGTTCACCATGTTTACCAGTCCGCCGCCAGGGCCTCCATAACATCCGTTGCCACAGTTGTAGACCACGCAGTTGCGGTAGTCTACGTTCTCAGCCTGCAAAGTGTTGGCCCATTTATACTCGTTGTAGAGCTTGTTGGCAGTATAGCCAGACCAGTTGTAGCGTGCTCCGTTAAAGCGTGGGGAACGGTTGTTGACGTGGCAGATGAGGTTATGATGGAACGAAGCCAGCTTACCGCCCCATATACCACCATATCCGTGTGCTCCTTTATTGTGTCCTGCATTGTTGAGGCTCTCGCCAACGGTACACCACTGCATGGTAAAGTTATTGTTATCATAGAATGAAGCCACCTCGTCAATGCTCCACGAGAACGAGCAGTGGTCGAGTATGATGCCTGTAAAGTGGCGGGCAGTCGATGCGTCAGCACCGTCGTTAATGTCTCTCTCTTGGCCACGACGGACGCGGATATAGCGCATAATGATGTTGTTGCCGTTAGGATTGACGGTGTAATAGCGAAGGGTAATGCCGGGGGCGGGTGCCGTCTGGCCTAAGATGGTAGTGTTGGCGCCGATGTTTACATTGCTCTTTAGGGCAATGACACCTCCCACGTCAAAGACTACGATTTTCCTCGCACTGCTGCTGACAGCGCTGCGGAACGAACCCGTTCCGCTGTCGTTAAGGTTGGTTACGTGGATGACCATGCCGCCACGTCCGCCTGTGACATAGCGTCCGTGTCCTTCAGCACCGGGGAATGCAGGTGCGTCGTCGGCCATTGCCATCAGGTTAATGGCTAAGGCGACTAAAGTAAGTAGATATTTCTTCATATTGCTTTGTTGATATAGTTTGGCTACAAAGGTACGAAAAGGTTTTGAAACCCGTTCGTACCTTATTATTTATTAACACTTAAACGTTTACAGATAGCGCAGGGCTGATTATTGCATACGATGCAGTCCCTCCCAGCGCACGTTCCATTGCCCGTCCTTGGGGAATCCCGGGTTCAGCACATCCTGACATCCGTCCCATCCGGCGCACATCATGGCGACGGCTGTTAGCAGTGCTCCGTTGCCTGGCAGGTAGAGGCGCAGACGGTCAGCTGTCTGGAAGTTGTGGCCGTTCTTTAGGTAAGTGTTCTTTTGTGTGTCAATGAGCAGGGCATCCAGTGCCGTCTTGCTGTCGCCCAGACGGGCTGCCGCCATAGCTATCATGCCGTAGTCCCAACCCCACGTGGTCTGGAAGTTCCAGTGCTTCATCACCCAGTCCAGTGTCTTGTTGGCTGCAACGGTGTCGTTGCATACAGGGTTGGCGGGCAGAAGACCGAAGGAACCAAGACAGGCGGGGTGGTCGTTGCGGCACTTCTCGTCAAATGTCTCAGTAGAGACTGCCGCGGCTCCACCACCAACAGTGTTGAAGGGGTCGAAGCTCTTCAGCCCAGTGGTCTTGCCTTTGGGCAGGCCTGCGGTGATAATGCCTTCCTTAGTCGTGGGTACAGGAGTTAAGTTGCGCATTATCTTATCCCATTGTGGGTTACGCTCCAGCCCCTGACGCTCGCGCCATTGCTGGGCAACGCTGAGGCCATAGTACCAATAGGCCAGCTCAAAAGGATGGTTATAGCTAAAGTCCTTTGACATGGATTCCTGCATAGCGGTGGCTCCCTTTAGGTAATACTTCTTGCTCTTGGCATCATAGCTAACGAAGTCGGCCATGAACTCGGCAGTCTCTTCCACCTGCTTGCCATACAGCTTTAGTGTCTTGTCGGTAGGCTCGGCGCGGTACATTTCCTCAGCCAGATAGATGTAGTGAGGCTGTTGCCAGATGAGGAATGAGCCTGTGTTTGACGGGGCTTCACCTGCCCAAGGGTCAGTCATCTTCATCCATCTGATGCCTTTGAACCCTTGGCGCTGGGCTATCTTCTTAGCTACAGGGTAAGCCGTGGTGTTGTACCAGTCAAGCATCTGCCTGACCACTTTGGGCTGGTTCCATAAGGCGAAGTCAACAGCGTGCCACCAAGTCATCTCCAAGTGTGGACGGCCAAACCATGTGTTATAGGTCAGGCCCGTTTCCTGTGGGGGCATTGAGTTGGCGCAGTTGATGCGTGTCAGGTATTGCGACAGCACTACGCGGCGTTCCAGCTCTGGTGCGCGAGGGTCTGTACACTGGCCGAAGTCAGCAAAGGCAGTCTCTGTCCAGAAACGATGCCAGAATTTCTGAGTTGTCTTCTGGGCGGCATCGAAACGGAATGGAGGGATGGTAGTAGTGGCATCGTGGTGCACAGGACGGTACTCTACCTCGAAAGCCAGTGCATCAGCATCAGTGGTGAGGAGGAATGTGTGAGGTTTCGCCTCGCTTATCTTGGCTTGGCCTTCCCACCTTATATATATATAATAGGTGGTAGTGTCAAGGTGGTGCTTAATAACGGCAGCGTTGGCGTATTGTGATACAATGCGTGAGGTGTGGCGCTCGTCCTGATTCCAGTCGCTGGCATCATCGGCATGTTTACCCGTGGGGTAGGGCAGGCGCAGCGTGACAGCGGCCTGCTTCTTAGCGAATAGTGGAGTCATGATACGCCATGCTGCGGCATCGCGGTCTGGTAGTCCAATGGTCGTCACGTTCACCTTCTCACCATCGGCCTGATAGTTTGACGTAATCTCGCCCTGCCAGAGGTTCAGTGTCTGATGTATATCGGTAAGGGATTTCAGCGCAATGGGGTGTCCGCTTTTGTCTTGCAACTGCAAGCCTACGGCACCGAGGTTTAACCGATGTGGATTGATACGGAAATACTCCGTAGCCAACTTGTGACGGCCGTCCTCTGCCTTCTTGTATTCCACTGCATAGATTTCAGGATGGCCGTGGCCAAGGTCAAAGCTCTTCTCAGTTTCAGTAGGGGTAAGGTTATCTTTGTTAGGGAATGCGTGCCATCCCCAGTCGCTCATGGCGTTAAGGGGAACGCCTTGCTTATAGTCGTCTACGTAGGTTTGCAAACCTGTTACATCAACGGTAGTAGCGAAGTGGCCGTTACCAACAGTTAGCGAGGCCAACGGGTCTGCACTGGTGATGACGGGTCTGTTGCGAAAAAGAACAGCCTCGCGGTCAATCGAGGCTGTTATGTTTTCAGTGGTGTATCCTAACATTTCCATCTCCAGCGATGCCCAGATGAATGGACCGACACCCTTGGCATCGTTGTCGCGGACAGGCTCGCTAAGATAATATTTGTAGCTGCCGTCGCGTCGCAGGTTCTCCTTGACGCTACCCTTTGGGTTAATCTTCTTCATGGCAGCCTGTACTTCTGGTGTGGCAGCTGGGCCGAGGCCAGCTACACTGCAACACTCAATGAGCGAAATAGTCTGGTCTTGATTGACGCGGATGAAGTGGTTTATCATGCCCTTATAGGCACGGATGCCAGCATCGCGGTATTTCTCACCAACATATCCCTTACGATAGGCTTTCAGCAGAGCGTAGGTGAACATAGCCGAACAGGTAGATTCCAGATAGTTGCCTTCTTTTCCTGGACTATCCATCACCTGATACCAGACACCCGACTCCTTGTCTTGCCACCGTAGAATAGCATCGAAGTCCTTCACTAGCAAGTCAATGACCTCTGAGCGACGAGCATAGTTTTCAGGCAGTGCGTCAAGCACTTCGATGAGTGCCATTGTGTACCAACCCTGAGCGCGTCCCCAGCAGTGCTGTGAAAGGCCCGTTTCCTTGTCAGCCCAGAAAGTCTTGCGCGTTTCATCGTAAGCGTGGCGGTTTAGTCCAGTCTTCGGGTCGAGTGTGCGGTTATAGGTTATCTTCAACTGGTTAACTGCATCATCGTAAATGTTTTGCACTTTAAGTTTCGCACTTTGAGCCTTACGATTACCTTTCTGTTTTCCAGTGTTAGCTTGCTCAGTGATAGGGGCGGTCAGTGTGCGGAAGGGCAATCCCATGAAGATGCCGTCAAGCCACACCTGATAGGCATAGATGGCTTTGTGCCAGTACACCTTATCGGCAATAGTGCGTGGCTGTTCCTGCAACTGTTTCATCATGGTCTGCATAGCTAACAGGTTCTTTTGCTCTGGCCATTTCTGATACATACGGGTAACGAAATGACCCGTGCGAATGTTATCCAAATTGTAGTCTAAGATATTGTAGCCACGGATTTCGCCCTTCTGATTAATCATGGTGTCGGTGTATTCCTGACAATACTTACGGATGTCTTCACCGCCATAACGCAGATAGGTGTCAAGCATACTCTCCAGTTCGATGCCCATCACATAGCTCCACTTAGGCTTAGTGGAGAAATCAAGCATATAAGACTTTGGCACACGCTTCATCTCACTATAGGTGAGCCATTCAGAGTAGTGCTTGTATGGTGGGTTCTGCAGTACCAGCGAACCGTTGACTGTCAGGTTCTCGTAAGTAATGTCCTGTGCCAGACCTACCTGATGGATGGGCTTGCCGTAAACACCATTGAACTGACAATTGCGTACATCAATGTGATTAACTGTATAAGCCAGTTTGGGGTCTTGATAGCCTACAATCATCACACCGTACTTAGACTTCTGACAAGTGACGTTCTCCATTGTCACGTTGCGTACGATAGGATAGAAACCACGGCAGCAAACTTCACGTGGCTCATAGTCGGTATTGATTTTCAGTACAGCCTCCTTACACTGGCCAACAACAATGTTGCGCATATTGATATTTTCAATGATGCCACCGCGACATGAATTAGTCTTGATACGCAATACGCGGTCCAGCGAAGGAGAGTCCATCGCACATTGCTCAGCGTAAACATTCTGGCAACCGCCTGAAATCTCAGAACCGATGACTACACCACCATGACCATTCTGCATTTTGCATCCACGGATGATGATGTTTTTTGAAGGCGTGCCAGCAAACTTGCCCTGTCCGTCTTTACGACCATCATTATTACGACCCGACTTGATAGCGATGCAATCGTCGCCAGTATTAAAATAGCAATTCTCAATCAGTACACGGTCGCATGATTCTGGGTCACAACCATCACCGTTAGGACCATCGTTATTGATATGGACACCACGCACGGTAATATCCTTCGACAACAGAGGGTGAATTACCCAGAAGGGTGAACGCAGCAGGGTGACATCCTCAATCAAGATGCCCTCGCACTGGTTCAGGTTAATCATCTGAGGACGCAAACCATCGGTTGGGCCAAACTTACGTTCATCCATTGGTACTCCGTCCTCGGCATATTTCAGCAAGCGGGCACGTGCTCCCTGATTTTGAGCAATGCCGCCGGGTTTCATGCCGAAACGGGTGTTGCCACACCACGGCCACCATGTTTCGTTGCTACCACCACCATCGATAGTACCTTTACCTGTAATGGCAATATCCTTGGCCTGATAAGCGTAAATCAGCGGTGAAAGGTTCCAGCAGTCCAGTCCTTCCCAACGTGTCGGAACAATGGGGTAGAGTTCTGGCTCAAAGGCAAATTCAAGCACGGCACCTTCTTCAACAACAAAGTTAACGCCCGATTTCAGTTGGATAGCTGCTGTCAAGAAATGCTGGCCAGCAGGTACGATAACACGGCCACCGCCCTTTTGTGAGCATTTGTCGATAGCCTTTTGAATGGCCTTTTGGTTCTTTGCTGCCGTATTCGTTGACTTGGCACCATACTTAGTGATGGGGAACTCACGATTGGCAAATTGTGGAACACGAATGCTTTGCTCAATCTGCTTGTACTGTTGTTCGTCCCATCCTTTAGCTTGAGCGGTCAGGACAACGCACATACATAGCAGTAATGTCTGTAGTAGTCTTTTCATAAATCTATTTTGTTTGTTTTAGTAAATCATTTGTAGCCGCTATACTTCAATGCGTATAACGGCTACAAAGATACGAAGTTTATTTGAAACGACAAAATTTTTAATGCTGTAATGCGTCGAATAATTTATCCAGTGCCTCGTCAGCATCCTTACTCTCGTTAAGCAGTGTGACAAATTTCGAGCCAATAATAGCACCTGCAGCATTCTGTTGGGCAGCTTTCAGTGTCTGAGCATTGGAAATGCCGAAGCCTATCATACGAGGGTTGCGTAGGTTCATTTGGTTGATACGGCGGAAATACTCTTGCTTAGCCTCGTCAAATGACTTTTGTGCTCCTGTGATGGCCGCCGATGACACCATATAGATAAAGCCGTCAGTATGCTCATCGATGAAACGGATGCGTTCTTCTGATGTTTCAGGAGTGATGAGCATAATGACGCGCAAGTTGTACTTGTCAGCCACAGGCTTTACAATGTCTTGATAGTCCTTAAAGGGCAGGTCGGGTATAATCATGCCACTCACACCACTATCAATGCATGACTGACAGAAAGCCTCAATGCCATATTGCATGATAGGATTTAGATAGCCCATCAGTATCAGTGGTATTTGCACTTGTTCCTTAATGGTTGCCAACTGGGCAAAAAGTGTCTTTAGAGTCATGCCGTTTCGGAGTGCAGTGGTGGCAGCGTTTTGAATCACAGGGCCGTCAGCCATCGGGTCGCTGAAGGGAATGCCCACTTCTATCATCGAGATACCCCTTCGTTGCAGGGTAAGAATGACATCGGCTGTACCGTCAAGGATTGGGGCACCAGCACAGAAATAAAGTGATAATAGTTTTTTGTTTTGGTTCTCGGAGAACAGTTTATTGATTTTGTTGGAGTTCATAGATAAAATGTTTTAGTTTTGTGATGTTTTTTAGTGCAGGGCTTGTTTCGAATCGTGAGTTTAGGTCGATGCCTGCCAGCTGTGGATGATGGAATTGACGGATGTGCTTTACATCGTCAGGGCCAATGCCCCCACTTAAGAAGAAAGGTGTTGTCCCGTGGTATGCTTGAAGTACAGACCAGTCAAACTTTGTACCGTTACCTCCTACAAGCTTTGCCTTGGTATCGAAAAGGAAGTAGTCGGCTACTCCTTCATACGACGTTGTCAAGGTTAGGTCTGCAGTCGTGGCAATGCTGAAGGCTTTGATGATAGGAACATCATGGCCTATTGACTGGATAAAAGCAGGACTTTCGTGACCGTGCAATTGGATACAATCTAACCCGTATTCTTCAACACTTGTTCGTATGTCGGTTATCGTAGCATCTACGAATACGCCTACCCTTTTACATTTTGTTGGTAGATAGGCAGGGCGCTCTTTGACGTAACGGCTTGACTGGGGCCAGAATATGAACCCCATCCACTGAATACTCAGTTGCTCAACAGCGCGAATGTTTTCTGGTTCGCGCATACCACACACCTTGATAATCATATCGCAGCAATAAATTCACGCAAGGCTATCCCAGGGTCAGCTGTTTTCATAAAGGTCTCGCCAATGAGAAATCCCTGAAATCCTGCTTGGCGCAAAGCTCGGATAGTGTCAGGACTACTAATGCCGCTCTCGCTCACTTTCACAATGTCTGGAGGTAATTGCTCTGCCAGTCGGAATGAATTTTCCACATTGGTCACAAAGGAACCTAAGTTACGATTGTTGATGCCACACAGGTCTGGGCCAAGGGCTGCATATTCCAGTTCTGCTTCAGAGTGCATCTCCAGCAACACTTCCAGCCCTAAGGAATGTGCCTTTGTCAGTAAAGTGGCACATTGCTCCTTCGAGAGACATGCTGCAATCAGCAGTACGGCTGATGCTCCGCAGAGTACAGCCTCGTAAAGTTGCAATTCATCGATGACAAAGTTCTTATATAATATAGGTATGGTGACACCCGACTGACGAGCCATCCGAATAAAGTCGTCGTGCCCACCAAAATAGTGTTGGTCGGTCAGGATTGAGAGTGCTGCTGCTCCGTTTTGTTGGTAGCTCAATGGGATTTCTTCAGCGCGTCCGTTTTCTTTGAACCATCCTTTCGATGGCGAGCGTCGTTTGAATTCGGCAATGATACCTGTCGGACTGTCAAGCAAAGCTTGTCGGAGCGATGGCTTCTTCGCTCGTATGGCGGCTATCTCTTCATGCTTCGTAGCAATAATCTGCTGTAAGATGTCATTCATAAGTCTTTAGCTATTCAGTTCAACGAATTTATGGAATGTGCGAAGTGCTGAGCCGCTGTCAATTGATTCACGAGCAATCTCAATACACTCTTCGATGCTCTTCTCGCCACGCTCCAGCACTTGAATGCCAAAGGCGGCATTAGCCAGCACGATATTCTTTTGGGCTGGCAGTGCGCGGTTCTCCAGTACACTGTCGAATATCTGGGCTGCTTCTTCCTCGGTAGCACCACCCATCAATTCTTCTGGCTTGGCAATATCAAAGCCTAAGTCTTGCGGTTTGAATATGCGCTCGTAATTGTTGGTCGTTACCTTAAAGTCGCTAGTCAGCGAAATCTCGTCGTAGCCGTCAATTGAATTTACGATACCGTAGTCAATGCCCAGTCGTTGATACACATGATTATACAAGCGCATTTGGTCAAGGTTGGCCACGCCCAACAGCTGGCATTTGGGCTGCGAGGGATTCACGATAGGCCCCAGCAAGTTGAAGATAGTGGGAAATGGCAGAGCTTTGCGGATAGGACCTACGAACTTCATGGCGCGGGCAAAGAGTTGGGCATGTAAATAGACAATGCCTGCTTCGTTGAGCGAGCGGTTCAATCGGTCAATGTCATCGGTAAACTGGATGCCGTGGTGCTGAATCACATTAGAGGCTCCGCTTACACTGGTAGCAGCATAGTTACCATGCTTGGCCACTTTATAGCCTGCACCAGCAATCACAAAACAGGCTGTTGTTGAGATGTTAAATGTATTCTTACGGTCACCGCCTGTACCTACCACGTCAATATAACGGTCGGCATCCAGAATGGCAGAGACACCAGTTTCCAGAACACCATCGCGGAATCCTAATAATTCGTCGACAGTAACGCCACGCATCTGTAAAGCCGTCAGCAGGGCCGTGATTTGCTCGTTAGGATATTCACTCTGAGTGATACCTATTAGGATGTTCTTCATCTCCTCACGAGTCAGTTCCTCGTGGTTCAGGAGTTTTGCTAAGATTTCTTTCATAAGTCTATAAAGTTTTTGATAATAGTTCTTCCTTCAGGGGTGAGCACGGACTCCGGGTGAAACTGGATGCCGTGTATGTCGTATTGCCTATGTCGTATTGCCATAACTTGCCCCTCATCGCTTTCTGCTGTTATTTCTATACAATCGGGCAATCCGTTCTTACTAACTACCCATGAGTGATAGCGACCAATGGTGATGCAGGTTGGTAGTCCTTGAAAGATAGGGTCATTGGCAGTGATATGGCAAGGTGTTGCCACACCGTGAAATACCTCGCTGAGGTTCTCTAACTTTCCGCCGAACACCTCGCCGATGGCCTGGTGACCAAGGCATACACCCAGCATGGGCTTCTTGCCCGCATAGGTCTTGGTGACATCCAGCAGCAAGCCAGCTTCTGAGGGGATGCCAGGGCCTGGCGAGAGAATGATTTTGTCATAAACCGCTATCTCGTCCATATTGAACTGGTCGTTACGCATCACGGTTACGTCTGCTCCCAGCTCCTTAACCAAATGACTCAGGTTGTAGGTAAACGAGTCGTAATTATCAATAATGACTATTTTCATAACGCATTACATTTTTTCAGCCATGAATATAGCGCGACGCAGCGCACCCAGTTTGTTGTTCACTTCCTGCAACTCGTATTCCTCGTTGCTTTTGGCTACGATGCCGCCGCCAGCCTGAAACCATAGTTCACCATTTCTGGAAACAAAAGTACGAATGGTAATGGCCTGATTCAACGAGCCGTCCAGTCCGATGTAGCCAATACAACCACCGTATGCACCGCGATTATGTGGCTCATATTCGGAGATAAGTTGCATGGCGCGTACCTTTGGAGCACCACTCAATGTACCAGCAGGGAAGGTGTCGATAAATGCTTTGATGGGGTCGGCATCTGTGGTTAGCTCTCCACTGACTCGACTGACTAGATGGATGACGTGCGAATAATACTGGATGTCCTTATAATAGTCCACCTTTACATGGCAGCAGTTGTGACTTAGGTCATTGCGTGCCAGGTCTACCAGCATCACGTGCTCTGCATTCTCCTTTGGGTCATTGCGCAGGAATTCAGCTCCTTGTCGGTCTTTCTCAGCATCACCCGTGCGTTTCGTTGTGCCGGCAATGGGGTCAATGTAGGCACGTTGCCCTTCTATGCGGCAATGTGTTTCTGGTGAGGAGCCGAAGATGCGGAAGCCACCGAAGTCGAAATAGAACAGATACGGGCTGGGGTTGATGCTTCGTAGAGCGCGGTACAGCTTGAAATCGTCACCCTCGTAGCGCTGTACAAATCGACGTGACAGCACTATCTGGAATACGTCGCCACGCATACAGTGGCGAATGCCTTGACGGATATTTGTCTTATGTTCCTCGTCAGTCAATGGACTTGTTGTTTCTCCTACAGGGTGAAAGTCGTATGCTTGTATATTGCTACGGTTCATAGCCTTGATAATTTCAGAAAGTTCGAAACTCTCCGCTCCCTCTGAGAGACTAACCACCGTTAGCTGATTATTAAAATGGTCGAATACAATGATGTCTTTGTACAGGATATACAATACGTCGGGAGCATCGTTCTTCTTTTGAGTCTCGTCCTTTACGGCAATATTTTCAAAATAGCGCACGGCATTGAACGAGGTATATCCGTAGAGTCCGCAATGGTTAGCATAGTCACCCTCCACGTGAATGCGGTCAATTAGGGCATGGATAGCTTCTGCTGTGCTGAAATCTGCCGATAGTGCCTGCCGTAGTTCACTGCCGTCGGGGTAGCTGACCACTGCCATGCCATGTGCAATAGATACGCTGGCTATGGGATTGATACCGATAAACGAGCGGGCATTATCCTTGTCATGGTAGTCACTACTCTCCATCAGTGCACTTTGCGGATAGATGTCGCGCAGTCGCATATACACTCCTACTGGTGTATAGAGGTCGGCCAATATAGTCTTTGTGCTTGTCGTATAGTTAAAAGTTGCCATATTCTCCAGCCATTTGTTTGTTGTTCAGATAGGTCTCTACGTCTTTATCGCCTCGTCCGCTTACGGTCAGTACTACCACATCGCTGGGCTTGAACTGCATCTTCTGCAAGGCGGCTATGGCGTGGGCACTCTCCAGAGCAGGGATAATACCTTCCATGCGTGTCAACTCATAGGCGGCCTTGACAGCCTCATCGTCGTTAATACTATAGACTGTAGCGCGGTGTTGGGTGGCCAGATTGGCGTGCATAGGACCGATACCCGGATAGTCTAGCCCTGCCGAGATGCTCTCAGCCTCTATAATCTGACCGTCGGGTGTTTGCATTACCAGGGTCTTTGCTCCATGTAAGATGCCCAGTCGGCCTGCTTGTATGGTGGCTGCTGTGTGTCCCGTCTCAACACCTTGTCCGCCAGCTTCGGCAAGTACAATCCTGACGCGCTCGTCGTCAATATAGTGATAGATGGTGCCTGCGGCATTGCTGCCACCGCCTACACAGGCCATAAGCACATCGGGATAGTCGCGTCCAATCTTTTCTTGTAACTGTTCTTTGATTTCTTTTGAGATGATGCTTTGCAAACGCGCTACCATGTCAGGGTAGGGATGAGGTCCTACTGTGCTCCCTATAATATAAAAGGTATCCTGCGGATGGCAGCACCAGTCACGAATAGCTTCGTTGGTGGCATCCTTCAGGGTCCAATTGCCAGTCTTGACGGGGCGCACCTCTGCTCCCAGCATTTTCATACGTTCCACATTTACGTGCTGTCGCTCTACGTCTAAGGCTCCCTGATATACCACACAAGGCATGTCCATCAACGCGCACACTGTGGCAGTCGCCACTCCATGTTGTCCAGCACCTGTTTCGGCAATGATACGCTTCTTCCCCATTTTCTTGGCTAATAGTATCTGCCCAACGGTGTTGTTGATTTTGTGCGCTCCAGTGTGATTCAGGTCTTCGCGCTTTAGGTAGAGTTGACAACCATATTTCTCGCTCATGCGCTTAGCCAGATAGAGGGGCGATGGTCTACCTACATAGTCGCGTAGCAGGGTCATGTATTCCTCTTGAAACTCCTTTGACTCGATAATCGGCAGATACTCCCTTCGAAGTTTCTCCACCGTGGCATAGAGAATTTCAGGTACGTATGCACCACCGAACTCTCCGTAAAATCCTTTTTCGTCTACTAAATAACTCATGTTTATATCTTGTTTTTTGTTGATTCCCGTACAGAAAAGAGGCTCGTCGCGTTACCGACGAGCCTCTTTATCTGAATGATAACATATAATGGCTACGTACCCGCGACTATTTTAATCTCGAGTGATGCCACCACCAAATGTTATTCATTGCTTTCATTCTTTGTCTAGCTTTGTTTTAATTTACGGCGGCAAAATTATACATATTCTTGCGAATACGCAAATTTTTCACTGATTATTTTGCGTTTTGAAAGAAAAAAACTAAATT
>CAMWKZ010000001.1 GCA_947174945.1 uncultured Prevotellaceae bacterium | reverse complement strand
CATAAATATAGGTCAATGCGATTTCGCCACGCTTCTCTTGGGGCAAATCTACTCCAACAATTCTTATTGCCATTTGTTAATCTAAAAATAATAATGTTAAAACTCTAATTTCTGCTAAAAAGCACGCAAAGGTACGTAGAATTTCTGACATTCCACCACCTATTTATGCTTATTTAACACAAAATCAACCCTGACGCATCTTGTACTTAGGGTTCTTCTTGTTGATAACAAACAAACGACCCTTGCGACGTACAATCTTGCAATCGGGGGTACGCTTCTTCAATGATGCTCTTGTTTTCATTTTATTTAGTCTCCTAATTATTTGTATCGAAATACTATTCGTCCTTTTGTCAGGTCATAGGGGCTCATCTCCACTTTCACCTTGTCACCTGGAAGAATCTTAATGTAGTGCATACGCATCTTCCCTGAAATGTGAGCAATGATGGGCACTCCATTCTCCAACTCTACACGAAACATTGCATTTGACAATGCCTCTACAATAGTTCCGTCTTGCTCTATAGCACCTTGCTTTGCCATATAATATTAATATAGTTTTCCTTCTATACGTTCTACTTCTTCGAATGAAGACAATATCTCAGCCTTTCCCTTACGCACAGCCAGCGTATGCTCGAAATGTGCAGCGGGCTTACCATCGCGAGTACGAATAGTCCAGCGGTCTGTTCCATCCATATAGATATCACGCTTTCCCATCGTTATCATCGGTTCAATAGCAATGCACATATTGGCTTTAAGCATAATGCCATTGCCACGGCGACCATAGTTAGGCACTGACGGGTCCTCGTGCATCTCATGTCCAATACCATGACCAGTAAGTTCACGAACGACCCCATAGTCATAAGCCTCGCAGTGGTCTTGCACCGCACTGCTAATGTCTCCCAGATGATGACCTGCCACAGCCTGCTCAATACCCTTGTAAAGCGACTCCTTAGTAATGCGAAGCAACTCTTTCACCTCGTGGCTTACCTCACCAACACAGAATGTGTAGCAGGAATCACCACAAAAACCGTTGAGCAACGTTCCGCAATCAATAGAGATAATGTCACCGTCCTTCAGCACTGTCTTGTCGTTAGGCACGCCATGAACAACAACATCATTTACAGAGGTGCAGATACTGGCAGGGAACGGCCCTCCATAGGGATTAGGGAAACCCTTAAAAGTAGGAACTGCTCCATTGTCGCGAATAAACTCGTCGGCAATCTTATCCAACTGGAGGGTCGTTACGCCAGGCTTAATATGTTTTGCCAATTCGCCAAGAGTCCTTCCAACAAGTTGGTTGGTCTGACGCATCAGCTCTATTTCGTCTTCAGTCTTCAGAAATATCTTCATACTGACTTAGTAGGCACTCACTCCGCCACGTCCATGAATACGGCCAGAGTTCAACAAGCCTTCATAGTGACGCATAAGCAGATGGCTCTCAATCTGCTGGAGCGTGTCAAGCACAACACCAACAAGAATCAGCAGAGATGTTCCGCCGAAGAACTGAGAGAAAGCATCCTGCACATTCAGCAAGCCTGCAAGAGCGGGCATAATGGCGATAAAGGCAATAAACAGCGAACCAGGGAAAGTGATGCGTGACATCACCGTATCGATAAAGTCAGCTGTCGGCTTACCAGGCTTAATACCAGGGATAAAGCCATTATTGCGCTTCATGTCTTCAGCCATCTGTGTTGGATTGAGCGTAATAGCAGTATAGAAATAGGTAAATGCGATAATCAGCAGAGCAAAGATGATATTATAAGTCCAGCTGTGATGGTCAAGCATGGAACGAACAAACCAGTTTGCATTCTCTGGAGCTGCATACTGCACGAAAGCCAGCGGGATGAACATCAATGCCTGAGCAAAGATGATAGGCATCACGTTAGCAGCGAACAGTTTCAACGGAATATACTGACGAGCACCACCATACTGCTGGTTACCTACAAGACGTTTTGCATATTGTACGGGTATCTTGCGAACACCCTGTACCAAAACAATAGCTGCACAAACAACTGCATAGAGAATGATAATCTCAACAAGGAACATCACCAGTCCACCACCAGAAATAGCGGTAAAACGAGAGGTTACCTCCTGAATGAACGCCTGAGGCAGACGTGCAATAATACCAATCATGATAATGAGCGAGATACCATTACCTATGCCCTTATCCGTAATGCGCTCACCAAGCCAAAGGATGAACATACTGCCTGCAGCAAGGATAATCGTGGCGGGGAATACAAACGCCGACCAACTAATACCCGATGCCAAAGCACTACCGGCCTGCATCTTCAGATTGATGAGGTAACTCGGTGCCTGAAACAGCAGGATAGCTACTGTCAGGTACCGAGTATAAGTCATAATCTTCTTGCGACCACTCTCACCCTCGCGCTGCATCTTCTGGAAATAAGGTACAGCGACGGCAAGGAGCTGCATAACGATAGAAGCAGAGATGTAAGGCATGATTCCAAGCGCAAAGATTGACGCGTTGGAGAATGCACCACCGGAGAACATATCAAGCAACGACATCAGACCACCGGCAGTCTGCGACTGCAACTTGTCCAACAGGGCTGGATTGATACCTGGAAGTACTACGAATGAACCGAAACGGTAAATCGCTACGAACAGAAAAGTAACGAGGATGCGTTGGCGCAAGTTCTCAATCTTCCAAATGTTCTTCAGTGTCTCTATTAACTTCTTCATTGTTGTTTATTAGATAATTGTTGCGTTACCACCGACTGCCTTAATAGCCTCCTCGGCAGTCTTTGAGAATGCGTTAGCTTCAACGTCGACCTTAGCCTTCAACTCTCCGTTACCGAGAATCTTCACCAGTTCACGGCCATTGGTCAGACCAGCAGCTACCAGTTCTGCAACACCAATCTTGGTGAGTCCCTTCTCCTCAGCCAACTTCTGCAGCGTAGAGAGGTTAACAGCAAAGTACTCCTTGTGGTTGATATTCTTAAAACCAAACTTCGGAACACGACGCTGCAGTGGCATCTGACCACCTTCGAAACCAATCTTCTTCTTATAACCCGAACGAGCCTTGGCACCCTTGTGACCACGAGTAGACGTACCACCGAGACCAGAACCTGGTCCGCGGCCGATTCTACGACGTGAATGTGTAGAGCCCTCAGCTGGTTTTAAAGTATGTAGTTTCATAATCGTATCTGTTTTAAATTGTAGATTAAATTAATCAATAACTTCCACCAAGTGGTGAACCTTACGAATCATACCGCGGATAACAGGAGAGTCCTCCTTCTCAACAACCTGAGAAATCTTATGAAGTCCCAGAGCCTCAAGAGTGCGTTTCTGGTCTACGGGATAACCGATTTTGCTCTTAATCTGCTTAATCTTAACTGTTGCCATAGTTCTGTCTCCTTTATCCTCTAAATACTTTTTCCATACTGATTCCACGTGTACCTGCAATAGTGTAGGCATCACGTATCTGGCACAGGGCCTCAATGGTAGCCTTTACCAGATTGTGGGGGTTAGAAGAACCCTTTGACTTAGCAAGGACATCCTTCACACCAACACTCTCCAGCACAGCACGCATAGCACCACCAGCCACCAGACCAGTACCTGCAGCAGCCGGCTTCAGGAATACCTGAGCACCGCCGAAGCGAGCCTCCATCTCATGAGGAATGGTACCCTTGAGTACGGGAACTTTTACCAGATTCTTCTTAGCTGCCTCAACACCCTTGGCAATAGCTGCAGTAACCTCGCCAGCCTTGCCCAGTCCCCAGCCAATGATACCGTTACCGTCACCGACAACAACAATAGCTGCGAATGTAAAGGTGCGACCGCCCTTCGTTACCTTAGTAACACGGTTGATGGCAACCAGTCTGTCTTTCAATTCAACGTCACTATTTACTTTAACTTTGTTCATTGCCATAATCGTTTAAAATTTAAGTCCACCTTTACGTGCTGCATCAGCCAGTGACTTTACACGGCCGTGGTAAAGATAACCATTACGGTCGAAGACAACGGCAGTAACGCCAGCCTCCTGAGCCTTCTTGGCAACCATCTCACCCACCTTCTCAGCCTGCTCAATCTTAGGCATAGCCTCAAGACCCAGCGATGATGCAGATGCAAGTGTTTTACCCTCCAAATCGTTAATCACCTGAACGTATATCTGCTTGTTCGAACGGAACACACTCATACGAGGACGCTCTGCCGTACCGAATACGCTCTTACGAATTCTGTATTTAATCTTAATTCGTCTTTCAATCTTCTTTGTTGTCATAATTCTTCAGTTTTTAAGATTACTTAGCTGAGGCTGACTTACCCGACTTACGACGGATAACCTCGCCCTTGAACAAGATACCCTTACCCTTGTAAGGCTCCGGCATACGGAAAGAACGAATTTTAGCGCAAATCATGCCCAGCAGCTGCTTGTCGCATGACTCCAGAATAATCTGAGGGTTCTGGTTACGTTCCATCTTGGTCTCCACCGAAACTTCTTTCGGAAGCTGGATGAAGATAGGATGCGTGTAACCCAGTGAGAACTCAATGATGTTACCCTGATTAGAAACACGGTAACCTACACCGACCAGCTCCATTTCCTTCTTATAGCCCTCGCTGACACCAACCACCATATTATGGACGAGTGCACGATAAAGACCATGGAAAGCCTGCTTCTGCTTGATATTCACAGGGCTGTTCTCATCTATTTCAAACGTAATATGACCATCAGCGATAGACATCTTGATAGAGGCATCTACCTTCTGAGCAAGTTCACCCTTCGGACCCTTTACTGTAACAACACCGTCCTGCCCCTGAGCAACGGTAACGCTTGCAGGGATACTAATTGGCAATTTTCCTATTCTTGACATAATCGAATCCTCCAATTAATAAACATAGCAAAGAACCTCGCCGCCGATTTTCAGCTGAGCAGCCTCTTTGTCTGTCATTACACCTTGGGATGTAGATAAGATGGCTATACCTAATCCGTTAATTACTCTCGGCATGTCCTTGTAACCAGTGTACTTACGAAGACCTGGTGTTGACACGCGCTTCAGGCACTTGATGGCATTTGCCTTTGTGGCAGGGTCATACTTCAAGGCGACCTTGATAGAACCCTGAGGGCCATCCTCAATGAACTTGTAGTTCAGAATGTAACCCTTCTCGAAGAGGATTTTCGTGATTTCCTTCTTCAAGTTAGACGCAGGAACCTCAACCACACGGTGGTTGGCCATGATGGCGTTTCTGAGTCTGGTCAGATAATCTGCTATTGGATCTGTCATAAAATAAATTGTTTAATTAATCGGGACTACCCCGACAATATTAAAAAACTAAATATCTCTTTTCATTCTCTAAAGAGGATTACCAGCTGGCCTTCTTTACACCTGGAATCAGACCGCTTGATGCCATCTCACGGAACTGGATACGTGAAAGCCCGAACTGGCGCATATATCCCTTGGGACGACCTGTGAGCTTACAACGGTTGTGCAGGCGAATGGGGTTGGCGTTCTTGGGAATGCTCTGCAGCTTACGAGCAGCTTCGTAAGCCTCTGCAGGGTCCTCTGACGTTGCGATAATCTTCTTCAAGGCTGCACGCTTTTCAGCGTAACGGGCAACGAGCTTAGCGCGCTTTACCTCACGAGCCTTCATTGATTCTTTTGCCATATCTCTTAATCGTTTTTAGCGTTCTTAAACGGCAGACCGAAAGCCTTCAGCAGTGCATAGCCCTCCTCGTCCGTCTTAGCGGTTGTCACGAAGGTGATGTTCATACCCTGAATGCGGTCTACAGTGTCGATATTAATTTCTGGGAAGATAATCTGCTCCTGAATACCGAGGGTATAGTTACCACGGCCATCGAACTTGCTCTCAATACCCTTGAAGTCGCGAATACGAGGCAGAGCCACGCGGACAAGCTTCTCAAGGAATTCATACATACGCTCACGACGCAGTGTCACCATCACACCGATAGGCATCTTCTTACGCAGCTTGAAGTTGGCGATATCCTTCTTTGAATAGGTAGCGACAGCCTTCTGACCGCAGATAGTGGTAATCTCGTTGATAGCCACGTCAATGATTTTCTTGTCCTGAGTAGCATCACCCAGACCCTGGTTGATGACAATCTTCTTCAGGACGGGAACTTGCATCTTAGAGCTATAGTTGAACTGTTTCTCCAATGCCGGGGCAATCTGCTCGACATAGGTATTCTTCAATGTTGCTGTGTTTGCCATTACTTAATCTCCTCCCCTGACTTTTTAGCGATACGGACGACATTCTTACCCTCGTGCTTGATAGCCACGCGAGTAGCCTTGCCGCTCTTCGGGTCAATAAGACTTAAATTAGAGACGTGTATCGGAGCTTCCTGCTTTACGATACCACCCTGCGGGTTCTTGGCACTCGGCTTCATGCTCTTAGAGACCATGTTCACGCCCTCTACGACAGCACGCTGCTTCTCAATAAGCACCTTGAGCACCTTACCAGTCTTGCCCTTGTCCTCACCGGCCAGGACGATGACTGTATCGTTTTTCTTAATATGTAACTTAGCCATTACTTGAATACTTTATTATTGTTAAAGAACCTCAGGTGCCAGTGAAACGACTTTCATATTAACGGCACGGAGCTCACGTGCTACGGGGCCGAAAATACGGCTTCCGCGGAGCTCACCAGCGTTGTTCAACAGTACACAGGCATTATCGTCGAAGCGGATGTACGAGCCATCAGCACGGCGGATTTCCTTCTTGGTACGAACAACCAGAGCCTTCGATACTGCACCCTTTTTAACGTCACTTGTAGGGATTGCGTTCTTAATAGCAACAACAATCACGTCACCTACGCTGGCATAGCGACGGCGAGTACCACCCAGCACGCGAATGCAGAGAGCCTCACGAGCGCCACTGTTGTCAGCAACGGTCAGTCTTGTTTCTGTTTGTATCATAATTACTTAGCCTTTTCTACGATTTGTACTAATCTCCATCTCTTAGTCTTTGAGAGAGGACGGGTTTCCATGACGAGCACTGTATCACCTACGTTGCACTCATTCTTCTCATCGTGAGCATGGTATTTCTTTGTCTTCTGGACAAACTTACCATAAATCGGGTGCTTCTCCTTGAACTTAGCTGCAATAACAATGGTTTTATCCATCTTGTTACTGATAACGACACCCTGTCTTGTCTTTCTTAAATTTCTTGTTTCCATCTGGACCATTATTATTTGTTAAGTTCTCTCTGACGGAGTTCTGTCTTCATACGTGCGATGTCACGACGTGCAGCCTTAATCTGTGATGGATTCTCCAGCGGAGTGATAGCGTGGTTCAACAACATCTGGTTGTATTTGGCAGTCTCACTCTCAATGCGCTCGGCCAGTTCCTTGGTCTCGAGACCCTTAATTTCTGTCATCTTCATAGCTTAAGCGTTTTTATCGTAATCACGTCTAACAACAAACTTAGTCTTCACGGGGAGCTTCTGAGCACCGAGGCGCAGAGCCTCCTTGGCAGTCTCGAAAGGCACACCCTCTACTTCGAAGAGGATACGACCCGGAGTAACTGGTGCTACCCATCCTGCGGGGTCACCCTTACCTTTACCCATACGTACATCAGCAGGCTTGCGAGTGATGGGTTTGTCCGGGAAGATACGAATCCAAACCTGACCTTCACGGTTCATATAACGGTTGATGGCAACACGTGCTGCCTCAATCTGGCGGCTGTCAATCCATTTGGCATCAAGGGTCTTGATTCCGAAAGAACCGAAAGCCAGCTGCGTTCCGCGGTGGGCGTTGCCTTTGTTGCCACGTCCGTCCTGCGGTCTTCTATATCTTACTCTCTTTGGTTGTAACATGATAGCTTCTTTCTTTTTAGATTAATTACTTTTTCTTGTTGCGGAATCTTCTGCCACCACCGTTGTTACCACCGTTAGAGCGGGAGTTACCCTTCTCCTGAGTGAAGTTAGGAGCCAAGTCAACCTTTCCATAAACCTCACCACGGCAAATCCAGACTTTCAGACCCAGCAGGCCAACCTTGGTCAGAGCCTCTGCCTGGCAGTAATCGATGTCAGCACGGAAGGTGTGCAGCGGTGTGCGGCCTTCCTTAATCATCTCGCTACGTGCAATTTCAGCACCGTTTAAACGGCCGCTTATCTGCACCTTGATGCCCTCTGCTCCAGCGCGCATGGTGTTAGCCACAGCCATCTTGATAGCGCGGCGATATGCAATCTTACCCTCTATCTGGCGAGCGATGTTGTTAGCTACGATGTTTGCATCGAGCTCAGGCTTCTTTACTTCAAAAATATTAATCTGAATCTCCTTGTCATAGAGTTTCTTCAGCTCTTCCTTGAGCTTGTCGACATCCTGACCACCCTTACCAATGACCAAACCCGGACGGGCTGTGCAGATGGTAATGGTAACCAGCTTCAGCGTACGCTCGATGACAATCTTCGAGATGCTGGCCTTAGCCAGACGCTCGTTCAGATACTTGCGGATTTTCGTATCCTCTACCAGGTTGTCTCCGAAGTTCTTGCCTCCGAACCAATTTGAATCCCAACCCTTGACGATGCCAAGACGGTTGCTAATAGGATTTACTTTCTGTCCCATACCTTCTTACTTAATCATTAGTTTTAGCGTCAACAAACAGGGTTACGTGGTTCGAACGCTTGCGGATACGATAGCCACGGCCCTGAGGTGCCGGTCTCATACGTTTCATTGTCACACCCTCGTCAACGAAGACGCGGCTTACATAGAGCTCGCCGTCCTCAGCCTTGCGGTCATTCTTGGCCTCCCAGTTGGCGATAGCCGAGCGGAGCAGCTTCTCTACATTCTCCGAAGCTGCCTTCTTCGAGAATCTCAGCACACCGAGCGCACGATTGACCTCCATGCCGCGAATCATGTCGACGACATAGCGCATCTTGCGAGGTGAAGAGGGGCAGCCTTTCAGCTTTGCAAAATATTGCGTTTTCTTGGCCTCCTTGATTTTTTCAGCCATTAATCTTTTTCTGTTTCCCATTATTGCTTCTTTTTAAATGGATGAACCTGTTTTACTTCTTGTTACCGGCATGGCCACCGAAACGACGTGTCGGAGCGAACTCTCCGAGCTTGTGTCCCACCATGTTCTCGGTAATGTACACAGGGATAAATTTGTTTCCGTTATGAACTGCAACTGTATGTCCCACGAAATCGGGGGAAATCATTGAAGCTCTGGCCCAAGTCTTGACGACACTCTTCTTACCGCTCTCATTCATAGCGAGAATCTTCTTCTCGAGCGATACGTTGATGTACGGGCCTTTTTTTAATGAACGACTCATAATTTACTCTTTCTTAACTTCGTGATTACTTCTTGTTAGCTCTCTCAATGATGTACTTGTTCGAAAGCTTCTTCGGTGCGCGAGTCTTGAGACCCTTAGCATACAAGCCCTTGCGTGAACGCGGATGGCCTCCAGACTGACGTCCTTCACCACCGCCCATCGGGTGGTCGTGCGGGTTCATGACAACACCACGGTTGTGCGGGCGACGACCCAACCAGCGTGAGCGGCCAGCCTTACCAGACTGCTCCAGAGCGTGGTCAGAGTTACCAACACTTCCGATTGTAGCCTTGCAGGCAGAGAGCACCTGACGGGTCTCACCTGAAGGGAGCTTAATCACACAGTAGCTGCCTTCACGAGAAGTCAACTGAGCGAAATTACCAGCCGAACGAACGAGCAGGGCACCCTGTCCCGGGCGTAACTCAATGTTGTGAATTACGGTACCCACGGGGATGTTGGCCAGCGGAAGCGCATTACCTACCTCAGGCACTGCGTCTGCACCCGACATCAAGGTTGCGCCAACCTCAAGTCCGTTAGGAGCAATAATATAACGTTTTTCACCATCAGCATAGTAAAGCAGAGCGATACGAGCCGAACGGTTCGGGTCGTACTCAATTGTCTTCACTACAGCTGGAACACCATCTTTCTCTCGCTTGAAGTCGATGAGACGATACTTCTTCTTGTGGCCACCGCCCATGTAGCGGACGGTCATCTTACCGGTGTTGTTACGACCGCCGGTTGAACGCTTGCCGTAAACGAGAGACTTCTCTGGCACGGATGCAGTAATATCCTCGAACGTGCCAATAACCTTGTGTCTTTGACCCGGAGTTACGGGTTTTAATTTACGTACTGCCATTTTTATTACTGAATATTGCTATAAAAATCAATTGTATCGCCCTCCTTCAAGGTGACGATTGCCTTCTTGAACGCATTCTTCTGGCCTTTCACAAGACCTGCACGGGTATAGCGCGATGAGCGCTTGCCGGCATAGCGAAGAGTGTTCACGCTCTCAACTGTTACATGATACACAGCCTCTACCTCCTTGGCGATTTCCACCTTGTTGGCCTCGGGCTTCACGATGAAGCCGTATCTGGGCTGAGCCTTCTTGGTCACCTCTTCACCACGGTGCTTACCCGTCTTTGGCTTATAGGTTCTGTCGACCGAAGACTTCTCTGTAATGTTGTTCATCTTCTCTGTAATCAGAGGCTTTATAATGAATGCCATATCTAATTTACTGTTTTACGATTTACAATTTATCCAAGCACACCGTCAATAGCCTTCAGCGAGTTCTCGGTAATCACCATCACGTCAGCATTCAACACCTTGTAGGTGTTCACGTTAGCAGCGATAATCACCTCAGACTTCTGCAAGTTGCGGGCTGACAAATAAACATTCTTATTTGCTTCCGGCAGAACGAGCAGCACTTTCTTACCATCGACTTTCAGGTTCTTGGCCATATTGACAAATTCCTTAGTCTTCGGAGCCTCAAAGTTGAAGTCTTCAACAACCACAATTGCATTCTCCTGAGCCTTGTACGACAAAGCCGACTTACGGGCCAGAGCCTTTACCTTCTTATTCAGTTTGAAGCCGTAGTCGCGGGGCTTCGGACCGAACACGCGGCCACCACCACGCAGCAGCGGAGAGTTGATATCACCATGACGAGCACCGCCGCCGCCCTTCTGGCGACCGAGCTTACGGGTAGAACCCTTGTGCTCACTGCGTTCCTTAGCCTTGGCAGTTCCCTGACGCTGATTGGCCATGTACTGCTTTACATCCAGATAAATAACGTGGTCGTTAGGCTCAATTCCGAAGACGGCCTCGTTCAACGTAACTTTTCTCCCGGTCTCCTGACCATTGATGCTCAATACGTTAATTTCCATAGCTTACTTCTCGATTAAAACAGTTGAACCATTACAACCAGCGCAGCTACCCTTCACGAGGATAAGGTTGTGCTCCGGTATCACTTTTAACACTCTGAGGTTCTGAGTCGTTACGCGCTCGTCACCCATGTGGCCACCCATGCGCATACCCTTAAACACCTTAGCGGGATAAGAACAAGCACCGATAGAACCCGGCTTGCGCAGACGGTCGTCCTGACCGTGGGTGCTCTGGCCGACACCACCGAAACCGTGGCGCTTTACAACACCCTGGAAACCCTTACCTTTCGAGGTGCCTACGATGTCAACGAACTCAGCGTCGTTGAACAACTCTACGGTGATAGTGTCACCGAGGTTGTGCTCCTCATCGAACTTGAACTCGGCCAAGTGAGCCTTTGGTGTCGTACCAGCCTTCTTGAAGACGCCCATCATAGCTTTGGTGGTGTTCTTTTCCTTCTTCTCACCATAAGCCAGCTGAAGGGCAGCATAGCCGTCCTTCTCGACAGTCTTCACCTGAGTAACAACACAAGGACCAGCTTCGATAACAGTGCACGGTACATTCTTACCGTCGGCACTGAAAACGGATGTCATTCCGATTTTTCTTCCAATTAATCCTGGCATTTCAGTTTTAAATTTAAATAATAATGTGAATATATTCTGTTTCTTTTTAAGTGCCTCACACCGTATCGCTCACAAAACACACCTAACAAAGAAACGCCCACTACTTCACTAAACGAAGGGCTAAGTCGCTCTTTACCAAGGCATTGTTAGCTCGCAAGCCAGCGCAATACGCACATTAGCGGGTGCAAAGGTACGCAAAATACCCTTACCAACCAAACGTTTTTATATATTTTTAATACCCTTTTAAGATATTTTATACCACAAACAGTATCTCCTTCGGTCTGCTTTAGTATCTATTTCGGGTTGCTCCAGTATCTGTTTACTATATATGTAGATACTGTTTCTGGTCGAAAGAGATACTGGAGCAACCCGAAGGAGATACTCGAAAGGAGGGCATCGCTTTTAACGTGAACTCAATGTCACCTACAAAATCCATAATAACTTCGTGGTGTCGCTAACCATCACAAACAACTCTAACAAGAGCCTTATTATTGACAAGTCCAGAAGATATGGGCTAATGGAGGCCCCGACCTTTCTGAAGCGAACAGGGTTGATGCGCTCAACAGAAGGCTATATAAGAAACACAGCCGTGCAATTAGAACAAGTCATATTATATGGAGCATCGTAACATTGCCCACCATTGTCATTCCATCCCTAATTTGGATGACGGGGTACGAATGTTGCAATGGGAGCCACACGCCGCCAACATACGGCGACGGAAAAGAATAAATTGAAGCTGCTCACGCTGACTTGACATACAACTAACTTTTCATTCGCTGAGAAAGAACGGGTCTTACCCTCGGAAGGAACCGTTCTTTCCATGAGTAAGAGCCGTTCTTTCTCGGGGAAAGAACGGCTCTTTCAACGGGTGGCATTGCCGGAATGGCGGGGAAAAGGCTGCGAATAGGCTCGGTTTGGGCTTCAAATGAGGATAAAAATGGGGGAAATGATGCGCAATACGGAAAAATTTAGTAATTTTGTCCTCGGTGGGGGTGGTTTCCGAAAAACTGGTCATATCTCCCAAAATCGAGGTATAAGGAGGTATAAATAATGTGTGTACCTTTGCATCGCAATCTTGGCATGACAGCCAACGTATATATAATAAGGTATGAAACATTTATTTATCACCATGGTTGCGGCACTGCTCTTTGGTGCCTGCGCCCAGAATAAGACAACGAATATGAACGAACAGAATCTTACACTTACCCGGGAGTGGGACAAAACGTTCCCACTGAGTGACAAGGTTTCCCACGAGAAGGTGACCTTCAAGACGAACTACGGATTTACACTGGCTGCCGACCTCTACATTCCCAAGAGTGCGCAGGGCAAGCTGAAGGCCATTGCCGTCAGCGGGCCGTTTGGTGCCAGCAAGGAGCAGTGCTCTGGGCTTTACGCCATGACAATGGCCGAGCGAGGCTTCATCACGCTGGCCTTCGACCCGTCGTTCACGGGCGAATCGTCTGGCGAGCCCCGTCGCACAGCGTCGCCAGACATCAACACCGAGGATTTCCTTGCCGCCGTTGACTACCTCACGATGCGTGACGACGTGGATGCGGAACGGATTGGCATCATCGGCATCTGTGGCTGGGGCGGCATAGCACTCAACGCTGCGGCTCAAGACCCTCGCATCAAGGCTACGGCGGCCATGACGATGTACGACATGACCCGCGTCAGCGGCAATGGATATTTCGATGCTGACAATAGCGAAGAGGCACGCCACAATGCCCGTCAGGCATGGGCAGAGGCACGTACTGCCGACCTTGAGAGTGGCAAGTATGCTCAGGCTGGCGGTGTCATCGACCCACTGCCCGAGGACGCACCGCAGTTTGTCAAGGACTACCACGACTATTACAAAACCCCGCGTGGCTATCATGAGCGCTCTGGCAACAGCAACGACGGCTGGCGCACGACGGGATGTCAGGCCTACGCCAATGCCCGATTCCTGTATTACATCAACGAGATTCGCACAGCCGTGCTGATTGTTCATGGCGAGAAGGCCCACTCCCGCTACTTTGGCGAGAATGCCTATCAGTACATGGTGAACGGCAAGGCCGAAGGCTACGATGTTCAGCGGCAGCCGAATCCCGTGCCAGCCAACAAGGAGTTGCTGATTATTCCCGGAGCCTCCCACTGCGACCTCTACGATGGCGGCAAGGACAAGGTCATCCCGTGGGGCAAACTTGAAGCATTCTTCACCGAAAACTTGAAATGATGCAGGATATTTATATCGATTCAGTACAGGCATTCAACGACTATCAGAGAGTGGAGACACGCCACCCTCTGGTAAGCGTTGTACACGTAGAAAACACCGAGCACGTCAAAGAGTGTACGATGCACTACGGGCTATACGCCATCTACCTGAAAGAGAACAAGGGGTGCAAGCTGTCATACGGTCGCACATCATACGACTTTGACGAGATGACGGTGACGAGCTTCGCCCCGGGACAGTCAGTAACGGTAGAGCCCAACCCCGAGGTGCCCTTTGCCAAGTTCACGGCTCTGGTGTTCCATCCCGACTTTCTCAACCGCACCGCCCTTGGCAAGCAAATGAGCCGGTACGAGTTCTTCGACTACACCAGCACGGAAGCTCTCCACCTGTCAGCCCAAGAAGTGGAAATCTTTCAAGGGGTACTGGCCATGATTGAGCAGGAACTGCACCACGCCATTGACAAGCATACCCGCGAGTTAATCGTGTCCAACATCGAGCTTCTCCTGAACTACTGCCTGCGTTTCTATGACCGTCAGTTCATCACCCGTGAGGAGATAAACCACTCGGTAGTCAAAAAGTTCGTCACGTTGCTTGACGAATACATAGCAGACAAGGCTGAACGCGAAGGACTGCCCACCGTAGCCTACTTCGCCGACAAGTGCTGCCTCTCCACCGGCTATTTCGGTACGCTCGTCAAGACTGAGACCGGGCGCACGGCTAAAGACTTAATCAACAGTCGGATTCTTGCCCGCGCAAAAGAGCTGTTGCAGTCCGACACGCTGTCAGTCACCCAGATAAGCCAGCGCATCGGCTTTGAATACCCGCAGCACTTTGTCAGATTCTTCAAGGCTCTTACAGGCAAGACCCCTTCGCAATGGAGGGCGGCATAACCACCTACCCCATTTGCAACACACGGCACAACGAACAAAGCATTAACGTAAAACAGACTGATAATGAAAGTACTTTTAATCAACGGTAGCCCACGCAAGGACGGCAACACCAGCGTTGCACTCACAGAGGCAGCGCGACAGTTAGAAAAGAACGGCATTGAGGCCGAGATACTCTGGATTGGCAAGAAGCCCGTGCGCGGATGTATTGCCTGCAACAAGTGCAAGGAGAATGCTGACAATCGTTGCGTATTCAACGACGACATGACCAACGAGGTCATTGCCAAGATGGCCGAGTGCGACGCCCTCATCATCGGTGCCCCTGTCTACTGGGGACAGCCCGCAGCTCAGGCACAGGCACTACAGCAGCGTATGCTCTACGCTGGTGGCGCACACTTCCGTGGCAAGCCTGCGGCAGCCGTCACCGTTTGCCGCCGCGGCGGTGCCAGCGCAGCCTTCCAGACACTGCAAATGCCCTTCCAGATGTGCAATATGCCCATCGTCACCTCACAGTATTGGAACATTGCCTACGGCCGTGCCGAGGGTGAGACCGCACACGACACCGAGGGACTTCAGACCATGCGCACGCTGGCCAACAACATGGCCGTGATGCTCAAGATGTACGCCACGGGCAAGGCCGAACTGCCCGAGCCTGAGGAGTGGGCACCCATGCACTTCATCAGATGACGTAAGCCCGACTAATTCACGCTAATAACATCAAAGAACTAAGACAGACATGAAGAAAGCAATTCTTGCCATGCTGCTCATGGCAAACGCCGCTCTGACATTCGGACAGAGCAAAGTATATGTGACTCGCGAAATCTCGCCCGAATCGTTAGTAAAGATTTACAAGGCCCTCGGCGTGAAAGCCGACGGGCGCGTTGCCGTAAAAGTCAGTACGGGCGAAGGCAGCAACCCCAACTACCTCAAGCCAGAGCTTATCAAGAACCTGATGTTTGAGGTAGACGGCACGGTTGTTGAGTGCAACACGGCCTACGGTAACGCCCCAGCCGACAAGCGCGACGAGCGTAACAACTCGGCCAACCACTGGCTTGTGGCGGAGAGACACGGCTTTACCGACCTCTTCCCCGTGGATATCATGGACGAGTACGACGAGATACGAATACCCGTAAAGGACCAGTCACACATCAAGTTCGACATCGTGGGCGGTCACATGGCCAACTACGACTTCATGATTGCCCTCAACCACTTTAAGGGGCATCCTATGGGCGGCTACGGTGGTGCCCTGAAGAATCTCTCCATCGGGTGTGCCAGCGCCAATGGCAAGGCTTATATCCACTCTGCCGGAAAGATGCAGAAACTTGACATGGGCAAGCTCTGGACGCCTGAGTTCATCGGCAATCAGGATGGTTTCCTTGAGTCAATGGCAGCGGCAGCCCAGGGCGTGGTCAACTATTTCAAGAAGCAGAAAGGCATTATCTACATCAGTGTCATGAACAATATGTCTATCGACTGCGACTGCGTAAACCATCCTGCCCCCGTAAAGCTCGAAGACTACGGCATCCTTGCATCTACCGACCCCGTTGCCCTTGACCAAGCCTGCGTAGACATCATCAACCAGCAGAAGGTCACTGCCAAGAACGACCCCACTGATTTGCTGAAGCGCATTGACAAGCAACACGGCACGCACACGATAGAGTGGGCAGAGAAAATAGGTTTAGGCTCCAGACAGTACCAACTTATCAGTATCGACAAATAAGGCTTACAATATGAACAGAATACTATCAATCCTTTTAATAACATTCACCATGACTATATCAGTATCAGCCCAATCATTATCCCCCCGCCAGAAGCATCTGGCAACCATCGCAGCGCTGGAGGCTGGGGGCAACCTTACTCGTCTGGAGCCTGCCATACGTGAGGCACTTGACGGCGGTGTAACCATCAACGAAATAAAGGAGGCTTTCTCACAGCTCTATGCCTATACTGGGTTTCCCCGTTCACTCAATGCGCTCGGCGTGCTGAGTAAGGTCTTGGAAAACAGCAACGGCAAATGGACGGAAGGAAAGCCTTGGGAGCGTCCAGCGGAATGGGATGATGCCCAGAAAGCACTCCAACAAGGTACAGAGGTGCAGACCAAGCTGTCTGGCCGTCCATTCAACTACGAGTTCTGTCCGCAGAATGACTATTACCTCAAAGCCCACCTCTTTGGTGACATCTTTGCAGGCAACCAGCTCACGGCTGCCGACCGTGAGATTGTCACTGTTGCGGCACTGTCTGCCCTCAAAGGCGTTGCCCCACAGCTGGCAGCCCATAAGGCTGGTGCCGTCAATATGGGCAACACACAGGAACAGGTCAATGAGCTTTGCCGTTTCCTCAGCGAGAACGGGCTATCGCAATACGACGCTGCTGCCGATGCTTGTGCTGGCGACTGGCCCAAAGGCAATCCCAACGATGCCTACGCCCAGTACTTTACTGGCAACAGCCATCTCTCTCCTATCAAGCCGAAGAATATCAACGGCGAAGGAGAGAAGACCGTTCAGGACTACGCCAACGTCACCTTCGAACCCGGTTGCCGTAACAACTGGCACGTACACCACGGGGCACATCAGATTCTCATCTGTGTCAGCGGCAACGGCATCTATCAGGAATGGGGCAAGCCTGCCATTCATCTCAAGGCTGGCGACATCATAGACATTCCCGAAGGTGCTAAGCACTGGCACGGCGCAACTAAGGACTCATGGTTCCAGCATCTGACCACCCACGTAAAGGTCGGAGGCCCAGAAAGCAATGAATGGCTTGAGCCTGTAAACGACGAACAATACAACGAAGCAAATAAGCAACAATGAATAAACTATTCTCACACATCTACCTCCTGCTGGCGGCTATCTTTCTGATGGCTTGCCAGAGTGAGGAAGCAAACGCCACGACTCCGCCAGAAGGCAATAATACGGACACAGGCAGCAAGACCTTGATTGTCTATTATAGCTATACCAACAAGACGGAGGAGATTGTCAATGACCTCAAAACGCTTATTACTGCCGATGTCATAGAGGTTGAGCCGACAGAGAAGGGGCTTGACTATGCTGCCAACAACTACCGTATAGGTACAGAACAGCTTAACAAGATAAAGAACAACCCCAATAGCGAAAGCAGCTATCCAGCCATTGAGCCTGTCGAAGTAGACATGAGCAAGTACAACACCGTTATCGTGGCCACGCCACTATGGTGGAGCCAGATGGCTTCAAACATGCAGACGTTCCTGTTCAAATACGGCAAGGAGATGGCCAACAAAAACATCGGGCTTATCGTAAGCAGCTACAGTAGCAGTATAGGAGGCGTAGAGGCTGATGCCAAGCGGCTGATACCAGAAGGCAGGTTCCTAAGCAAAAGCCTATGGATAAACAACGCCAACCATTCACGACGCAAGTCGTTCCTGACTGATTGGCTCAAAGAGGTAGACTATACAAATCTGACAACGACAAACACCACCAGCACGATGAATCTGAAAGTAAACTCCCATAACCTGACTGTTGAGCTCGTCAACAACTCATCAACCGAGGCACTCATCGCCTTATTAAAGGAAGCTCCAATCACCTACGAGGCTCAGGACTACGGCAACTTCGAGAAAGTAGGCGATATTGGGCACACGCTTCCCCAAAACAACGAGCAGATTACCACCGAACCCGGAGATATTATCCTCTATCAAGGCAACAACGTCTGTATCTACTATGGCGTTAACTCATGGAATTTTACCCGCCTTGGCAAGATTAAGAACGTGGGGGCAACTGAGTTAAAAAACATCCTTGGCAGTGGCGATGTGACCGTAACATTGTCGTTGGGCAACACGACCTCTGTCAATACGCCCAAGATGGCAAGTTCAAATCCACAACGGATATTTACCATCGACGGGCGGCAATTAGAACAAGCTCCCGCAAAAGGAATATATATAGAAAACGGAGTAAAGAAGATAAAGCTATGAAATCAATCATCCTCACAATTCTTACCATGCTTTCACTCAACGCATGTGGAACAAAGCAAACAGATAGCAACAACAAGACTATGGACAACGGAAAAAGTATCGTGATATTCTTCTCCCATGCAGGAGAGAACTACGGCGTAGGCAACATCAAGGAAGGCAACACAAAACTCGTGGCTGACATCATTTGCGAAAAGACTGGTGCTGACCGACTTGAAATAGTCTGCCTAAAGAATTATGATATGGCTTACAAGCCCCTCTGCGACCTTGCAAAGGAAGAACAGCAGCAAGGTGAACTGCCTGCATTCACGCTTATGATGAACGGCAAAGCCATAGAAGGAACCGCTAACCTTGACGACTACACGATTGTTTACGTCGGTGGCCCAGTTTGGTGGGGAACTTATCCACAGGTGATGTTCTCGTTCTTCAAGCAGTACGACCTTAGTGGCAAGACCATCCTCCCCTTCACCACTCACGAAGGCTCTGGCCTCGGCAGTTGTGTTGATGACCTGCAGAAGGCCTATCCCAAGGCTACCTTCGGCAAAGCATTCTCCTTGTATGGTCATGAGATAAGAACAGAGGCTGGCAAAAAGAAGGTTGAAAACTGGATAAAGTAATAAGATTCCATGAAACAAGTATTCTTACTGATAGGAGCAGGACAGATAGGAATGGCGATTGCCCGCCGCATGGGCTATGGCATGAAGGTTGTTATTGGCGACAAGACCCTTAGCCACGCTGTTGCTATCAGCGACATCATGCGTAATGCCGGATTCGATGTAGAGCCTGTAGAGACAGACTTGGCATCAAGAGACTCCATCGCTGAAACCATCCAGAAGGCTTTATCTTTCGGTGAACTGAGGATGATGGTTTGTGCCGCAGGTGTTTCTCCAAGCCAAGCACCCATTGAGACAATCCTCAAGGTAGACCTCTATGGGACAGCCATACTGCTTGAGGAGGTCGGTAAGGTGATTGCCCCCAATGGTACCGGGCTCGTCATTAGCAGTCAATCGGGGCATAGAATGCCCGCCCTTACACCCGAGGAGGATTTACAACTGGCCTGCACCCCAACAGAGGAACTGCTACAACTGGATATACTTCAGCCTGCAAATATCCGCGACTCGCTCCATGCTTACCAGATGGCAAAGCGAGGCAACGTAAAGCGCGTGATGGCAGAAAGTGTGAAATGGGGTACACGTGGGGCACGCCTTAACAGTATTTCTCCCGGCATCATCGTCACCCCTCTGGCTATTGATGAGTTCAACGGTCCTCGTGGCGACTTCTATAAGAATATGTTTGCCAAATGCCCTGCTGGCCGTCCTGGCACAGCAGATGAGGTCGCCAACGTGGCAGAACTATTACTTAGCGACAAAGGTGCATTTATTACTGGCGCTGATTTCCTAATAGACGGAGGAGCAACAGCAAGTTATTTCTATGGGCCGCTGCGACCTACCAAGTAAGTATTTAGAATCTACTATCCTCATCACACCGTGCATGTGTAACACTCATTGACGTTGCTTCTTCTCGAATGAAGATGAGTCTTTCGGCATAAACCGTTCTCTCTGTCTGCTCTACGATTGCAATATTGACGACACCAGGGCGCAGGTCGCTTTTGGGGATGGTTATCAGTTTGTTGGCCATGACAGGAATTTCCATTATGTTGCCTGCGCCGTAGAGGACTAAGGACATTCGATGCAAGTCAATGTCAGCTGTTGCAAAGGGTTGGATGTGTACTTTATCGCCATGCTGTGTTACCGACAAGGACACCCCGCTTTTCAAGGCTTTTGGCACGGCAACCCGAACTGTCTTACCCATTGCCTCAGCTTCGACGAAAAGTTGTTCGTCACTTCTCACATGAACCAGCATCTTACCCATGCCTAAATGCTGAGTTCTGGTGGTTTGTAACACCTTTCCTGTCTCATCAGTAAGCGTTATATTGGCATCAACTCCAAGTCCTTTGTCATCAATGACCTTAAAAGCAAGGAACTGAGAAAAACCATCAAGGAGATGGCCCCCTTCGGGCATCAGGGAAAGGGCTATCTTGTTAACGGAGCGATAATGCGGTTGGAGTGAAGCAAAAGGCTCTTTAGAGTTGACAATCTGCATTCTTTTGAAAGAGAATTGGTCATTAGAAAAATTCTGCATCCATTTTGTATAGGAGACAAGTGTATAACCTCCCGATTTCAGTGTCTGAGGCAGCGGAATGGCATTGGCAAAGATGCCTGCGCTGTCTGACTTTATCTTGTAGCGCACAACTAACGTATCGGCAGTATCATCCCGAAGTTCTGTATAAATGAATTTGGAGCGGTTGTACGGTTTGTTGGTTGCAGCATCCACCAAATATGCCCGAAACCAAATCGTATCGCCCGAAGCATAGCAGGAGCGGTCGGTATGAACGTGTATCTTCTCCATTGGGACTTTCTGGTAGTAATCCAGAATATAATCGCTGATTTGAGCCACTGAGTCGCTTTGGGAATAACCGTTTAATGCTCCTATGCAGTATAAGAATAGTATTGCCGTTATATTCTTCATTATTTTGCTTACCACCATATTTGTTTCCCTTCTTTAATTTAGAATAGTGTCTACATCGTTATGATTTTAGTTTCACTTACAATTCTACCGCTTTCCCCAACACCTTCGATAGTCAACAGCACTTTCTTTGTCATGCTGGGGACAAGGCAGCTAAATGACCATTTATTATCAGGAGAGGCTTGCAGCCGAGGATTCCAATAATAAGTGGTGCGGTAGTCGGGGATAACCTGAGGTTTGTATTCAGGTTGATAAAAGTCACAATTCTGCTTATAGCCCAGAGGCTTAATACTTGTCATTGACAAAATTCGATTATTGGTTCTCGCCATTTGTTTGGTAGTAACAAACAAAAATTCCTCTTTCCCAAAAGGGTCACTTTCTATATTCAGACCTGAACCGCGACCATAGAACTCTATCCTACTAATATTCTCTGGAGGCATCCCTAAAAATTCCTCCTGAGTAGCCTTAAAACCGTCAATATACACTGTCGTAGGAACAAGGACTATTTTCCCCCTTTTATTAGGATGATACTTGCCAAAATGTTCATCTTTCAATTCCCCTTCCGCACTTTCTGCACCTCTTAACACCAGTCCAAGCCGCTGAATAACAGTACCAGAATAACCTGCATGGTCCAATAAATAATCCCCCTCTTTCAACATCTTTGTTGGGATGACTCCAAAAGGATTATACCATGTCTTATTATGCCCAACAACTGTAACTTCGTCCAATCGGAGTTCTCTCATTCTTTCCTTTATTTCATCATACCACCTTGACTTGTTGTAAAACTCAACAACCGCAGGGGCATTGTTACTGAATGTCAGCCTGCTTTCGGTGTGAATATCAGGAAACACATCTTCGTCAATCTTTATCTGTACAAAGCTGGTCTTGCCATTCTTGGTAGTAGCCTGAACCGTGAAAGGTGTACCGTCTACAAAATCCAAATTGGTAATCTTGAATCTGTTGTTGTCACCCAAGTTAAACGAATTCATCCCTCCAGTCATCGGCGATAGCAACATCAGTTTCATGTTCTTTGGATTTTTATTCAAGGTACGCTCCACTCTGCCAGAAATGCTCTGCGACTCCTCAATGTCGTATTGAATAGCAGGATAACGTCTGTTCACAATACTATCCATGTCATATCGCCTCCAACCTTGCGTCAGCATCAAAAGGTCGAGTTCTGCATCAGTCTTTGGCGTTGGATTTTCAAAGTAATAGTTAGGCTGTTCTATATATCCTCTGATTTCTGAACACAACAGCAAATCCGCCACGGCATTTGCATTGACAGTATCAACCTCAACAGCACCAGCATCACAAAGCGATACCGATAACGTCTGGAAAGATTTGTTCTTTTCTATGCCGTCAAAACAGAACTCTATATTCAGCACCTTACGCAAAAGAAGTGAGTCTACCCCTTTACGCTTCTGAGCATAGACAAAAACTGAGAAGTGCAAACAAAGTGCAAGGAATACTATTCTTGGTACCAACGTTTCCCATTTCGCCTTATCCACTCTCACAATTTCCCCCTTTCTCGCTAATGCGATTGATTTTCCAAAAGCCAGACTTGTTGTTACCGATACGTTCAAGGATGCTATTCTCACGCAGGCGTCTGATTATCTTTTCCACAGCTCGTTTGGTAATCCCTAATCTATCGGCTATTTTTTGAGACGAGAATGTCGGATTGGAATTTAACAAAAGCAATACACGCATATCGTTATCACCGAACTTTATACCGAACTCAACACCGAACTGACATCCGAATATTATACCAAACTCTCTTTCTAACGCAGAAGCATTTGCATCAATATCAGTTCTCTCCTCACCCTGATGTGTGGTGAGTGTAGCGAGTATCTCAGACAACATAAATTCGATGAATGGCGTGGATTCTCCGATTGAAGTAGATGCTGTTATCGCATCGTAATAGGCTTGTTGGTTAGAGAACACCATATTCTCAACAGGCAGATGAGCAAACAGCGGATGAAGCTGTGAGAGTATGAGCGATTGCCACAGACGACCAGTCCTGCCATTGCCGTCTATAAATGGGTGGATAAACTCAAACTCATAATGAAACACGCATGAACGGATAAGCAGGTGGTCATCGGCATTCTTTAGCCAATCGAAAAGGTCGGCCATCAATGCTGGCACACGCTCTGCCGGAGGTGCCAGATGAACACATCCCTGTTCTCCGAATACACCGACACCACCATTGCGCCAATGCCCGGGATTGTCCACCAAGGCTTGCATCATCGTGCCGTGAGCACGGAGTAAATCCTTTACATCGAAAGGATTAAGCGCAGTGAAAAGGTCATAGGTGGCAATAGCATTTTTTACCTCTTGGATTTCACGGAGCGGTGCCACCACATTTTTGCCGTTGATGATGTCGCGCACTTGTCCTTCGGTCAGTGCATTACCTTCAATGGCAAGCGAAGAGTGAATGGTTTTGATGCGGTTCGCCTTGCGCAAGCGCAACTCAGTGTCTTGTTCCAACAATATAGCATAACGCTCAATCTTGGCTGATATTTCAGCCACAAGATTGAGGATTCTTGATGTAATCTTGAACGGAGGAGTATACATGGCTTTACAAATAATAATCGCTATGCTCAGCGAGGACAAAGTTACAAAAACATTTTGTGTTACAAATGATTTCTATAAGGTTTTTGTTCATCAATGAAAATTGATATCTCTCCTAAGTCACCTATTTCTTTAGGAAGAACAAACATGTTGTTTGGATTTGCATACTTCATAAAATGTTCTTTTATATCATCTATATCTAATTCTTTAATATTCTTATTGGTATTAAATCCTATAGGCTCAATGTGACATAGTTTCCATTCTGGTAAAGAAAACGCCCCCAATGGCTTTGTATATTTGGCTTTCTCTTTAACATCCTTTGTCTGCATAAAAACCATTGGTATTTCATTCTGAAGGAGCATATCCTTTAATTCAACAAGCGTATACACTTCTCCATTCATAACACGACCATAAACCCATATAGCAAAAGTATTATCTGAGATAATAATTTCACGGCCACTCGAATGGATAATAGATTGCCCTTTCATACTCGTATTCTTTCTGACAATCAATGGCATTGTATTATCATGCACCCATTCCAAAAGCACCTCTTTCCAGCTACCAAGAACACTCTCACTAATATTTGGATTATGTTTAGACTCACGCCATAAAGTTCCTATTTCTCTAATCTTCTCACGAATTTCATCTCCAATAATATCCTTTTCCTTAATGTCTGACGCACTTTCAGAATCCATTAAGAATTGCAATGCCCGTTTAGGTGGGTATTTACAACTATAAATTCTTCCCTCTTGATAGCTCTTAGTTATATGTACATTAGGAAACACCTTGTAAAAGTCAGATTTTGTCATCCGATAACTTCCGTCAGGAGTATGTATAATAAAGGAATCATTGAGGCCTAAAGGCTCTATAACATCTGCCTTAAAACACAATCTACTATATTTATATTCTACTACTTTCATTACAAAAGCCCTACTAATCTAATTTAATTATAGCGTAAATAAGTTCTATATAAACTAATAATGGAACTATGACACAAATAATAACTGAACTAACGACATAATTCCAACCAATTCTTTTGAAGAGTAACAAGAAATCAACGGACTTCATGAACGCCCAGTCACAACGGTTACGAAATGCCATCTGGTCTTTCTTGAGAAAAATAACCCATGCTATAATATATAAAGGTGTAAGGAATGGCATTCTTGTGATGTAATCTATCATCACAGCCCATGACAAAGGTATCAGCATATAATATATAATGATATTCACTTCGTTGTATGTCAATCCTGTCAGCTTTGCTATGATATGCTCTATTCCTGCTACCAATGCAAAGATAGGTGCAGCTAAAACCATGACTGCGATTTCCATTTTTGAGAGATTGTCCCAATCTATTTCTGTAACTGCTTTGTTCATTTTGATTCTTTCATTAACATAAATTCGATGATTTTCAATTGTCTAAAAGTTTGATGATTAGCGAAGATATTGCAACTTTAAAGTACTAAGATTTAATGCTTTACAAATAATAATCGCTATGCTCAGCGAGGACAAAGTTACAAAAACATTTTGTATTACGGATAATTTCTGCGAGGTTTTTGCTCCCCTAATGTCAAAATATTCCATAAGAAGCCGTTCCAGACACAAATGACTGATTTTCGAGCTAAAAACTATATGTTCAGCCTCCAGTATCTCCTTCGGGTTGCTCCAGTATCTCTTTCCACCTGCTTTAGTATCTGTTTACCCACCTAAACAGATACTGTTTAATGTCGAAACAGATACTGGAGCACCCCCAAGGAGATACTGGAGCCGAAACAACTACAGAGTACAGGGAAAATGAACGTACTTTTCGAGGTGAAAAGTGCAGGTATTCGGGGCAAAAAGTGGCACTTTACGCCTTGTAAAGTGCCACTTTTCTTATCTCTGCTTTTTCACTTGCTTACTGGCCAAAAGTCAGAGGCTGACCGTCAAGCGTGAAGTCAAGCAGTTCGTACTTGTCGGAGGTCTTCACGTCAAGCATTTTGTTCGTTTCTATTTTATTGTTGCGCAGCGTGATGTTGTTGCAACGCGACAACGGCATATCCTTGCGGTCGCCAGGCTTGAAGAACTGAGTCCAAGGCTGGATGAAAAGGAAACGGGCGCACTTACCCGTGATGCCCTCAACCGTCACATACTCGTAGTGCTGAGGAGTGTCGGGGCGCATCTTCAGCCACAGCACACGGTTGGCATTGTCGGTATGGCAGTTGCGCAAGATGACATTACGGTCGTGCAACGACTCAGAACCCAAAGTCAAACAACCATGTACCAGTCCATAATGGCAGTTCTGAATCAGGATGCGCTCGCAGGCACCGTTGGTCTCGTCCTTGTCAGCCCATGTTCCCTTGCCACCCTTCAGCACCACAGCATCATCGTTGACGTGCATAAAACAACCGTTAATCAGTACATCGGTGCATACATCAATGTCGATAGCATCGGTTGACGGGCCACCACGCTTGGGCTCTGGTGCAAAGATGTTTTCTGTAGGAGCGTAGATATAGCAGTCGAGGAAACGCACATGGTCACTTTTATAAACATGGTTAGTCCAGAAAGGTGAGTTGATAAGATGCACGTCCTGAATAGTCACATTCTTAGAATTGGAAACGTATGTCAGACGAGGGCGCTGGGCATCCTTGTTGGTACAGGCACGATTCCACTGGCGACGGAGCCAGAACTCCTGCCAATATTGCAGGCCATTACCATCAATAGTGCCACGCCCTGAAATGGTAAAGCTATCAAGTCCGTCGGCATTAATCAGCGCACAGAAATACTTACACGTCTCGCCCTCGATACGAGTGGTCAGAATTGGGAAATCAATAATGCGGTCGGAGCCTTTCAGTGTGGCTGCCTCACGAAGGTGCAGGTGGGTTCCTTGCTTAAAGAAGAGCGCACCCGTCAGGAACGTACCCTGCGGCACAACAACAACACCACCACCCTCTTGGGCGCAACGGTCGATAACGGCCTGAATCTGCTGGGTTTGCACCTGCGGACTGCCTGCCACCACGCCATAGTCGGTCAGCACATACTGGCGACCAAGCGTATTTACATTGACCTTGGTCGTATCACTGAACCAAGCATCCATCACCGTGCCGTCGGGCCATGTCTCTACAACCTTCTTAGCCTTGGGCTTGGCCGTAGCAGTCAGTGAGAGCACGGCCAATAACAATACTACAATTTTTCTCATCATTCTTATTTAGTTATTTAATTTTGGTTTAAGTTCGTCAGGCGAATCGTTGGTAAACATATCAATGCGCGGAGCCTCACGGTCGTAAAGATGACGGATGACATCTACCGACAGCGTTGTAGTCGGCTGGAAGTCAGGGCTCTGCATATAGCGCAGGATAGAGTAGCGCAACTGGCGTGCCACAGGACGGCTATCCAGCTGACGGGTAATGTCGAGCGTAGTCATGAGCAGACGACCATTCAGTACCCGAGCTTCAACGAGCATACCCAGCTTGCGACTAATGTGCCACGTATCAATGGGCTGCACCACAGGCTGATAGTCAGCTGGGAACTCTGCCAGATTCATGACCTGCGCCCTATTGGTCAGCTCCCACCAGTTCAGGTTCTGCCAGTCATCGGTGGGGAAATAGCGGAACACGGGGTGCTCTTTCCGAATATAGGCTCCCGTGGTATGAGGCGGTCGCATCTTAAACCACGACGTATTCCAGAACACGGGCAGGAAGTTGTGCCTGACATCGTTGCCATAGCGCACCTTGCCTGCTGCGGTCAGCAATACAGTGCCTCCCTTTGAAAGCACTTTCAGTGCCTTGGCATCCAGCGAGTCAGCCATATAGATGTCTTTGCTGTCAACATTCTCTATTGACTTCGGATAGACCCAGAAGTCCCAGTGGTTCTTTAGATTGTCAGAGAACTGCACCGTCAGTGTCAGCTTGGTTGGCTCCTCAATAGCGGACAATGGCATGGCGACTGTGCCTAAGGGGAAATTCTTACCAACGGGCAACGTGCCAGAGAACAAGTCGCCCTGACTGACTACCTTCCCAGCCTCATCGCTAATGATATAGACAGCATGGGCATCGGTCAGACTGGTGCTGAAGGCATTGTATAACTCAACGGGCACCTGCAAAGTCTCATCGTTAGTAAAGACAAACTTGGGGAAACGAGCCAGTGGCACAAGGGCATTGCAGAACTGCCGCCAGTCAGAGGCCGTACAGTAGCCCTTCTCACGCCAAAAGACATTCAGCGGACCAACAAGGGCCGTACCCTGCCCGCTATAGTCGTTGAGCCCCAATAGCTGGAAGCCTGCATAGTCCTTGGTGCGCAGGTTGCGCTCTATCTCGTATTTATAGCAAAGCACCTGCAAACGACCACTGGCCATTAGGAAATGCTCTGCCTGCGATGCCATATCGTGGTCGCGCAACAGGTCTTGGAATATTTCAAAATTGCGAGCCTTATAAACTCCCGTGTACTGCGGTATCTCCTTGAAATCGGGAAAGGCGCACCACTGTCCTTGTTCATGGGCAACGATAGGAGTTTGGTTAGCCTCTGTGCCCTTATAGTTACGAGGAAACTCGATGCCGCTATAATAGTCATCATCGGACGACGGAGCCCGTTTGTTCCACTCATCCAAGCCACGAGCACCTCCTTTCACGTGGTACTCTGAGCCGCTATCCCATGCCCAGCCACCACCGACGGAGGCTCCTGCATAGATTCTGGTGGCATCATACTGCTTCATTGTCTTTACCCAGTCGTTGCAGTAATTCACCCAGTCGCCAGCTGGCTCGTTGCCAACAGCCATCATGACAAACGACGGATGGTGCCCATACTCATCAATAATGCGCTTCGACTCGTCTAACAGATACTGGTCAATCGGCTGTCCGCGACGCAGACGCACGCCATGATTTGGCCACGAGGGGCCTTCCACTTGCAGATAGATGCCCACTTGGTCAGCAGCGGTAAAGGCGGCTTCAGGAGGACAATAGGAATGGAAACGGACATGATTAAGCCCATACTCCTTGCACTTGCGGAAGATGCGCAACCACTCCGATTTATCCATAGGCGGATAGCCTGTTTCCGGGAAACAGCAATTCTCTACCGTTCCCCGAAGGAAGAGAGGACGCCCGTTGATATAGAGTTGCCGTCCCTCGACAGAGATATTACGCATTCCGAATGTCGTTTCATACACGTCCTCCCCTGTCCTAATAGTCAGCTGATAAAGGTTAGGCGTATATTCGTCCCACTGTAATACTTGGTCGCCCAGACCAGCTTCAAACACCAGTCGGTTGCCTTCAGCCTCTTTCACCATAGCCTGACAAACGGGCAGCGTATTGCCACCGACAACAGGACGTACTGACACCCAGACACCATAACTATTCTGAGGCAAGAAGCGCAGTCCATCGACATGGTTTTCCAAGTCCACCATCACCCGCACGGTGCGAGCTGCAACATTGGGCACAATGCGTACCTGACGGATATTCAGCTTCTTCCATTGAGCCTGCAACTCAATGCGCCCAACGATACCATTCCAGTTGCCTTGTGTCTGGTCGGTCACAGAGTGGGAGTCCTGCCCTACGCAGACATTCTCAATACCGTTGTAAACACAGATAGTAACATCGTTTTTATCGCCAAGGCGGATATAGTCAGTCACATCGTAGCGATGGGGCGTAGAGAGGGAAAGCTGATGCCCTACCTCATGGCCATTCACATAAACGGTCGTTTCAATATGAGGGCGTTCCAAGAAGAGGGTCACACGCTGACTCTTCCACGACTTGGGTACATAGACCGTGCGATGATACCAAGCACGACCTACATAATGGCGCTCAGGGGTCAGGAAGAAGGGGAACTTCATCTGCCCTTCGTGGCGGTACTTCTCCATGTAGGGGTTGAAGTAATAGCTGGAATCGTAGAGCGAACCCGTCCAACGGGTGTGTATGCTGACGGGGTTACCTTTATCGTTGGTCAGCATGGAGCCTGGCAGCATGACATAATCATTAAACTGTACGGAATCGGTCATACTGAAATCCCATGCTCCAGCCAGCGAGATAGTTTGCTGGGCATACACACCCAGTCCTAAGATAGCCATACAAATGACAGCAATCAGTTTCTTCATCATCTATAGTCCGTTATAGGTTATTTCCAATTTCTTCACGCCCTCGCCCGGTGTTTTGTCGGCCTCGCGAGGCAGGTAGATGGGAGCATCGGGCTGCAATGGCAGAATGCGCAGCTCCAACTGGGTCGTGCCTTTGGGCAGTCGCCATAAACCATAAAGGAACGGACGGCCATACTGAAAGTTGTCGGCTATGAGTTTACCATCTGCATACAGACGAGCGCAGTCGCCCTGATACTCAATACTAAGCAAACGTTTGAACTTGGTGACAGCCACCTCAGGCACAGTAATATGATAAACGGCTGCCTGCTGCCAGTCTTCTTCCGAAGGAGCCTCGGCCACTTTAGCCCTGCCTTTCACAATCTGGCGTAATGCGCCAGCCTCCTTCACCTTGACGCAAGTAGCATTCAGGCTAATATCCTCATGGCCGTATGCAGGGAGGAACAAATATTCAGCCTCCTGCTGAGTGAGCAGATAGATATTGTCATAAACAGATTTCTCAACACCTTTCGCCTTCACGTTCTTCAACGTCTTGCCGTTTTGCAGCGCAATAGTAGTGGGAATGCCCTTTACCTGCATCATATAGATTTTGCCATCGCGTTTAGCCACCAACTGGGCCGTCGCATAACGAATACCATCAATATTCACGGGAAAGATAGCCATGACACCAGCAGGTATCGTCATCTTTGGGAATTTTACTCCACAAGCCTCCAGTTCGATGTTCTTCTTAGCAGACAGATGTTGCAGACGCTCGTAATTGTTGACAAAGACAAAACCGCTGTTGCCTTCCGAGCGATATGCCCAGCGCAACTGCGCATCATCGCCTTTCTTCAAGTCTTGAGGTGCGGGGAACGTGGGTTCCATCGTAGCCAGCACAGAACCATAGTCGTGCATAAAAAGATGAAGTGGACGCAACTTGTAATACTGCAGATAGGTCTGGCCGAACTCGCCAAGCGGTGCCTGAAAGTCGTAGGTAACGACGGGCAGGTCGTTGTTAGCCGTAGCAGGCGAGGTCTGGCACTCATTGAGCGTATGCAAGACTCCCTCTGGGTTTGAGCCTCCATGATACATATAGTAACCTAAAAGGTTGCTGCCACTACCCAACTTGACAAGAGCCATTGAATAGGCATCCTCTGGATAGACATAGGGGCGACGATGATAGGCCGTAGCCATACCACCACCCAGTTCGCAAGTAAAGTACGGATATTGTTCGTCACCTTGATTAACCTTCGCCTCCTGATTTCCCAGCAGGTCGGTACCGATAGCCGTTGACGAGCGGAAAGCCTTGAAGTTAAATGCCTTGTAATAATTGCCACACGTCTCGGTGATTTCCTTATCCCAAAAGCCATCAGCATAGTCGCCATAAAGCGGAAGGAGCTCTCCAAAAGGAACTGGAGTGCGCAGTTCGGGCCAGCCTGTACGGGTATAGAACGGCAAGTCGAAGCCTATGTCAAGAGCTGTTTTCTTCAGCGCCATCAGATATTCACCACGCCCACGATACTCATTATCAAACTGAGCTGCAATAACGGGGCCTCCGTCTTTCCACTGAAGTCCTTGCACCTGCGTGAATATCTGTCGATAGAGCTGGGCGACCAAATACATAAAAACAGGATTTACCTCACGGAGCCGACAGTTTTTAGTAAACACCCAGTCGGGTATGCCTCCATTCCGCACCTCACCATGACAGAATGGTCCCAGTCGCAACACCACGGGCATCTGTTCCTGCCGACATACTTCCAGAAAGTCACGCAATGAGCGTTGACCATCCCAACGGAAGATGCCTTCCTGCTCCTCAATATGATTCCAGAAAATGTATGTAGCCAAGAGTGTCACTCCACCTTCCTTCATTTTCCGAACCTCCTGCGCCCACTCTGAAGCTGGCACACGGGAATAATGAATCTCACCCATAACGGGCATCACACGCTGCCCGTCAATAATAAGGCTATACTTGTCCCATTTAACAACAGGTACAGTTGCATTCGCCGCCAGCCACTCAACAACTAACACCAGCAGCAACAAACATCGTCTCATAAGCTAATCAGTCCAGATGAAACACTTCTTGAACAGGAATAGTGACTGGCGAATTATCAGGATTCACCTCCATGATGTCGGCCATCATGTTCCACCACCGCTGGGTGACAGGGTCTACATGGTCAGTATCTTGCGAACTGCCTTCACCCTCGCACTCTTGATAGGCAAAGAGCAGATTGGTATCCTTGTCCCAGAAGATACTATAATTCTTCACACCAGCCTCATGGAGCATCTCCACCAGTTCGGGCCAGATAGCTGCATGACGCTTCTCGTATTCTTTTTCACAACCTGGTTTCAGGTACATCTTAAATCCAAATCGTTTCATCTCTTCTTATCCTTATTTTGATTATCGTTTTCGTAATTAAGAACGTCCTCCAATATGATATCAGGACGCTCATCGGGTTGCATGAGTTCAAAACGGACATTGCGCAAGCGAAGACCGTCAACGTGACGGGCAAACAATCCATAAGCTGGTGTAGGACCAGCCCAGCGGGGTTCTGGATAGTTGGTGTCTTGTTCCCGATAAGGCTTGGTGACCTTCTGACCGCCACCCCGATAACGGATGTAAATATCCGAAAGCGACACATTACGAATAGGCTCTCCTTCCATTCCCGTCACAATAATGCCTGCCAGCGAGTCGCAGTCGTTAGCCACCACATTATTAATATATATGTCACGGGCTGACGATACGTCGGTACGTTCCTTCGGCCCACGATTACGACAACCTGTTGTTATATAGATGGGATAATGGTGGACATGATTCATTGAGATATTCGTTACGACGATATTCTCCATCTTACCTTGGTCTACCTCCTCAAAAGCCAGTCCACTACTCCACATACAAGTGCAGTTGGCAATAGTGATATTGCGATAGCCGCCATTCGACTCTGTACCCAGCTTGATACGTCCGCAAACCCAGTTTACCTTCTCAGGAATGTATGTGCCATCCAAGAATGTACCCAACTTATAGCCAGTCACCAGACAATTGGTAATCAGAATATGCTCACACATCACGGGACGTTTTAAGGCATACGAACTTTTCAGTACAATAGCATCATCGCTGGGAGTGTTTACTTTGGTGTTGCTTACCGTGAGATACTTACAACAGTCAATATCAATACCATCGCGATTCGTGTCGATAGTCACATTGTCAATGGTAGCACGCTCGCAACCTGTGGCAATAATAGCAAAGTGCCCTCCCCGATAAATAGTCACATCGCGAATCAAGATGTTACGACACTGCTTCAAGGCTATGGCTTTGTCGCCCGTCCCAATAGAGCCGCCCTGCACATTACCTGCTTTTTCGGTATCGCGCTTAGTCAAGCCTTTGCCATCAATCATGCCTCGCCCAGTGATACTGACATTCTGTTCACCATCAGCCCAAATAAGTGAGTTGTGGAAATAAGTATGTCCACCATCCTGATATTCGGGAAAATCAAAAGGCTCACTCTCGTCATAGGCTTTCATGGATGCAGGAGCAGCCAAAATCGTAGCCCCAGCCATCAAATGCAACTCCACATTACTTTTCATACGGATGCTGCCACAAAGATAGGTTCCTGTTGACAACACCACCCGTCCACCACCTGCTGCATGAGCCGCTTCAATAGCTTGGTTGATAGCCTGATGGTCAAGCGTCTTGCCATCAGCCTTCGCACCGTAATCTTTCACAAGATAGTCATTGGCAACAGCCATTGTCGCCATCAACAGACTAAAGAAAAACAATATTTTCCTCATATACTTAGTTACCATCAGGTTTCAAAATATTGCTGGAACCCGACATGTGCCATACAAACTGACTGGGGTCTTCAGGATTAGCGGGGGCAAAGTCCTGCCAGTCAGCACGCAGATGGTCAGCCAACGGAGAGCCGATTTGTTTCAGTCCCATTACTATCATCTTAGCCACTTCCCAAGCACCAAAGGGATTAAAGTGAGTGTTGTCAGCCAAAGGTTTCGGCTGGTTGGAGAACGTGTTAGCAGGATAGTGAACCAAAGCCTTCTTAGAACCTTCCTCGCCCAAAGCCTCATAGAATGTGCGTGTCATGCCATTCAGTTCAATAAGGGGGACTTGCTCACGTTCGGCTACCGTGCGCATAGCCTTCGGATAGTCGCCATGCGTATAGCTTAGCGTCTTATGGTCGCTATTGAAGGCACGACGTGCTGTTGGAGTAACAAAGATGATATGCCCACCCTTCTGACGTACTCGGTCGGCAAAGATTTTTAGGTTGCGCGTATAGCTATACCAAGCACCGTCGCCAGCCCGTTTCTCCTTCTCGTCATTATGGCCAAACTCACAGATAACATAGTCGCCCTTCTTCAGTTGCGTCAATATCTTATCCAGTCGCAACTGTGCCAAAAACGTTGTAGCCGACAAACCACTCTCGGCAAAATTGGCTATTACAACCTTGTCGTCAAACCAGCGAGTTATCATCTGTCCCCATGAAGCCCACGGCTCGTCTTCTTGGTCAACCACCGTACTGTTACCACAAAGGAATACGGTGGTAGCCGACGTGTCTGGCTCTATACGAATACTCTTCACTGCTGGCGATGGGCCACTGAACATAATACTCAGGCTGTCATCCCAATTCTTATAACCCCACTCACGCGGCTTTAACTTGACCTTTGTTTTGGCATCAATACGGGGACTATGTTTATTAACTACAAAAGTAACCGTCTGATATTTGCCTTTCTTGGTAGATACCACATCGAAGAAATGGCGACGGCTCTCTGCCCTAACCACCGTCTGGGCAGCCCTTTGCTTGGTTCCCAGTGTCACTGTTACGCGATAATTTCCATCAGGCACTGGCACACTATAACTAAACGGACGGTCAGAAGCCTTGTCAAGCGTAACCTCTAATGGTTTAAGTTGTTTATAAATATCTGCACTGGGGAAGCTGGTTACCAGACGCTGATATTCGTCACGAGAAATCTGGAGCACCGTTCCATGACGAGGCGTAAACGCGCCCTGTGTCTTTGTATTCTGAACAAAAGAGAACTGGCGCAAGTCTTTGCTCTTGGTAAACTGATAGTAATGGTCGCGGTAGCAATCGTACATCAAGCACCAGCCACCATCAATCAGCGGAAAGACTCCAGCTCCCTCCACGTCACTCTTTGTGGTTTCACAGAAGCCGTCAAGCAATTTCCACGTATTGGGTTTATGCAAATCCTTGAATATATACTGACGGATGCCTTTATGCTGCCCATCAGCCTCTGTCTTGAAGAAAAGGTGAAACTGCCCTTTCTCATCCTTCACAATGTCCGAATCAATAGCAGGAGCACCAAAGTCGAAAAGCACCTGTGGCTCTCCTTCTAAATCAGTAAAGGCATCGTTAGCATAACACCAGTACACACGGTCATAAGGAATAGTTCCATCTGCTGTAAGCAGGGAGAAATAAACCATATACTTGCCAGCCTTCTCATCATAGAAAGTCTGCGGAGCCCATACACGGGTAACATTGGCAAACGGGGTATTAACAAAACGTTCGGGGAAATGCACCGTATGATGTTCCCAGTGCACCAAATCACGAGAACGCATCAGTACAATGCCACGATTGCTGTCCCATCCCAGACGGCAACGCATATCCGTTACCGTCATGCGGAACCAGCCATCGGCACAGCGCAGAATATGAGGGTCTCGTACCCCCTTGCTCCGTGCGATGGTATCACTGCCAATAATAGGCTGTCCGTCGTTCAATGGAGTGTAGTTAAAACCGTCATCGCTCACTGCATAGCATACCTGTTCCTTCTCTGGAGCATTACCTGTGAAATAAACGAAGAGATAATTAGAGGCCGTCATGGCCAGTGTCAATAGTAAGGTTTTCATCTTCTATATTTTATGTTATAGCTTGAAAGTTAGTATACAGGAGCCAAATAATGGCGACGCTCAAGCTCGCCATCGAGCCACCACTGGTCAATGATAATGTGCTCGTCAAGGGCTGTGATAGTCAGCGTATGACCACCCTTTGCCAGATGCACCTGCTGACTTCGGCGAGCCTGTCCGCGCAACACATTCAGCTTCCATTGTTCCGAACGGAAGGGTTCCTTCAGGTTAAAGATAACAGGCGTTCCACCATCCACACTGACGCTATAACGCAGGTCGCCGCCATCCACTGAATGAGTAGGAATAAGAGCTGTCAACAACTTATAGTCGCCCTCCTTTTCTATGGTAAAATGATAAGTCAGCTGTCCGCCCTTTGTCAACGGAACCGCACGAAGTGAATGACCTAAGAGTTGTACAGGTTCCGTCTGAACTGAAGCTGCATCATACTGACATCCCTGACGGAACACAGCAGCAGAGACACAAGTGCTATCAACAGCCAGCTGGGCACATACGTCACCAAAGACCGGGAGCTGGCGCGGAGCAGCACTAAGCAAACCACGCCACTTACCGCCAGCCAACTGTTGATACTGTGCTGTCAGTTGCTGTATATCTTCATAAGCCCGATGGTTCCCCAATGAGTCTGACAATATCTTACGAGCCATTGCGGCGGCGGCACTGACAGGATAGGTTACTGCAGCAAAATAGGCATCGGACAATCGCTGAGGCAAGAGCCGTTCAGCATTCTTCACCGTCTTCTGGATTTTATCGTAAGCTGCCAAATAGTAACGCGCTTCTTCGGCATTCATCTCCGAATGCACTACAGGGGATAGCCCACGAGCATATTTCTTCTTGTCCAGTTCCACCTGCGTCCAGCCCATAAACTCAGGACGACGCATACCACAAAGCCGATAGAACTCCTGCATGGCTGGGGCTATCGTTTCGCCAACTGCTGTATCGAACTGGCGACAAAGCCATGTGCGAAGATGGTCTGATACGGTAGCAGCCGACACACTATTAATGTCCCAAGCCATATCCAGAAACAACTCCAAGTCATAAGCCGCTATCTTAGGGTCATGTACGTTAGCAATCCAAAGCTGGCGCACATTCCTATCGTATGCCTCTCGCATCTCATGGTAAATTAGTCCCGGCTGTGTCGTAGTCAGCCACAGATAATCGTGGGGGCGGCCCCAGTAACTCAAATGATAGTAAACACCCGCTCCTCCCGGCCGCTGCTGTTCTGTTGCACTCGAATAGCGGGTCATATAACCATAGTTGTCATCACACCAGAGCAGCGTCGCATAGTCGGGAACACGCAGCCCTTTCTCATATAGTTGCAACACCTCCTTATAAGGCACAAACACCTGAGGCAGTGTTGACGGAGTGCCGACATAACGGCGAAGTAGCTCCTGCTGGTCGTCAATCACCTGTTGCAGGCCTTCCAGCTGTTCCTGTTCGGTTTTATAGCCTTCCATCGAACTGTCATGGATGCCCCGCATTCCAATGGTAAACATATTGTTTGACGACCCTTTGACCTCCTTCAACCGTTCTATCCAGTATTGCTGTACCGATGGGCGGTTAGTCCGATAGTTGAAACGGCCCCGCTGACTGACATCCCACTCACCGACATTATTACGCAGTAATGGTTCACAATGGGAAGTACCAATAACGATACCACACGAATCGGCAACAGCCTTTGCACCTTTTACACGGAAAAAAGCCGTCGTTCCCTCGTGCATAGCAGGCCAAATGGTATTAGCCCGTAAGCGTAGCAATAACTGGAATATACGTTTATAAGTCTGCGAGCCAATATATCCCTTAGGGCCTGGCTCATAATTAGTATAACTCCAAGGCCGCAACGACCAGTCCTCATCATTCAAGAATATGCCCCGATAGGCCACACTGGGCTGCTGGACGGTCTTAAAGTCATTATCCACCACCAGCCGTTTCTTCTTGGCAGGCACTATATCACCCCACCATATCCACGGCGAGACACCAGCCATACGAGAAAGTTCCAAGATACCATAGGCCGTTCCTCGTCCATTGTTACCCTTCACCACCAGCTGGCCGTTCTCCACATACATAGAGAAACCATCATGTTCTCCTTTTCCCTGTACGATTCTAATGACAGGCTTTTTCGATGATGCAATGGGCATCTGCCCCGTCACCTGCTTCATGTCATCCTTCCACATATCCAGTGCCGTCATGACAACAGGGTCTACTGTACCCGTCACCTGATAGGTAATAGGCGATTTCCCATCATACCAAACCAGTTGTTGGGCAGGTAGCGATTCAAGAAACTCTATCTCCACTATGCGCAGTTCACTCTTTGTTTTGGCTCCGTTCTTCGCCTTGAACAAGTCCAGTTCGCCCGCCGCAGGCTCAGCCACTTCCACGATGCCCCCAAAAGCATCCTTATCTTTTCCTGCACCCTTCAGGCGGATTGTTATCTCGTTAGCCTTTACTTGCTTGGTAGGCTTCAGATGGATGTAGCCCAAACTACGCTCCGTCTCACCACTCCAAATAAGTTCCTTACCCGCATAGACTTCTAAAGGATAACTGCGCAATCGCCATCCTGTTAGTTTCAGGCAAATGTCGCTGACCACAGCCTTACGCTCCAAATGATAGGTAATCCAAGCCGTAGCCAGTTTCCCATCGTTCTTCCACTCTGACAGTTCGTTATCATCATAACTCCTTGAAGCATGTTCCGAATCATAACCCGCCTTGGCTGAAACGATGCGTATCTCCCGAGCTTGCTCCTGATACGAAGGCGTGAGCGGTGTCTCTCCCCTATCCAGTCGGCCTTTCAGCGTCAACTGTGGCAGCTGCTCCTCCGTGTTTACCTGTTGAGTCGTTAAGGACGCATAGGCTGGGCGCACACCATCGGCACAGACAGAGAGGTGAATAGTCCCTGCATTCACCGTGCTACGCACCAGTACACGAGCCACACCGCACTCCAGCGGAACGTCATAAGAACCACTGCTAATGCTGCCGAGCCACTGACCTTCCCCCCAAAGACAGAAATGGAGCTGGCGATTATCCACCGGGCAGCGACGTCCCTTATCGTCTACCACCTCCACCTGTACAATGGCCATGTCGGCACCATCGGCCTTCATGCCCTCTGGATTCTCGATAGTGGTCAGTTTCAACTGATAAGGCTCGCCTACCGTTTCCAGCTGATAGCGACTACCATCCGAGGCAACGGCCTCTAACGTGCCCGGCTCGAATCTTACTTGGTCAAAGGTAAACAGATAGCGATATTGTTGCCGCCCCTTGCCCAGCGATTTGCCATTCAGGAACAGCTCCACCTCGTCAGCCGTAGAAACCACATAAACAGGCTTTACGGTTTCAGGCTCGTAGTTCCAATGTCCGATAATATAAGTGCGGGGCACCTCATCGTCAACCCACCCACTCCACATGACCTGATGGGCATAAAAGGCATCTTTCGGAAGGCGCATGGCATCAGTCACGCCACTGGTCCGATAGTTCAATTCCCCCCGATGGTGGGTGTTCGTATCAGAGAAAACAATCTTCACGCCTCCCGACGAGACCCGAGTGCCCGTTCCCGGGCGCTCCCGCCAATAGTCGTACCAGCGACGCACCATCTCAATGGCAAACTGGTCCATATTATGATTATATTCCAAAGCGGGCTTACCTCGATAAAGCGGCCCGTCGCCCTCCTTGTGGAATGGGGGGCTATACTCATCCCAATATTTGCGCAAGCCCTCATCGCGGCAATACTCCATTGCCCACATCGGGTGCTTTTTCGACTTGTTAATATAGAGCATCTCGCCTCCGTACTCCGCTTCGTCAATGTCCAGCATCTCCCGACTACCAATAGCCCGCCCTCCGTATGGGTCGTATGTGTCGCGGAGCTGCTTCATCTCCAGCATGTGTTCACGGCTGATGCTCTCGTTGCCGCACTCATAGAACAGGATGCTCGGGTTATTACGGTTATAGATAATGGCATCGCGCATCAGTTCAGTGCGCTGAGCCCACCGAGGGCCTTCCACGTCTTTCTCGGCATCACCGGCAGGCATGGCCTGCGGCAGACCGACACGGTCGCACGACTCGACATCCTGCTTCCAGGGAGTAACGTGCATCCAGCGCACCATGTTACCACCCGACTCCACCATCAAGGCATTATTGTAATCGCTGAGCCATGCCGGAACCGACAGTCCGACAGCGGGCCACTCGTTAGAGGTGCGCTGAGCATAACCATGCACCATCATCACCCGGTCGTTCAGCCATATCTTACCGTCGCCGAACTTCGTCTTACGGAAGCCCGTGCGAGTGGTCACTTCATCCTGTCCGTCCAGATAAGTCTTGACGGTATAGAGATAGCCATACCCCCACGACCAGAAATGCAGCCCTTCCACCTCACGCTGAATGCTGACCACACAACTCTCGCCAGCCTTTAGCGTCACGGGCGAGCCACTAAAGCGAGCCACCTCCTGCCCGTTGGCATCCTGCATCTGCGCAGAGAGCCTAAAGGTACGCTCACAAGTGTCGTCGTTCTTCACCTGCGACTCTACGTGAATCACAGCCTTGCGACGAGGGATGTCAAAGTCGGTGGCATAGATATAAGTGCCCGTTGTTCCCAAGTTGGAATATAAGGGCAACGTCTGGTACAGACGGTCAGTGATGTGCAGAAAGACGTTTTTGGGAATACCGCCATAGTTGGCGTTAAAGTTGCGGTCGTTCCACTGGTAACGGCTATTGTGCTTCCGCGAGCGATACTGCCAACTATTGTCGCAGCGCACGGCCAGCGTGTTCTTACCTTCTTTCATATAAGGTGTCAAGTCAAAGCCGCACGCCATCACGCCATTCTCGCTGTCGCCCAGCCGCTGACCGTTCAGATAGAAGTCAGCCCCCTGACGGACACCTTCAAACTCAACAAATACCTTTTTGTCCTTAACGTCGGTAAGAACGAAATACTTTCGATACCACACAACCGTGTCCGTCAGGTCGACAATATCGCGACGGAAAGCCTCCTGCCCGTTGAAAGCATACGGCAGGGTGACTGGTTGCCAACCGCTGTCGTCGTAGTCAGGCAGCTGGGCACCGTCCTGAGCACCCACAGCCAACAGCCACTGAGCGTTGAAGTTCAGTTTCCTGCGCTCGGCAGCCTGCGCCATAGTCGTTAGAAGTAGTCCTGTCAGTAGTAGTAGAATTGTTTTGTAGCTTCGTTTCATCTTCATTAAGTACTTGTTTCATGTGCAAAGATAAGGGTTTTCCTCCAAATATAGCATTTTTTCCGTCCATTTATTCCATAGTTCGCCTATTTTTCCTATCTTTGCGCCCACAACAAACTACTACTGACATGAGAATACAATTAACGACACTGGTTCTGATGCTCGGTGCCACGGCGTGGTGCCAGCCCCGTTATGACTTCACCCGACTGCAACGCGAACAGCTCAACCGAGGCGTGGTAGCGGTGAGAAATGCCGAGGGGCAGGTGGTCGTCAGCTGGCGGACACTGACCAGCGACCAGAAGGGCGAACCTTTCGACATCTACCGCGACGGCAAGAAACTGAACCAGCACCCCTTGACCACGGGCGGCACCTTTTTCATAGATGCCCAGCCACTGGCGAAAGATGCCGTCTACGAAGTAAGGGGCGGCGGTAAGGACGGTTCATTCACCCTAAAGGCTGACAGTCCTGTTGGCTACCTTCCCATCCCGCTGCAAAAGCCCGAAGGTGGCACAACGCTTGACGGGCGCTCCTACACCTATTCCGCCAACGATGCCTCAGTAGGCGACGTGGATGGCGACGGCCAGTACGAAATCATCCTGAAATGGGAGCCGTCGAATGCCCACGACAATTCCCATTCGGGCTTTACGGGGCCGACCCTCTTCGACTGCTACCGACTGGACGGCACCCGCCTGTGGCGCATCAACATGGGGCCCAACATCCGCAGCGGAGCCCATTACACGCAGTTTATGGTCTACGACTTTGACGGCGACGGACGGGCGGAACTGATGGTGAAGACGGCTGACGGCACCACTGACGGGCAAGGGCACGTCATCGGCGACCCCAAGGCCGACTGGTGCTATAAGGGAGAGGAGCGACGGAAAACGGGGCACATCCTGAACGGACCAGAGTACATATCCGTATTCAACGGGCTGACGGGTGCCGTCATGGACACCAAAGACTACATTCCCGAGCGAGGATTCCTAAGGGACTGGGGCGACGACTACGGCAACCGCTCTGAGCGTTATCTGGCCGCAGTGGGCTATCTGGACGGTGTTCATGCCAGCGCCATCTTCTGCCGAGGCTACTATACGCGGACGGTCATTGCGGCATGGGACTGGGACGGGCGGCAACTGCACAGCCGCTGGACTTTCGACACTAACGAACCACAGTGGGCCAGCTATGCCGGACAGGGGAACCACAACCTGCGCGTGGCCGATGTCGACGGTGACGGTTGCGACGAAATCACCTACGGCTCAATGGCTGTTGACCACGACGGACGGGGACTGTACAACACGGGCATGGGACACGGCGACGCTATCCACCTGACAGCCTTCGACCCAACGACCGACCGGCTGCAGGTGTGGGACTGCCACGAGAACCGCCGCGACGGTTCTGACTTCCGCGATGCCGCCACGGGCGAGGTTATCTTCCAGATTCCGAGCAAGAGTGACGTGGGGCGCGCTATGGCGGCTGACATAGACCCGACCAGCCCCGGTGTGGAGATGTGGTCAACTGACAGTCACGGTATTCGCGACCTCAAAGGCAACGTACTGAACACCGCTCAGGATGCCAGCGACCCGCAACACGGCAACAACCTCGTCATCAACGGCAGGTGGCTGTCGGTCAACTTTGGCATCTGGTGGGATGGCGACCTGTTGCGCGAACTGCTCGACCGCGCCACCGTTACGAAATATGACTGGCAGACAAAGAACATCCGCGCCATACAGCACTTCGAGGGCTGCCAGTTTAACAACAGCACCAAGTCGAACCCCAACCTTTCGGCTGACCTACTGGGCGACTGGCGCGAAGAGGTGTTAACGCGCGATAGGGATAGCCGCGAACTGCGCTTGTACGTCACGACCATCCCTACCGACTACCGCATTAACTGCCTCATGGAGGATATTCCATACCGCCTGTCGGTAGCGACCGAGAACGTGGCCTACAACCAGCCACCCGAAACGGGTTTCTACCTCGGTCCCGACAAGACGGACTACCTGAAATAACTATTATCCGAAGAAACCGGGCTGCTTATAGCCAATGCCCAGTTCACGGTCAACCGTGGCCAAGATGCCTTGTACCTGCCCAAGGGCGAACATACGACCCAGCAGCGTATAGCCGGCATTATGGCCGTGGCTCGACTCGTCGAAGATACCGCCCGGGGTGTCGGTAAAGGTCATACCGTGGTCGACACGCATGGGCAGGCTCGGATTCTCCTGTTCGAAGATGCGAGCCAGCTCTATCAGGTCGGCCCGACCACCCAAATGGCTGGCCTCGGTGAAGTCGCCATTGGGGAAGATATGGCACGAGCGCAGGTGAACGAAGTGAGTGCGCGGGGCAAACTTGCGAGCCAGCTCCACCACGTTGTTATAGGCACCAGCCGACAGCGAGCCTGCGCAGAAGGTGAGGCCGTTGTGCTTGTTGGGCACGGCATCCAAGAACCACTGGATATCCTCCTCGGTGCGCACGATGCGGGGCAGGCCCAGAATCTCAATGGGGGGGTCGTCGGGATGGACGCACATATTCATGTTGCACTCCTCACAGACGGGCATGATGGCCTCCAAGAAGTATTTCATGTTCTGGCGCAGCTGTGCCTTGTCGATGCCTTTGTACAGGTCGAGGAACGCACGGAACTTCTTGATAGGCTCGGCATCGCCCTCCTTGAAGTTGCCACTGACGAAGCCCTGCGTCTTGATGACGATGTTCTCTACCAGCGCATGGTCCTTCTCCGGGGTCATGGTCTTGGCCAGTTCGTCGGCCTCTTGCAGCACATTGCGGTCAATGCGCTTGCCGTCCACGTCCTTCATCTCAAAGGCGGCCCACTCCTCACGAGCGCCCTCGCGCTTCAGTATATAGATGTCGAAATAGGCAAACTCGGCATAGTTGAAGTACAGGTTCGAGGCACCGTTGGGATTGGGGTGCGCCAAGTCGGTACGAGCCCAGTCGAGCACGGGCATGAAGTTGTAGCAGATAGTGTGGATGCCCTCTGCCGACAGGTTGCGCAGCGACTGCTTATAGCGGTCTATCTGCTCGTCGCGGTCGGGGCCGCCATACTTAATCGTCTCCGTCACGGGCAGCGACTCCACCACACTCCACCTCATTCCGTAGCTCTCGATGTATTCCCGCAGGTCGCGAATCTGCTCACGAGTCCACACCTCACCTAAGGGCACGTCGTGCAGGGCAGTCACGATACCCTCCACACCAATCTGCTTCAGCATGGCAAGCGTTATCTTGTCTTTCTTGCCAAACCATCTCCACGTTCTTTCCATAGTTCTGTCAAATTAGTTAAATACTGTGGGGGCAAAGGTACAAAAAAAATCATATTGCGCAAAAAAGATACGGGTTTCTTTTTCGTCGTCTGCGCCATCATGACGGGAATGAACCGAGCCCTCCCTGGGAAAGAACGGCTCTTTCGCGTAGAAAGAACGGCTCTTTCTCGTGGAAAGAACGGTTCCTTCCGGGGGTAGGAACGGGGCTTTCCCAAAATATGGTGCTCAAAATTCCGAATTATCATTGGCTGTTTGCGTTTTATTTCATACCTTTGCACATGAATTACTACTAAGACAAATAAACGACGCATTATGAAACAGCTACTTTTAGTGACCATTGCAATGCTGGCTGCCCTGCACTCGCAGGCTGAAAACCGGCAAACCACCTCGCTGAACATGGGGTGGACGTTCAGCTACGACTCCCTGTTCACCAACGCTCGGCAGGTGGACGTGCCCCACGACTTCCAGATAGAACAACCGTGGGTAGCCCCGTCGGCTGACGAAAAGGCCGACAACACCGACGTGGCGGCCAATATCAAGAGCCGTCTGTCGGCCAGAGGCTTCAAGGAAATGGGCATTGGCTGGTATCGGCGCACCATCAACTACCAGCCTGCGTCAAACACCCGCACCCTGCTCGACTTCGAGGGCATCATGCTGGTGGGCGATGTCTACCTGAACGGGCGGCGCATTGGTGGCACTGACTATGGCTACGTGGGCTTCGAGATTGACGTGACCAACCTGCTGCGCAAGGGCGACAACGAGCTGGTGGTCAAGGCATCGACCATGACGGAGCGCAACTCCCGTTGGTACACGGGAGGCGGTCTGTTCCGCAACGTGAGCCTCATCACGACGGCTGCCGACCTGTACTTCGACCGTCACCCGCTGTACATCACCACTCGCGACAACCGCTTTGTCAGCATCTCGGCTGAGCTGACCAACCGCACCAAGTCGAAGACTACCCGCATTGGGCTGAAAATCTACGACCCGCAAGGGCAGTTGGTGTATGAGGGCACTGACAGCCGCCAGCGCATCACGCCGTCACGCACGATGGAGGCCCGGCTGACGGAGGTGGAGATTCCCAATGCCCAGCTGTGGGACACGGAGCACCCTAACCTCTATACGGCTGTGGTCACGCTGTTGCGCGAAAACGGTACCGTGGCCGACGAGGTGACTGAGCAGTTTGGCATCCGCACCATCGAGTTCGGCCCCGACTACGGTTTCAAGCTCAATGGCAAGAAGGTATTGCTGAAAGGCTATGCCAACCATCACACACTGGGAGCCTTGGGAGCTGCCGCCTATCCCCGCGCCATCGAGAAGCGCCTGCAGTTGGTCAAGCAGTTCGGCATCAACCATATCCGCACATCGCACAACCCTTACAGCCGCGACTTCATACGCCTTTGCGACAAGTACGGCATTCTGGTGGTCGACGAGCTATACGACAAGTGGACCCAACAGCACTCGGGAGGCCGTGTGCCGTTTATCAACCACTGCACACAGGACGTATCGGAATGGGTGAAGCGTGACCGCAACTCGCCGTCGGTTGTGCTGTGGAGCCTCGGTAACGAACTACAGCAAGACCCCAACCAGCCGTTCAATGACTTTGGCGTTACCTGTTATAAGATGCTCAAGCCCGTCTTGCTGCGCTACGACTCTACCCGCTTGGTGACGGTGGCCATGCACCCCCGCTACCGCAACTGGCAGACCGACTCGCTGCCCTGTGACTTGGCAATGCAGACTGACGTGCAGGCTTATAATTATAGGTATATGTACTTCCCCGGCGACGGTCGCCGCTTCCCTTGGATGACGTTCTATCAGAGCGAGGCTTCGACAGCAGCTATGGGGCCGAACTACTTTGAGATGAACCTCGACAAGGTTATCGGACTGGCCTACTGGGGGGCAATCGACTATCTGGGCGAGTCGCAGGGATGGCCTGCCAAAGGCTGGGCGCAGGGTGTGTTCTACATCTCACTCGACCCGAAACCGAAGGCTTACTTCATGAAATCGTTCTTTAGCGACGAGCCACTCGTCCGCATCACGGTGATGGAGAGTAAGAACAGTGGCATGGAGTGGAACGGTATCATCACGGGCACCGACCGTCAGTCGGAGCTGTGGAACCGCCCAGAGGGGTCAAAGGCCAACCTCGTCATCTACACCAATGCCGACGAGGTGGAACTGTTGCTTAACGGCAAAAGCCTTGGACGCAAGCAGAACCCGACGGATGCCAAGCATCGCAACCAAATCAACTGGAACGACGTTGCCTATCAGAAAGGCAAGCTGACGGCCATTGCCTACAAGGACGGTAAGGCGGTGGCTCGCCACCAGCTGGAGACCACAGGCAAGGCGGTCAAGATTATCGCCGAGCCTGACAACAGCGAATGGAGGGCTGACGGCATGGACTTGCAGCACGTCCGACTGACGGCGGTCGACTCAAAAGGCCGACGGGTCATTACCCATAACGACGAATTGCAGTTTGAGGTGGAGGGCGATGCCAAAATTGTGGCGGTCACCAACGGCGACATCAACAGCGACGAGCTGAACGCCACCAACCACCGCCGCCTGTGGCAGGGTTCGGCTATGGTCATCCTGCGTGCTGGCACGTCGCCTTCGAAGGTCACTCTGAAAACGAAAGCGGGAACGAAAACTACTATCACGAAACTCGAAACTAAATAACAATAACAATGAAACGACTACTTATCTTATGTCTCGTATGCTGCGGTTTTGCTGCAGCCCAGGCACAGCAGGACGTCCTGCAGACGGCACAGAAAGCCAACGACTACTTCATGGCGAAGTACAGCGACCCGACCATGCCCACCAACGTGAAGCGCATTCGTACCAGCAACCTGTGGACGCGTGCCGTCTACTACGAAGGACTGATGGCCCTGCTGGCTATCGACCCTCAACAGCGGTACATCGACTATGCCGTGCGCTGGGCCGACTTCCACAAGTGGTCACCACGCAACGGTGTGAACACCTGCGATGCCGACGACCAATGCTGCGGTCAGACCTACGTCGAACTGCTGCCCTATGTCAAGAAGGACTACCGCCAGCAACTGGCAACCGTCATAGCCAACTTGGAGCACCAGATGCAGACACCCAATGTCAAAAAGGCTAACGGTGCCATGTACGGCTGGTGGACGTGGATTGATGCCATACAGATGGCGATGCCGCTCTATATGCAAATCTACCAGCTGACGGGCGACGTCAAGTATCGCGACTACGCCATGAAGAGCTACGAGTGGACGCGCAACGAGTGTGGCGGTGGTTGCTTCAACGTCAAGGAAGGACTGTGGTGGCGCGATGCCGACTATGTAGCTCCCTATCAGGAGAAGGACGGCAAGAACTGCTACTGGAGCCGGGGCAACGGATGGGTGTATGCCGCACTGGTACGCTGCATGAATGTCCTGTCGCCCAAAGAGAAGGCTTATAAGCAGCTAAAGAAGGACTTTATCCTAATGAGTGAGGCATTGCTGAAGTGCCAGCACGAGGATGGGTTCTGGCACGCCAGTCTGGTGTCTGATGCCAACTATCCTACGCCTGAGATGACGGGCACCGCTCTCTTCCTCTACGGCATGAGCTGGGGCATCCAGCAAGGCATCCTGAAGGACAAACAGTACCGTCCTGCTTGCGACAAGGCATGGGGCGCCCTGAAATCCTGCATCCACGCCGACGGTTTCCTCGGCTGGAACCAAGGCACGGGCAAAGACCCGTCAGCCGGACAGCCCGTCACCTTTACCAGCGTTCCCGACTTTGAAGACTACGGCACAGGCTGTTACTTGCTTGGTCTCTCCGAATACTACAAACTGCTGAAAAGATGATACGCGCGCTCCTTACCCTATGTATGGTATGCTGCGGCTTTGCCACAACCACCGCACAACAATGGCCTACCCCCACTCAGGAGGCAAAGCCCGGCACCCGCTGGTGGTGGCTGGGCTCTGCCGTTGACAAGGAGAACCTGCAATGGACCATGCAGCAATATGCCGACCACGGCATCGGTGCCGTTGAAATCACCCCTATCTATGGGGTACAGGGCAATCAGGCCAACAACATCCCCTACCTCTCTGACCAGTGGATGCAGATGCTGCGTGAGGTACAGAAGAACGGTCAGCAGCTCGGCATCGAGGTCGATATGACCACAGGCACCGGCTGGCCTTTCGGTGGGCCGTGGGTTCCGTTAGAGGAATCGGCTTGCAAGGCCGTCTTCGTCGACACCTCGTTTGTGGGCAAGAAGGTGGAAGGGCTGCCATTAGCCGTTTCTGCTCGCGATGCCAAGTACAGCCGCCTGAACAAAGTGCTCGCTTACGGCAACGGGCAGGCTATCGACGTAACCAATGCCGTCAACGACGGGAAACTGACTTGGAAAGCACCTAAGGGCACCAAGAAGGATGACCGCTGGCGCGTCATAGCCCTTTACGTCCGCTATGGCGTGATGAAGGTGAAGCGGGCTGCCCCCGGCGGTGAAGGATTAGTTATCGACCACTTCGACCGTCAGGCCGTCCGCAATTACCTGCAACATATTGAGCAAGCCTTTGAGCGCACCAATACCCCCTACCCTCACACGTTCTTTAACGACTCCTACGAAGTGTCGGAAGCCACATGGACCCCTACCCTGTTCCAAGAGTTCGAGCAACGTCGGGGCTACAAGCTGGAGGAGCATTTACCTGAACTGATTGGTGCCGATGTCAAAGTGGTTGCCGACTACCGTGAGACCCTCGGCGACCTGCTGCTGGAGAACTTCACCCAGCAGTGGACAGCATGGGCGCACTCCCACGGGGCTATTACCCGCAATCAGGCTCACGGCTCACCTGCCAACCTGATTGACTGCTATGCAGCCGTCGACATTCCTGAGATTGAGGGCTTCGGCCTCTCTGACTTTGGCATCAAAGGCCTGCGCACCGACTCGGGCAAGACCCGCAAGAACGATTCGGACTACTCTATGTTCAAGTATGCGCCCTCTGCCGCTCACGTCTGTGGCAAGCCTTACACCAGCAGCGAGACGTTCACTTGGCTGACGGAACACTTCCGCACGTCGCTGTCGCAACTGAAGCCCGACCTTGACCTGATGTTCTGCGCCGGTGTGAACCGTATGTTCTTCCACGGCACCTGCTATTCGCCTAAGGACGATGAGTGGCCCGGCTGGAAGTTCTACGCCAGCATTGATATGTCGCCCACTAACAGCATCTGGCGCGATGCTCCCTACTTCATGAAGTACGTTGAGCGATGCCAGAGCTTCCTGCAGTGGGGCGAGCCAGACAATGACTTCTTGGTTTATTTGCCCGTCCACGATATGTGGAAGAAGAACACACGGAAGTTGCTTATGCAGTTCTCAATCCATGCTATGGGCAAACTGGCCCCGGAGTTCATCAAGAGTATTCTGGCCATTGACCGTGCCGGATTCGACTGCGACTACATCAGCGACCGCCTGCTGGCCAAGGTAGCAGTCAAGAACGGCCAGCTGGTCACCGAGGCGGGTACCTGCTACAAGGCTCTTATCATCCCATCGGGTACGACTATCACCCCTGAGCTAAAGCAGCAGCTGGACCGTCTTTCACCTTATATTATATATGGAGAGGATGCCAATGCCATGAGCCGCTTTGCCAAGCCAGAGCCTATGAAGCATAACGGGCTGAAGGCTATCCGGCGCAAGAACCCGACAGGCTATCACTACTTTATTGCCAACCTGACACCTAACGACATAGAGGAGAACCTGCCATTGGCGGTTGACTTCCAGAGTGCCACGCTTTTCAACCCGCTTAACGGCGAGAGTGCACCTGCCGTTGTTGCTGACGGTAAGGTGAGCCTTGCCCTTCGCAGTGGCGAAAGCATCATCTTGCAAACTTCCTCTGCCCCCGCTTCGTATACCGAGGCTACTCCTCGGCCCACACCTCAGGAGTTCCCCATCACCACCCCTTGGACCCTCACCTTCACCGAAGAGGCTCCCAAGGTCAGCCAGACCTTCCAGCTGGACAAGCTCCAGACATGGGAGACACTGAGCGACGAGACTGCCGTGACGATGGGAACGGGCATCTATACAACCACATTCAAGCTGACCAAACAGCAGGCTCAGCAGACATGGCAGATAGACTTGGGCGATGTGCGTGAGTCGGCTCGCGTCTACATCAACGGCCAATTTATCGGCTGTGCATGGTCAGTACCTTTCGTGCTTGACTGCAAGCAGACGCTGAAGGCTGGCAACAACGAGCTACGCATCGAAGTCACCAACCTGCCAGCCAACCGCATCAGCCAGCTGGACCGTCAGGGCGTGAAGTGGCGCAAGATGGAGGAAATCAACGTGGTGGACATCCATTACAAGAAGACCACCTACGCCGACTGGCAACCCGTCAAGAGCGGCCTCAACTCAGAAGTCAAACTTTATATCAAATAACAACTTAAAAACACTATTATGTCAACATTAACAATCTGTATTGTCACGCTGTTCTGCCTCGGCTATTTCTGTATAGCCATCGAAAGCGTAACAAAAATCAACAAGGCTGCCATTGCCCTGTTGATGTTCGTAGGCTGCTGGACGCTCTTCATGATTGACCCAGCCAGCTACATTGCTGCCGCCATTGGCGACATGAAGGCTGCTGCAGTCAGCGAGGTCATTGAGCATCATCTGGGCTCTACCAGCACCACCCTATTCTTCCTGATGGGTGCCATGACCATTGTCGAGCTGGTCGACCAGAACGGCGGCTTCAACTTTGTGCGCGACACACTGCAGACCAAGAGCAAGCGCTCACTGCTCTGGCGCATCGCCTTCATGACGTTTATCCTGTCGGCCATCCTTGACAACCTGACTACCTCCATCGTCATGATTATGATTCTGCGCAAGCTGGTCAGCGACAAGAGCGACCGCATGATTTACGCTGCGCTGGTCATCATCGCCGCCAACTCTGGTGGTGCCTTCTCGCCCATCGGCGACGTGACCACCATCATGCTGTGGAACAAGGGCGTTATCACTGCCGTTGGCGTTATCATGGAGATTTTCGTCCCCTCACTCATATCGATGGTGCTGCCTGCCTACATCCTGTCACTGTCACTGAAAGGCGAACTGGTTGCAGTAAAGGAGAGCAGCCAGCTGGTCGAGGCTGACTGCCTTTCCGCTGCCCAGCGCAAGGCCATCTTCTTCTTAGGTGTGGGTGGGCTCATCTTTGTGCCTATCTTTAAGACCATCACCCACCTGCCACCGTTCGTTGGCATCCTGCTCGTACTGGGCGTACTGTGGACGGTCACTGAGATATTCTACACGCGCATTCACCAAGAGTGCGAGGATACAGCTGACAATACGAACACCCAGAAGCGAGTGTCAAAGATGCTCTCACGCATCGACATGGACACCATCCTCTTCTTCCTCGGCATTCTGATGGCAGTAGGCTGTCTGGAGACCATTGGTGTGCTGACCATGCTGGGCCAGGGACTTGACGCTACCTTCGAAGGCAACCACTACCTCGTAACAGGCATCATCGGCGTGCTATCAAGCATTGTCGACAACGTACCACTCGTGGCAGGCTGCATGGGTATGTACCCCGTAGCAGCCACTGGCGACATGGCCGTCGACGGTATCTTCTGGCAGTTGCTGGCCTACTGCGCCGGTGTCGGAGGTTCCATGCTGATTATCGGCTCTGCAGCCGGTGTCGTCGTCATGGGCTTGGAGAAAATCACCTTCGGCTGGTACATGAAGAAAATCACATGGATTGCCTTCGTCGGCTATCTGTCAGGCATCCTCGTCTACTGGCTCGAAAAGACATTCCTTTTCTAACAGGGAGAAAGGTCCGTTCTTTCAAATAGGACATCAAGAATGGTGCTATATAGCAGTTACTTCAGAGACACGCAGAAGGCTGAATACGAGGCTCCGACCTACTTCACATTCTGTACGCTGAAGAATGCCACTACGGCTATAAGCCCTGTTCGTGAGGACAGTCGCGTGGTTGATGAGGCTTATTATGACCTCAGTGGCCGTCGACTTTATGGTCGTCCTACACAACGTGGCATCTATATCCATAGCGGACGTAAGGTAGTAGTTAAATAAATTTTGATGAGGAAGCGGGGACGAAATTCACACAGAATCGTCCCCGCTAAATTTTATATGAATTTGCCCAAATTTGCATAGTGTCAACCTCCAGTATCTCCTTTGGGTGGCTCCAGTATCTATTTCTATATGAAGTAGTATCTGTTTATATAGTAAACAGATACTGGAGCAACCCGAAATAGATACTAAAGCAACCCGAAGGAGATACTATTTCATAATCACCTTGCGTCCACCAATAATATTGATGCCTTTTTGCGGAGCCGTTAGGCGCTGGCCACGCAGGTTGTAGACGGGTGCATCCTTATAGGTTTCCGTCCTGATGTCGTTGGTGACTGAACTCGTATCATCGCTGCCTTCATATTCCTGCCAAATGTCATCGCGCTTATACATAACTCTCCATCCTCTTTCTTTTGCAGCCTGAACCTGTTCCTTGGTGCATACGTTTCCTTCATTTGAGGACAGAGAAGAGTAAGCATATAAGTTATATAGCCTGTCTTTTATTGGTAAAGAGTTGATGAAACTATCCATAGAATCCCCTTTTATTTGGTTACCGTAACACTCCAACTCAGTTAATGCAATACACTCTGAAACATCCAAAGTTGTTAGCTGATTATCACGACAATGCAACTTTGTTAATGCAGTACACCCTGAAACATTCAAAGAGGTCAACTGATTGCAGATACAATCCAAACTTGTCAATGCAGAACACCCTGAAGCATCTAAAGAGGTCAGCTGAGTGGCGGCACATGTTAAACTACTCAATGCAGTACACCCAGAAACATTCAAAGTTGTTAAATTGTAGTTCTCGAAACAACTCAACGCTACTAAAGCAGTATGCCCTGAAACATCTAAGGCTGTCAGCTGGGTGTTGGTACAAAATAGCCCTACCAAAGCAATACACCCTGAAACATTCAAGGATGTCAGACAGTAGTTGCTACACTCCAGCGTAGTCAATTCAGTGTTCTTTGAAACATCTAAGGATGTCAACCGATTGTAGGAACAATCCATCGATGTCAATGCGGTAAAGTGTTCTATTCCTTGAAGCGAACTGATTCTCACCCGACTTACATTCAAATTTTTGATATCCTTGATTTCCTCCTCGCTCAACACCCCATCTTTACCATAGTCTTGTTTTAACAACCAGTTGCGGAAGTTGTCATCAGGAAAGTTTTTGGCGTTGATTTCTACGTCACCAGCTGCATGAGCTACTTGTGGCAGAAAAAACACTGCCATACATACGAATAATACTTTTAATAATTGTCGTTTCATTGTTCTAATGTTTTGAAACGAAAAAGGCGCCAACCATTCGATTGCTTATTCTCCTATCATGGTAACCGGCAAGTGACCTTCAACGTAAACAAGCAAGAACAGTTCACGCCCTCAACGGACGTGAACCTTCTGAACTGCTTGCTCTCACGTTGGAATATTTTGCCGGTATTCTGATAGGAGAGAACAAGAGCAGAGGCTCAAGTTATATTAAGTAAATACGAGTGGAGGGATGACGCACAATTTCATTGTTGTTAATTGTTTTTATTTGTCTCGGTTCCCTCTTGGGAGTGCCTCGCTGAGCGATGGCTTCGGCTCCCTGTTGTCGTTGTGTACTGTCTGTTTCTTAGTTCTGTTTGTTTAAGGGGTTATACAATAGTCTTGTTAAAAACTCCTTGCAAAGGTAGGGATTATTTCTGAAACGACAAAAAATCTAAAAGAATAAAATATTGGTCTTGGCTGATGCCATATTAGAAGGCCAGCTCCTTGCCTTGATAAAAGCGGAGCAAGGCCGTCTGGTAAAGGTACTCGTAGCGGGCTTGAACATAGTCGCTTTCGGCATTCAGATAGCGGTTCTTGGCTTCGTCAAACTCGGTGATGTTGGCTTTGCCGTTCTCGTATTTTGCTTGCATCAGCGTGAAGGCATCCTTGCCGCTCTGTGCTGCAGCCTTGCTGCTTTCGTGCTTGGCTTGGGCGGCTACGGCATTGTAGTAGGCTTGCTGTATCTCCTTGTAGAGTGTTTTCTTCGTGTTGTCTAATGCCAGTTGCTGGTTCTCACGGGCAACGCGGGCACTGCGGATGTTGTTGCGGGTGGCCAGTCGGTTGAAGAGCGTATAGTTTAGTGATACGCCAAGGTACTGCGCGAAGTTGTTCTTCATTTGCGAGAAGAACCCATCAGCCTCAAATCCGTTGGTCTTATAATAGTTGGTTTGCAGACCTGCGTTCAGGCTTATCGTTGGGTAAAGTGCCGACTGGGCGAGTTTGATGCTATGGTCGGTACCGCGAAGGCGCAGCTGTTCGGCCTGTATCTCTGGCTTGAAGGCAAGTGCTTCCTGATAGATGGCCTCAGGAGATTCCAGACTGCCTATGCCTGCTAACGACTCCAGTTCGTCCAGATTGGGGCGGACGATGGCAAAACCTTCGGGTGATGGCAATTCCAAGAGCTGGCTCAGCGTAAGCAGCGATAGCTGGCGGTTGTTATCGGCCTGCGTGGCTGTCAGTTGCGACTTGGCCAGTGTGGCCAGTTGCTGCGAGAGTTCTGCCTGACTGGCTTTGCCGTTATCGTACAAAGCCTGTAAACGCTTGACCTGCATCGAGTCGATGCCGACCTGACGACGGGCAACGTCAGCCAGTTCCAAGTCGTAGAGGTGCTGCACATAAGCCTGTGCCACCTGCATTCGGATGTCGTTGCGAGCCTTTTCCAAGTCCTGTACGGCAGCCTCCAGATTGAGCTGGTTCAGCTTGATTTGGTTGGAGATGCTGAAACCTGTAAAGAGAGGGACGTTTGTACCCAGACCGAACGACGTATTGTTCGTGTTCCGATTAGAGTAGGTACCGTCAATGGTCTGTGCGCGACCGAAGGAGAACGTCTCACCAGCCGACAGGTTCAGGTTAGGCAGCCGACTATTCCGAGCTGTCGACAGCTGTATATCGCGCTGACGCTCTACGTTAGTCCGCTGCTTCACCCCGATGTTATGGCTGACGGCATAGTCGGCACACTGGCGAAGCGTCCAAGGATTTTGTGCCCCAACAGAGCTACACGAGAGATACAAGATATAAAATAAAGCAATTCTCTTCATCGGTTAGTCCTCCTTATTATCTGCTATGATTTCAGGCCCGCGCACCTTGTCCTTGATGCTCAAGCCCTTCTTGATTTCGATATTCACACCGTCGCTCAGACCCGTGACGACCTGACGGCGCTCATACTCTTTCTGAGCCTTCGTGTCCTTCACTATATAGACAAAGGTAGAGTCGCCCGAGAACTCGATGGCACTCTCAGGAATGGTAAGCGCCTTCTGTACCTGTGCCAGCACGATTTCAGCATTGGCCGAGTAGCCAGAGCGAATCTTGTCGTCGTTCACCAACTTAACGGCAGCCTTGATTTCAAACTGGTTGGCACCGTTGCTCTCCGTAGCCTTGGGTGAGATATACTCCAGCGAGGCATCGAACTTCAAGTCCTGCAAGGCACCGATGGTAATCTTGAGCGGCATACCCTGCATCAGCTGGCCAACCTCCGTCTCGTCGATGTTGCCGCGGAAAATCAAGTCCTGCATATTAGCCACCGAGGCAATCGTCGTTCCGTCGTTGAATGTGTTGGAGTTGATAACCGAGTTACCCACCTTGACGGGAATGTCAAGGATGACACCACTGATGGTTGAACGGATGAGCGTTGACGAAGCCGAGGCATTCGACTTTGACACACCGTCGCGCACCACCTGCAAGGCATCCTGAGCAGCCACAACCTCCTCCTTTGCCTGCTGCAAAGCCTTCCTTACCTTATCATACTCGTCAGCCGACACCAGCTTCTGGCTGTAGAGGTTCTGCTCACGCTCATAGTCCACCTTCGCCTGCTGCAGGTTGATGTCAGCCAGTCGTACACGCGACTCAGCCGAAGACAGCTGTCCCATGTCAGGAATAACCTTTACCTTGGCTATCACCTCGCCCTCGTTAACATAGTCGCCAGGCTCCTTGAGCAGTTCGGTGATGATGCCCGAAATCTGCGGCTTCACGTTTACCTCGTTGCGAGGCTCAATCTTACCCGTAATGACGGTGCTCTTCTTCACCTCATTCATGGCGGGCGTAAACTCGTTGTACACAATCTCCTTAGGCTGTGACTTCTGCCAGAGGAACACAAAGGTTCCGATGAAAACCAGTGCAATAATGACTGCGATGATTAATTTGCTGTAACGTTTCATATCTGTTTTGTTATTATTTTTCCAACCTTAAAAGTTTTATTCATCACGCATGGCATCAACGGGTTTGATGCTCATGGCGCGGGCGGCAGGTGCCAGACCTGCCAGTACGCCCATCGCCGAAACGACGAGTGTGGCGAACAGAGCCGTCCAGAACCCTATCTGGAAGTGGGCCAGCAAGATGCCGTCCTCGGTGTTGCCCAGTTCAAGCATCTGCAGGATAAGCACCGCCAGCAGGATGCCCGACATACCAGCCACCAGCGTCAGCACAATGCTCTCGCTAATGATTTGCGACAATATCATGCGTGGCGTAGCCCCGATGGCCCGGCGGATGCCAATCTCCGTGGTGCGCTCACGCACCGTCACCATCATGATGTTCGACACGCCAATGGCACCAGCCAAGAGCGTACCCAGTCCGACCAGCCATATCAGGAAGTTTACCCCTCTGAAAAGGTTGTTAAGCAACTGGAACAGCACCTCGGTGTTAAGCACTGCAACCCCTTCTTCGTCAGTCGGGTCGACATAGTGGGCACGGGCAATGGTCTCGCGGATGCGAGGTGTGAGCTTGCTCATCACCACCCCCTTACGCCCTGTAACGGCTATGATGTCGACTGCCGTACCACGGTTGAACGTCCGCTGGACGAGTGTCAACGGCAGCGTCACCTTCTCGTCAGTACGTCCGTCGAAGTTCATGACCCCACTGGTGTTGAAGTCAACCCCCACTATCTCGTAATAGGTAGAGTCAATGCGAATGCGCTTGCCACAAGGGTCTCCACCCTCCTTAAAGAGGTCTTTATAGATTTTCTTGCCCAGCACACACACCTTGCGATACTCGCGGATATCCATGTCGTTGATGTATCGGCCATAGTACATCTTGGGCGATACGATGCTGGCAAATTCGGGCGTTACCCCCTGTATACGCGGCTGCGTTGTCTGGTCGCCGTAATAAGCCGTATAGGTACGCCCCCAGCTGCCGCCCCTTAGCGCAGCTGCGATGACATCCAGTTCAGGCACACGCTGGCGCAGTCGCTCCATGTCCTTGTAATCCATTTCCCACCAGCGTCCCTTGCGGAACCCCTTGTAAGGCTTGGTGGTCTGCTGCGACCATACCATAGCCGTATTCTGGGCAAAGCCTTCAAAGTTACTTTCCAGCATCTCCTTCAGGCCCTGTCCGCCACCTATCAAGGCCACGAGCATGAACACGCCCCAGAACACCCCGAAGCCCGTCAGCAGCGAGCGCGACTTGTTGCGCGTCAGCGTGTCAAGAATCTCTCTGTATGAATCAATATCTACTCTCATATCAATCTTCTGTTCAGTAATCAATCAGCCCTCAGTGCCTCGATGGGACGAATCCTGCTGGCCTTAAAGGCAGGGATAAGTCCGGCAATGGTGCCAGCAAGAACCATCACCATTGTGGCTTCGACGCAGACATCCAGTCCGACTGTCGGGTCGACAAACATGGTGACCTTAAAGGTGCCAGTGTCAATCTCGTTGTGTCCCAGAGTGGCATCCATGTACTCGTTGACCATGACACCCAGCACCATACCAATGTAGCCGAAGAACGTCGTGATGATAACACTCTCGACAATTATCAGGCGGAGAATGCTCCACGGCTTGGCACCAATGGCCTTGCGAATGCCAAACTCGTGGGTGCGTTCCTTGACGGTAATCAGCATGATGTTCGACACACCCACAATGCCCGACAGCAAGGTGAACAGTCCGACTATCCACAGGAAGGTGCGAATGATACCGATACCCGTCTGCATCTGCATATTCTGCGTATAGCGATTCCAAAGGTAAATGGAGCTCTCGTCCTCGGGATGCGCCTGATGGTTGGCATTGATGCGCTTGCGGTAGTCTTTCTCGAACTGGTCGTTAGCCGTCTCGGTAGGCAGGCCGTGGAAGGTAAACTGGATGTTCCCGGCATTGTCCGTGTTGGCTCCATAGATGCCCTTGATGGCCGAATAGGAAGAGAACGCCTCCGGCTGCCCACTCTCGTCATCCTTATAGATGCCCACCACCTTGAACATAAACGCACCCACCTTCAGGTTGCGCCCCAACAGGCGTTCATAACCCTTAGGCTCCAGCTCCCTTGCCTGCTTAGAGCTCAGCACCAGCACCTTACGCTTCTCGTGCAAGTCGATGTCGTTGATAAAGCGGCCAGCCAGAAGCTCTATCTTGTTGATTTGCGTATAGTTGGGGTAGGCACCCGTGATGCTGGTCGAGATATACTCCTGTCCGTAGTTAATGGTGACCCACGTCTCGTAGGTAGCCCCCACCTCGTCGATGTATTGGGGGAAACTGGTCTCCGTTGCCGCAATGTCGCGTGTCTGCAAACGGATGCGCCGCCCTTCCTTCAAGCCCTGATAAGCCTTGGAGGTACGGCCTCCGAAGACCACCATTGAGTTAGACAGGAAGCGGTCCGACTGTTGCAGCTGCGCATTAATCAGTCCGTTGCCGGCACCCAGCAGCACAATCAGCATGAAGATGCCCCATGCCACGGCGAAGCCTGTCAGTGCCGTGCGCAACCTGTTGCGCCGGGCCGTCTGCCCTATTTCCTTCAGTAGTTCTATCATGGCTGCTCGATAAGTCCGTCTTTGATGCGGATAATGCGGTTAGTCTGTGCCCCCACGTTAGGGTCGTGGGTGACGATAATCTGGGTGATGCCCTCGTCGGCATTCAGCTGTTTCAGCAGCTGCATCACCTCGACGCTGGTCTTCGAGTCGAGGGCACCCGTCGGCTCGTCGGCCAGTATTATCTGTGGCTTCGTAATCAGTGCCCGGGCAATGGCCACGCGCTGCTTCTGTCCACCCGACAGCTCGTTAGGGTAGTGCTCCGCCCACGCGAGAAGCCCCAGTCGCTCCAGATATTCCAGAGCAAGGGTGTGCCGCTTCCGGCGCGACACCCCTTGATAGAATAACGGCAACTCAACATTTTCTACTGCGGTCTTGAATGAAATCAAGTTAAACGACTGAAAGATAAAGCCTATCATGCGGTTGCGGTACTCGGCGGCACGCGACTCGGAGAGGTTCCAGATGGGCACACCGTTGAGCTCGTAGATGCCAGAGTCGTAGTTGTCGAGAATGCCCAAGATGTTGAGCAGGGTCGACTTACCCGAACCCGATGCGCCCATGATGCTGGCAAACTCGCCCTTGTGGATGTCGAGCGTAATGCCCTTCAGCACGTGCAGGGGCTGCGCTCCCTGATAGGTCTTATTGATGTCTTTTAAGTGTATCATTGTTATTTACAATTAGGCCGTTTTGTCTTTACTGTTCAGCCGTTAGACGGCAAAAGCAGGCAAAAGGTTGCACCAGTGCAAGGATTTTATCACTCTTTAGGTCTTTGTAAGGCGGTGTAGGCATAGACGATGTCCTCGATGCCAATGCCCAGAAGCTGCATCTGGCGGAACAGCTCAGGCAGCCGTTCACACATGAACTCGCCCTTACGCTGGCAGAGGATGGCCTCGCGCGCCCCCGAGGTAACGAAGTAGCCCAGTCCTCGCTTATTATATATAATGTTCGCGCGAGCCAGCTCGTCGTAAGCCTTGACAGCCGTGTTGGTGTTCACCTCCAGCAGTACGGCGTACTCGCGGACGGAGGGAATGCGGTCGTCGTCCTTGTACGTGCCTGCCAGTATTTCGTCGCAGAGGCGGTCTGCCATCTGCAGGTAGATAGGTTTATCGTTTGAGAAAGTCATACGTTTGTCCATTTATTAGGGATGAGTTGGAAGTTCTTAAAGATGCGGAACGACGCCCAGTAGCCAAGGCACGCCAGTGTCAGCTGCACCGCAATGACCCAGTAGATGAGTGGGGTGTTGTAATGGCTGACGTAAACGCCATGCTCCCACGTCTTGTTGAAGAGCCACAAATGGTCGCCATAGCGTTCCAACACCTGAAACAGAAACAGGGCCGCCCCGATGAAGACGATATTGGAGATAACGAAAGCATACTTTCTGACCAGTGTGCCGAAGAACGTGTACCACGAATGGGCGAAGACTACCCACGTGACGAAATACAGCAGCTCGAGCCAGCGGAACTCGCCAAAGTTGTTAGGTGTCAGGTTTTCAACGACCAGCGGCACAGCCGATGACCACGAATACCAACTTGTTCCGTCGTGAGTAATACTGATGGTACCGTGCAGCATCACCCCCTGAGACCAGAAGAAGGCCACGCGCAGGGTGTCGCCAAGTGCAAAGGAGAGGAAGAGGCACAGGGGACAGACGACTGCCGTGAACCCGACCAGTGCGAGGAATTTCTCCAGATTGGTGGCGGGCAGCATCAGGAAGGCCGAGCGCTTCCGCTTTTCGTTGACGGTGGAGGTCACACCGCAGACCATCACGATGGTGCCGATGAGTATCAGGGCCGAGCCCAGCTGGGCGTATGTACGGACAAGCGAATGAGGGTCGTAATATGTTCCGTTGGCACGGATAGCCAGCTCGCCAATGAGCACACCCGCTGCGGAGCCTGCCACGCCGAACACCAGCCTGCGCCAGTTGACGCGCAGCACCCAGTTCAGTACGAGGGAAAACCTATGGAAATTAAAGTGATTCATATCTTCTTTATGCTATATGTTAATGAATTTACCAATGACCTGCGTGCGGCGGAACAGCCGATACGAGAGCCAGAAATTGAACACGGAAAGGCCGAGGAGCGTCCAGTTGCAGTAGCAACGGTGATGGTACAGCAGTTCGTCGATGACTATCTTGCCCTGCATGATGCCCGTAAGCATTAGTACCAGAACGAGTACGACAGAGGTCAGCACATAGTTGTACTTGTGAGCTCTGAAGAACGTGGCACCAAGGGCATAGAAAGAGTGGAGCCAGAGGGCGAACAGCAGCGAGGTCAGCCCCTCTTCTCTCGGCACGTCGTCGGGGATTCTGCCCCATACTTCCACGATGATGCTCATGACCAGCGTGGCATTATCGTTCCCTGTCAGCGTGTTCACCACAAACTGCAACAGGTCGGCTGTCAGGAAGGCCACTGCCAAGCAAGGCAACGACAGGAGCCAGTAGCTGTAGCGGGCGAGGTATTTCTCCAGATTCGAGGCGGGCAACATGAGCAGTGTCTGGTCGGCATGGCGGTTCGTCATGGACACGAACATGAACGAGGGGCCCAGCAGCAGGATGGCCACCACAGTAGCCACAAACAGCACAGTGCTCACCTCGTAACCCGTATGTCCGTCATCCTTCACGATGAAGGTGAAGCAAGTGAAGAGCAGGAACATCAGCGTCAGCATGACCGTCCAACTGAGCGTGGTGCGCAGGAACCAGCCTCTGTCCATCGTCAGCGACCAGCGGAGCGTGTGGCCAAATCGGGTGATATCAAATCGTTTCATCTTACCGTCCTCCTTCGTTAAATCTTACCCTGCGTGACGGCATTGAAGAGCAGTTCGAGATTGACCTGCGTCTCGGCGTCGCCAGCCTTGCGCGGAGCTATTACGGCATTGCCCTGCAACGACGGTTCGGCATAGAGCACGTCCTGCATTTCGGCTGGCGTGCGGTACTCGAAGACGTAGCGGGCCGTGATGTCGGCCACGCTGGCATCGAGCAACAGCTGCTGCGGACTTAGTATCAGGATGTGGTCGAGCAGCGACTCCACGTCGTGCACCTGATGGGTGGAGATAATCAGCGTGCGGTCGTCGGCCATGTGCTGCGCCACCACCTTGCGGAACTGCGACTTCGAGGGAATGTCAAGGCCGTTGGTAGGCTCGTCCATCAGCAGCAGCTTCGTGTTGGTGGCAAGGGCAAAGGCCATGAACACCTTCTTCTTCTGACCCATCGACAGGGCGTTGAGCCGCAGGTCGGTCGACAGCTCGAAGTCGGCCAGACAGGACTCCAGCACCTCATGGCTGAAGCGCGGATAGAACGGCTTGTTAATCTTTACATACTGTGCCAGCGACATACTGGGCAGGTCGAACTCCTCGGGCACGATGAATATCTCGTGCAAGGTCTCTGGCCGGCGCAGGCGGGTCAGGTGGCCGTCGTAGGACACGGAACCGCTGGCGGGGCGCAGCAGTCCACTGAGCAGATACAGCAGGGTCGACTTGCCCGTACCGTTCTTGCCCAGCAGGCCGTAGATGTTGTTGGCCTCCAGCCGGAGACTAAAGTCGTCGAACACGAGGTGCTTGCTACCTGCATACTTGAATCGGATGTTTTTAACTTCTATCATAACCTTATATATTTGATTGATTTTAACCGTATATCGGTGTACCACATTAATAGTACACTGCAAAAGTAGTGCTTTTAACCGTTCCCTCCAAACTTTTCTGGCAGAAAGTTACTGTGTATTAGCATCTTTTAACGAATGGCACCCCCATTCGGGGTGTTGGAAAGAACGGCTCTTACCCGTGGAAAGAACGGTTCTTACCGGGGGAAAGAACGGCTCTTACTCGGGGAGGGAACGGTTGCCACCCAGAGCGGGCAAATACCACAGGTATTGAGCGCACTTATATACGTTTAGGTACAAGCGCGCGCGTACATTAAAAGAATATAATTGGGAAGTCAGGGCGCGAGGGTCAGCCGCGGCTGTCGGCACCCCACATCATCTTCTCGCGCAGGGTATGGAAATATCTGGTTCCCACGCGCTTGATAACGTTTACACGGTAGGGAGCCTTGCGCAGCGTCAGGCGCGTCGACTCGGGCAGGTTTTCGGAGCGACCGTCCAGTGCCACAAGGAAGTTGTGGGTGCGGCTCTCTACGGTCAGCGTGATTTTCGATTCCTCCGAAACCACTATCGGGCGCACGTTGAGCGAATGGGGAGCCACTGCCGTCAGGGCAAACACATGAGTGCCGGGCACGATAATCGGCCCGCCGTTGGAGAGCGAATAGGCGGTCGAGCCCGTGGGTGTGCTCATAATCAGGCCGTCAGCCTGATAGGTGGTCACGTAGTCGCCATTGATGGTGACGTGGATGGAAATCATCGAGGCGTTGTCGCGCTTCAGGATGGCCACGTCGTTCAGCGCACAGTTGTAGCCCTGCAGCGCCTTGCCCTCCGTCTCCACACGGATGACGGAGCGCGTGTCCACCGTGTAGTCGCCGTCGTACAGGGCACTAATCGCGTGCTCAATCTCCTGCGCGTTGACATCGGCCAAGAAGCCCAGCCGACCGGTGTTGATGCCTAAAATGGGCACCTGTCTGCCGCCCACCATGCTGGCCGCCCGGAGGAACGTTCCGTCGCCCCCCATCGAAATGACGAAATCTGCCTCGAAGTCGCCCCCGTCAAACACGTGTACGCCCTCGGCGGGCTGCTGTTGTCCGTCGGCCAGAAAGTCGTGGAACTCGCGCTCGATGCACACCTCGGCCTCTCGGGCGGCAAGGCAGGCCAGCAGTTTCTGGATGGAAACCGACTTTCTCGGCTGGTACACATTGCCGAAGACGGCGAAACGTAGTTTGCGTGGGGTCATAAAAATTATTGCGTATTTAGTGCGTGTTCGGAAAAGATTTTGTATCTTTGCCGTTGCAAAGGTACGAATAAGCAATAAGATATCCAAATATAAAATGACAAAACTAAGTGTAAACATCAACAAGGTGGCCACGCTGCGCAACGCAAGGGGAGGCAACAACCCTGACGTGCTCAGGGTGGCACGCGACGCAGAGCAGTTTGGCGCACAGGGCATTACGGTGCATCCGCGACCTGACGAGCGGCACATACGCTATCAGGACGTGCGCGAGCTGAAGCCACTCATCACCACGGAGCTGAACATCGAGGGCAACCCCATCGACTCGTTTACGCAACTGGTGCTGGAGGTGAAGCCCACACAGGTGACGCTGGTGCCCGACGGAGAGGAGCAGCTGACGTCCAACCACGGATGGGACACGCTGGAGAACCGCACGTTCCTGACGGACATCTGCCGCACGTTCAGCGAGGCGGGCATCCGCACCAGCATCTTCGTCGATGCCGACCCGCGCATGGTCGAGGGGGCCAAGGCGTGTGGTGCCGACCGTGTGGAGCTATATACGGAGCCGTATGCCTCGTGCTATGCCCAAGACCGCGAGGCTGCCATTGCACCTTTCGTGGCGGCTGCCGAGGAGGCTCGGCGTGTGGGACTGGGACTGAACGCCGGGCACGACCTGTCGTTGGAGAACCTTGCCTACTACCACCAGCTCATACCTTGGACGGACGAGGTGTCCATTGGCCACGCGCTGATATGCGATGCCTTATACATGGGGCTGCGCGACACCATCCAGCGGTATCTGGAGGCACTACGGTAACATGGTTTAATCAAATACGGACAATATAATGAAAAAGGTATATGTATTCTTAGCTGACGGCTTCGAGGAGGTCGAGGCCCTGATTCCCGTTGACGTGCTGCGGCGCGGTGGGGTGGACGTAACGACGGTGAGCATCACCGACTTCCCGCTGGTGCAGTCATCGCACGGGGTGAACATCGAGGCGGATATCATGTTCGAGCAAGGCGACTTCTCGGATGCCGACCTGCTGTTCCTGCCGGGTGGGATGCCGGGAGCCACCAACTTGTATGAGCACAAAGGCGTGTGCAAGGCGGTGGTCGACCAAGTGGCTGCTGGCCGGAAGGTGGCTGCCATTTGTGCTGCCCCTGCCGTCGTACTGGGTCAGTTAGGGTTGCTCGAAGGCCGTCGCGCCACGTGCTACCCGGGCTTTGAACAGCAGTTGGAGGGGGCTACCTACACTGCCGACCTCGTTACCGTGGATGGCAACGTCACCACGGGCGAAGGCCCTGCTGCCGCCTTCCCCTTTGCTTACGAGCTGCTCAGCCAGTTGGCAGACCAGAAGACTGCCGACCAGCTCGCCGAGGGCATGAGGTTTAAGCACCTGATGGCATGAGCGACTACGTGATTATCGTGGCAGGCGGAAAGGGTCTGCGCATGGGAGGCGACATTCCGAAGCAGTTTCTGCCCATCGGTGGGCGACCTGTGCTGATGCGCACGCTGGAGCGGTTCAGGGCTTATTCGCCCACGCTAAATATTATCCTCGTGCTGCCCAAGGCGCAGCAGGATTACTGGCAACAGTTGTGCCGCGAGTACGACTTTCGGGTGGAGTACCAGTTGGCCGACGGTGGCGAGACGCGCTTCCACAGCGTGCAGCACGGCTTGGCCCTGATACCCGACGATGCCGAGGGCGTGGTGGGCGTTCACGACGGGGTGCGCCCGTTCCCCAGCATGGAGGTGATTCGCCATTGCTACGAGACGGCGCGCACGGCGAAGGCCGTCATCCCCGTTACGCCGGTGGTCGAGACCTTGCGCCAGCTATCCGCTCCATCCGCGTCAAAGACCGTGCCGCGTGACGACTACCGACTGGTGCAGACCCCGCAGACCTTCGACATCCAGCTGCTGAAGGCCGCCAACCGCCAGCCTTATTGTGACGGTTTCACGGACGATGCCTCGGTGGTGGAAAGCTACGGACACGCGATTACGCTGGTGGACGGCAACCGTGAAAACATCAAGCTCACGACTCCCTACGACCTCAAACTCGCCGAAGTACTGCTCGGATGACCAACCTGCTGCAACAAGACATACAATACTTGCCGGGTGTAGGCCCGCAGCGCAAGAAGCTCCTTGCCGAGGAGCTGGGCATCGTGACGTATGGCGACCTGTTGCAGTATTACCCTTATAAGCACGTAGACCGCAGTCGCCTGTACGCCATCAGTGAGCTGACGGGCGATATGCCCTTCATACAGGTGAAGGGCCACATCCTTAGTTTCGAGACGTTTAAGATGGGGGCGCGCAAGAAGCGCGTGGTGGCGCACTTCACCGATGGTACTGGGCGCGTGATGGACTTGACGTGGTTTAACTACGCTGACAGTGCCGTCAAGAAGTATAAAATAGGTACGGAGTACGTGGTGTTTGGCCGCCCGCAGGTGTTTAACGGGCGTATTCAGGTGGTTCACCCCGATATGGACGAGGCCAGCAAGCTGGAACTGTCGAGCATGGGGATGCAACCCTACTACAACACCTCGGAGAAGATGAAGAAGGCGGGGCTTAACAGCAGGACTATGGAGCGCATCATCAAGACGCTGCTCGACGTGCTGAAGGAACCGCTTGAGGAGACTTTGCCCGACTTCATCACCCAGTCGCTGCACCTGATGTCGCGTGACGAGGCGCTGCGCAAGCTCCACTACCCGCATGGTTCCAAGGAACTCGAGCGTGCCCGGGTTCGTCTGAAGTTCGAGGAACTGTTCTATGTCCAGCTGAATATATTAAGGTACGCCAGCGACCAGCGGCGTAAGTACCGTGGCTACACCTTCTCGAAGGTGGGCGACCACTTCAACGGCTTCTATAGCCAGAACCTGCCGTTCCCCCTGACGGAGGCACAGAAGCGCGTCATCCGAGAGATTCGGAAGGACATGGGCAGCGGTCGGCAGATGAACCGCCTGCTGCAGGGCGACGTAGGCTCGGGCAAGACGCTGGTGGCGCTGATGTCGATGCTAATAGCATTAGACAACGGTTATCAGGCGTGCATCATGGCTCCGACGGAGATACTGGCCGAACAGCACCTACAGACCATCATGGACTTCCTGCACGACATGGATATTCGGGTGGCGCTGCTGACGGGCATCGTCAAGGGCAGGCGCAGGCAGGAGGTGCTGGACGGACTGCTGGACGGCACGGTGCAGATACTGGTGGGCACTCATGCCGTCATCGAGGACACCGTGCGGTTTGCCCGTCTGGGCATGGTGGTAGTCGACGAGCAGCACCGCTTCGGGGTGGCTCAGCGCGCCAAGCTGTGGAGCAAGAGCCAGAACCCGCCCCACGTGCTGGTGATGACGGCCACGCCAATTCCCCGCACACTGGCCATGACCCTCTACGGCGACTTGGACGTGAGCGTCATCGACGAGCTGCCTCCGGGCCGTAAGCCCGTGGTCACCACCCACGTCTTCATGTCCAGTATGCCGTCGCTGTACGACGGTCTGCGCCGCCAAATCCACGAGGGTCGGCAGGTGTACATCGTCTTCCCATTGATAGAGGAGAGCGAGAAGATAGACCTGAAGAACTTGGAGGACGGCTTCGAAACCCTGCGTCAGGTGTTCCCCGAGTTCCGGCTGAGCAAGGTTCACGGCAAGATGAAGCCTGCCGACAAGGAGGCAGAGATGCAGAAGTTTGTCAGCGGCGAGACGCAGATACTCGTAGCCACAACGGTGATTGAAGTGGGGGTGAACGTGCCCAACGCCTCGGTGATGGTGATTCTCGAGGCGCAGCGCTTCGGGCTTAGCCAGCTGCACCAGCTGCGCGGACGTGTGGGGCGCGGTGCCGACCAGTCGTACTGCATCTTGGTCACAGGCTACAAGCTGGCCGAGGACACCCGCAAGCGCATTGACATCATGTGCGACACCAACGACGGCTTCCGCATTGCCGAGGCCGACCTGAAGCTGCGCGGCCCCGGCGACTTGGAGGGTACGCAGCAGAGCGGCATGGCCTTCGACCTGAAGCTGGCCGACATCGCACGTGACGGCCAGCTGGTGCAGCTGGCGCGCGACGAGGCACAACGCATCATCGACGACGACCCGGCGTGCGACAGTCCCCGCTACAACCTGCTATGGAAACGCCTGCGCGAACTGCGTAAGACCCATGTCAACTGGGGCGTCATATCGTAAGGCGAAGTGTTAAAAATGCCATAAAGAGTGTTAACAATTTGTGTTTTCGCAAAATATTTATTATCTTTGCAACGTTTAATTCCCGTAACGAACCTGATTTCGCACCTTTGCACCGCATGGTCAAGGGGTCTATTAGTAACGCAACCAAGACAATTTATGATAAAGAAACTCAAGAAAATAGCACTGCTGGCTGTGGCCGCGATGAGCACGCTTCCCACGTTGGGACAGGACTTGCTGGCTCGTCAGGCACCCGTAGACCGCAAGATGAAGGCGGTGGACAGCGTGGCTTTGCACCGACTAATAACCATCGAGAGCTTAGAAAACCCCGCAGCAGACCTGTATGAGGACTGGGACAACGACCACGCTCATAGCCGTGTGACGGAGCTGCCCGACTCGTTCCGCATCTCGCTGAAGGGCTTCTGTATGCCTACCGACAACCGTATGCTGACTTCAAACTTCGGGGCCCGATGGGGTCGTCAGCACAAGGGACTGGACATTAAGGTATATATCGGCGACACCATCCGTGCCGCCTTTGCTGGTAAGGTGCGCGTGGTGAGATACGACGCACGCGGTTACGGCAAGTACGTGGTCATTCGCCATGACAACGGGCTGGAGACTTACTACGGCCACATGTCGCAGCAACTGGTGAACCCTGACGAGGAGGTACGCGCCGGCGACCCGATTGGTCTGGGTGGCAACACGGGTCGAAGCACGGGCTCGCACCTGCACTTTGAGACTCGCCTCTGCGGTGTGCCCTTGAATCCTGCCCTGATGTTCGACTTCCGCAATCAGGATGTGGTTGATGACTACTACGTGTTCCGCAAGGCTACCTACCAGCAGGAGTCGGTGATAGCTACCCGTTTGCGCGGTGTAGGTGGCTCGGGCCTTGGACTGAATGCCGAGGAGGTGGAGCTGGCAACCGCAGCGCCTGAGGCTTCTTACGCACAGGAGAGCCGATTCCACAAGGTAAAGCGGGGTGAGACACTCTACTCCATCGCCCAGAAGCGCGGCACAACGGTGGATGCCATTATGAAGATGAACCACCTGAAGAAGAACTCTAAGCTGCGTGCTGGTCAGATTCTGAAGTTCAATTAAACGATATTAGCAATAACGCCAAACGGCTCCGCACTATGTGTGGAGCCGTTTTTTATGTTCTGCGGACACGCTCGGCATCATGCACGGACACGCTCGGCACCATGTGCGGACGCGGTCGGCATCATGCACGGACACGCTCGGCACCATGCGCGGACGCGGTCGGCACCATGCACGGACACGCTCGGCATCATGCACGGACACGCTCGGCACCATGTGCCGACGGCCTATCGCTTGATGACATAGCCTTTCTTTCCCTTCTGAAAGGCACTTTCACGGATGGTGTGTGTCTGATGATTGAAGTATCGGGCAGGGTCAATGGCCTGCCCGTTGGCACGGGTTTCGAAGTGCAGATGCTCGGTTGTGGCACGCCCCGTGCGCCCTGTCAGGGCTATGACTGTGCCTGCCTTCACACGGTCGCCCACCTTTACGAGGTTCTTCGAGTTATGGCTGTAGTACGTCTCCAGCCCGTTGGCATGGCGTATGCGCACGAGGTTGCCATAGCCGGCAAACTTTCCAGAGAAGACCACCTCGCCGTCGAAGGCTGCAAGGATGTTGTCGTCGGGCTTCGTCTTCAGGTCTACGCCCGTATGGCGACGGCCACCGCGACCACCGTAGGGGCTGATGACCTTGGCACCCGCCAGCGGATAGCACCACCACTGGCCTTCCACTGCATCGGCGGGGCGCTGCTCGCGCATCACGCTGACATCCACTTTCCACGTGGCCGTCTTCTGAAAGAGCACGGTCTGGCGGCGCAGGCGGTGGCTCTCCAAACTAATGATAATCTCGGGATTGATGCGACCGCCGTTGACCATCATGGCAAACTCGCAGTACGTCCGACCCTTGTCGGAGCCTACGATGGCAATGGTCTGACCCGCCTTCACACGGTCGCCCGACCTGGCTAAGTTCTCGGCGTTGTTGCCGTAGACCGTCTCCAGCCCATTGTCGTGACGGATGACGATGACGTTGCCAAACGGCGGGTTGTTCTTCGACAGGCGCACCGTGCCGTCGAACATCGCCTTCACGGCATCGCCCTTCTTCGTCTCTATCTCCACGTTATAGTCCTTGCCCATCTTGGCCTTGCCCACTGGCAGCGGGAACGAATAGTCCTTGGTGCGCATGGCGGCAAAGTCGATGGTGAATGCCTGCGACTTCTCGAACAGCTTCGCATCCTCGATGCTTATCTGCTGTTGCTCTAAGGCGGTGAACTTCGACTGGGCGCACGCCGACAGCGTGAGCGTGCAAACGGTGGTCAGAAACAGATGGCGGAGTGTTGTCATATAGGTTTATTTTAGTAGGATTCCTGTTAGGATGCGCCCCGACTGGATGCCCAGCCGGCGTGCGGAGAAGTAGCGGTCGTGGTGGCGATAGGTGCAGATGCCCACAGACTGGATGTGCGCAGCGGGTACCCCCACGGCCATGAGTTGCCGACGGTTACATTCGGGCAAGTCGATGTGCCACTTGGCATCGTGCCGACTGATGGCCGCCATGTCGAAGCCAGCGGCTGCAAACTGGTCGTACACCTCGTCGCCCACCTCAAAGCTGTCGAGCGAGATGCCTGGCCCAATGACGGCCTGCAACCGACAAGCCTCGGTGCCGTAGTCGCGGTGCATGGCCTCCACGGCCCGTTCAGCAATGCGCTGCACCGTACCGCGCCAGCCGGCATGTACGGCACAGGCGGCATGATGCGCCTCGTCGTACAGCAATATGGGAATGCAGTCAGCCGTCGACACCCCGATGCACAGCCCCCCGACGTTGGTCATCACCGCGTCGGCACCCTCTATCGGCTCACTGGGCGGCCCGTCCACCCGGCGCACCTCGCAGCCATGCACCTGATGGGGCATCACCAGCCGCTCCGTGCCGATGCCCAGCAGACGGCATAGCGACGCCCTGTTCTGGGCAATGTGCTCGTCGCTGTCGCCGCAGTAGGCATTCACGTTGAATGCAGCATAGTTGCCCGTGCTGCATCCCCCTTGGCGCGTCGAGCTGAATGCCACTACGCGCGCGTTCATATTATAATATGTCAGTTGTGGACTGGTCATCTGGCTCCTTCCCCCTCGTCGGGTTCGTCCAGATATTCCAAGTCGTCCAGCTCGTCAATATCCTCTACGTCCACATACTCTATGTCGCCGTCCTCACCCTCGTCGGCCATCTCCTCGGCAAAGCGCGTCATGTCCTTGTCGCGGTGTACCAGCGTGTCCTCGGCCATGACGGCAGCCAGCTTGTTGCTCTCCGCGTTCAGCTCGCGCCACAGCACGTCCTTCAGCTCGTCAAGCCCCTTGTTGGCCACAGCCGATATGAACACACAGGGCAAGTCCTGTGGCAGCGTCTCGCGCAGCATCTCTATCAGCTCGTCGTCCAGCAGGTCGCACTTGGTGATGGCCAGCACGCGGTGCTTGTCGAGCATATCGGGATTAAACTGGCGCAGCTCGTTCAGCAGTATCTCATACTCTCGCTTGATGTCGTCCGTGTCGCCCGGCACCATGAAGAGCAACAGCGAGTTGCGCTCTATGTGGCGCAGGAATCGCAGGCCGAGGCCCTTGCCCTCTGATGCGCCCTCGATGATGCCCGGAATGTCAGCCATTACAAACGACTTGCCCTCGCGGTAGCCCACAATGCCCAGCGAGGGTTCCATCGTGGTGAAGGGGTAGTTAGCGATTTTCGGACGGGCATTCGAGAGTGACGACAGCAGCGTCGACTTACCCGCGTTGGGGAATCCCACCAGTCCGACATCGGCCAGCAGCTTCAGCTCCAAGATGATGGTCATCTCCTGCATCGGCTCTCCGGGCTGCGCATAGCGTGGGGCTTGGTTGGTAGCGGTGCGGAACTGGAAGTTGCCCAGACCGCCACGGCCTCCCTTCAGCAGCATGACTTCCTGACCGTCGTAGGTCACGTCGCACACGTACTTGCCCGTTTCGGCATCGTAGACCACCGTGCCGCAAGGCACGTCAATGTACACGTCCTTGCCGTCGGTGCCGTGACACTTGTCCTTGCCACCGTTGCCGCCGTGCTCGGCAAAGATATGCCGCTCGTACTTCAGGTGCAGCAGCGTCCAGTAGTTATGGTTGCCGCGCAGGATGATACTGCCGCCCTTGCCACCGTCGCCACCGTCAGGACCGCCGTTGGGGTTGTACTTCACATGGCGCAGGTGCATCGACCCGCGTCCGCCCTTGCCTGAACGGCAGTATATCTTAACGTAGTCTACGAAGTTGCTTTCCATTGTCAGAGATTGTCGATTACCTCCTGAATATCGCCGAAGATGCGCTCCAGCGTACCATACCCGTTGATATAGTGGTGCAGTCCCTCCTGCTTGTACCACTCGATAAGCGGCAACGTCTGCGAGCGATATACGTCCAGACGCTTCTTGATAGTCTCCTCGTTGTCGTCGGCGCGTCCGCTCTCCTGTCCGCGCTTGATGAGTCGCTGCATCAGCTCGTCCTCAGGCACGTCCAGCTCCAGCATGGCAGCCACCTTGTCGCCCCGCTCGTTGAGCATCTTTTTCAGTGCCTCGGCCTGCGGAACGGTACGGGGGAATCCGTCGAAGATAACCCCTTGGTGGCCCCGCCCAAGCCCGTCGTACACCGTAGCCAGAATGCTGACCATCAGGTCGTCGGGAATCAGGTTGCCCTTGTCGATAAACCCTTGAGCCGTCTTACCCAGCTCCGTTCCCTTCTTGATTTCGTTACGCAGCACGTCGCCTGTTGAGATATGCTCCAGTCCGTAGTGCTTAATCATTAAGTCGCTCTGTGTTCCCTTGCCTGAGCCGGGAGCACCGAAGATTACAATATTCTTCATCCTGATTTTTACCTTTACGTTATCTTGCTTTATGTTGGTTTCCTTCCCTTTGTTATACCACAGGTCTGTGACAAGGTCGCTTGGCTGCGCCTCCACGTCGCTGGGCAGGTGCGGTAGTTTAATTTGCCTCATTCTTCCACCAGCGTATATATCTCCTTCAAGTGCCTGCCCTGCTGGTCGTAGTCCAGCCCATAGCCTACGATGAAGTCGTTGGGTATGGAGAAAGCGGCATACTTGATGTCAAGCGGTTCCTTCAGCTTGTCGGGCTTGACGAAGAGGGTACAGATGTCTATCGATGCCGGGTTGCGGGTGCCCAGCGATTCTATCATCTGCTTCATCGTGGCACCCGTGTCCACGATGTCCTCCACGATGATGACCGTGCGGCCCGTCAAGTCTTCGTTGATGCCAATCACCTCCTTCACCTTGCCCGTCGACGTCGTACCTTGGTATGAAGCCAGCTTGACAAAGGATATCTCACAAGGTATCGTCAGCTCGCGCATCAGGTCTGCGGCAAACATGAACGAGCCGTTCAGCACCCCTAACAACAGTGGGTTCTTACCCTCCATGTCGTGGTTGATGGCAGTGGCCAGTTCCTTGACACGCTGTCTAATCTCACTCTCTGGAATCGACACCTTGAATGTTTTATCCTTGATTCTTACTATATTCATTGATGCGGAAAATAAAATTTGGCACAAAATTACGAAATTATTGGGAATTAGGAGTTAGGTATTAGGATTTTTTCGTATTTTTGCACACAAATGAAGATATTTACGAACAATCAGCTCCATGAGTTAGACAAGTTTACCATCGAGCACGAGCCCATTGCGAGCATCGACTTGATGGAGCGCGCAGCCAGAACACTGACACGCGCTATCACCGATGTGTGGTCGTCGTCCACGCCTGTCGTCGTGTTTGCCGGTCCGGGCAACAACGGTGGCGATGGGCTGGCGGTAGCACGAATGTTGGCCGAGCAAGGCTATCAGGTGTCTGCCTATCTCTTTAATATCAGCGGTCATTTGTCGCCCGACTGTGCCACGAACAAGAAGCGGCTGGAGGACTGCAAGCGAATCCACAAGTATGTAGAGGTGATACAGGAGTTTGACCCGCCTGTGCTGGAAGACAATATGTTGGTCATTGATGCCCTGTTCGGGTCGGGGCTGAACAAGCCGCTGGCAGGTGGTTTCTCCTCGCTGGTCAAGTACATCAACGCTTCGTCTGCCCAAGTAGTCAGCCTTGATGTACCGTCGGGCCTGATGACGGAGGACAACACGTACAATGTGCGGGCCAACATCATTCGGGCTACGAGGACATTGACCCTGCAACAGCCCAAGCTGGCGTTCCTGTTCGCTGAGAACCAGCAGTTCGTCGGCCACCTCCAAGTCCTTGACATCCGACTTAGTCAGGAGGGCATTAACAAGACTGACGCTCAATACACGATAGTCGAGGAGGCCGATGTGCGCTCTCGACTGCTCCCCCGCGATTCTTTTGCCCATAAGGGACAGATGGGTAGTGCCCTGCTTATCGCTGGCAGCTACGGCATGGCGGGAGCTGCCGTACTGGCTGCTAAGGCTTGTTTGCGTGCAGGTGCCGGCAAGGTAACGGTCAATACGCCCAAGCGCAACGTCTCTATTTTGCAAATATCAGTCCCTGAGGCCATCGTACAGACAGGCTCGGAAGAGACTATCTTTGCCGAGGCTGTTGACACCGAAACCTATCAGGCACTGGGAGTTGGTTCTGGTCTCGGACAGAGTGAACAGACGGCTATTGCCCTCATCACCCAGCTGCGCAGAACGCAATGCCCCATCGTGACCGATGCCGATGCACTGAACATACTGGCCAATCACCGTGCTTGGATGCAGCAGTTGCCGAAGGGTATCATCCTCACGCCACACCCCAAGGAGTTCGACCGACTGGAAGGGCACTCTGCCGATAGCTATGAGCGACTGACCAAGGCTCGCAATCTCGCTGAACGTTTGCAAGGCCACGTCATCGTAAAGGGTCATTATACAGCTATCTGTATGCCCGACGGCCACATCCTGTTTAACCCGACAGGCAATGCAGGTATGGCTACTGCTGGCAGCGGCGATGTGCTGACGGGCATCATCACCGGCCTATTGGCTCGTGGTTACAAACAAGAGGATGCCTGCGTCGTAGGCGTTTATCTGCACGGCTTGGCAGGTGACTTGGCCGCCAACGACTTAGGCGAAGAGAGCCTAACGGCAGGTGACCTCATCCAATACCTACCACAGGCTTTCAAGCGATTGCAAGAATAATCACCATTGCTAACGTTTCGCAGTCAAAGAAAACAGGGCAGGAACTTCGGTTCCTGCCCTGTAATTATTATTGTTATCTAAGTCCTAATTAAGCCAGTTTGCCATCAGAACCAAGCACATTCACAATCTTGTGGATGTACATCTTCTTCATGTTGTCGCGGGCGGGCTTCAAATACTGACGTGGGTCGAAGTGGTCAGGATGCTCAGCCAGATACTGGCGGATAGCAGCAGTCATGGCCAGACGAGAGTCAGAGTCAATGTTAATCTTGCAGACAGCACTCTTAGAGGCCTCACGCAGCTGCTCCTCGGGGATACCAACGGCATCGGGCAGGTTGCCACCAAACTTGTTGATGGTGTCTACCTCCTCCTGAGGAACGGATGAAGAACCGTGGAGCACGATGGGGAATCCGGGCAGCTTGCTCTCAATCTCATGCAGCACGTCGAATGCCAATGGGGGAGGAACGAGCTTACCAGTCTTCGGGTCGCGGGTACACTGCTCGGGCTTGAACTTGTAAGCACCGTGTGAAGTACCGATAGAGATAGCCAGCGAGTCGCAGCCTGTGCGGGTTGCGAAGTCGATAACCTCCTCAGGCTTGGTGTAGTGAGACTCCTCAGCTACTACCTCGTCCTCAACGCCAGCCAGCACACCCAGCTCAGCCTCAACAGTCACATCGTACTGATGAGCATACTCAACCACCTTCTTGGTCAGAGCGATATTGTCCTCATAGGGCAGCGAGCTACCATCAATCATGACGCTGGAGAAGCCCATATCGATACAATCCTTGCAAATCTCGAAGCTATCGCCGTGGTCCAGATGGAGTACGATTTCAGGATGCTCACAACCCAGTTCCTTGGCGTATGCCACAGCACCCTCCGCCATATAGCGCAGGATAGTGGCGTTGGCATAGTTACGGGCACCTTTCGATACCTGCATGATGACGGGTGACTTGGTCTCAACGGCAGCCTGTACAATAGCCTGCATCTGCTCCATCGTGTTAAAGTTGAAAGCAGGAATGGCATAGCCACCGGCTACTGCCTTCTTGAACATCTCGCGGGTATTGACAAGCCCCAAATCTTTGTAATTTACCATAATTGTAATATTAAATTGTTAGTTAAAAATCTATTTGGCCGCAAAGGTACGAAATATTTGTGAATTACGAATGTATGAATGATTAATTATTACGGCTTTTCACGGATTTTAAAAGTTTCTACTTCTTCTCAGCAGGCTCGATAAGTTTCCAGATGCAGGCTGCCAGTGCACCACCTACAAACGGGCCGACAATGAATATCCAGAGGTTGGCCAATGCTGTACCGCCTTGGAAAATAGCCGGAGCCAATGAACGGGCAGGGTTAACCGACGTGCCAGTATAACGGATGCAAACCAGATGAACCAGTACGAGGCTCAGACCGATGGCCAGACCTGCAAAGTTATTAGTGGCACCATTGGTCTTGGCCGTAGCGCCCAGTACAACGAGCACAAAAACACAGGTAAAGATAATCTCAGCCAGCAGACCACCCAGCACTGACACGTTGGCCTGCAGGTCGTTAGCACCCGTACCCTCCAGTCCTGGAACATTGGCAGTCAGGACATAGAGCAGCAGCGAACCAATGAAAGCACCGATACACTGGAACAGCATATACATGGCCCCCTCTTTAGCTTCCATACGACCTGCTACGATGCAACCCAGCGTAATAGCTGGATTGATGTGGCAACCAGAAATACCGCCGATGGTATAAGCCATAGCGACAACGGCCAGTCCGAAGGCGAAAGCCGTACCTACCACAGCAGGAATATTATTAATAGGGTCACAACCCAAGCTGACAGCAACGCCACAGCCCATCAGTACGAGCACCATCGTGCCCACCATTTCTGCTAAATACTTTTTCATAATGCTTAATTGTTTAAGTGGATAAATAAAGTTACGATTTAAGCGCAAAAGTAGCTAAAATATTTGAAAAAAGCAAGTAAAACCATAATTATTTTGTACTTTTGCACACATGGCAACAGAAAATCCTTACATCAAGCAATTTCCTGACATGTGCGCCGGCAAGACCGTGCTCTATTGTCACGGGTTTGGCAGTAGCGGGCAATCAGGTACGGTGACCCGTCTGCGCGAAGTAATGCCCAATGCCCGAGTGATTGCTCCAGACCTGCCCATCCATCCCCAAGAGGCCATTGCCCTGCTGCGCGACATTTGCCAACAGGAGCAGCCCAGCCTCATCATTGGCACATCGATGGGTGGCATGTATGCCGAGCAGTTGCGTGGCTTCGACCGAATCTGTGTTAACCCGGCTTTAGAGATGGGTGAAACGATGCGGGCACACGGCATGACCGGCACCCAACAGTTTCAAAATCCCCGACTGGACGGCATACAGGAGTTTTATGTCGACAAGGCACTTATCAAGGAATACCGCGAGCAGTCAGAGCACCGCTTTGAAGGCATCAACGACGAAGACCGCCAACGCGTTTTTGGACTCTTTGGCGACGAGGACACCACGGTCGACACCTACGACCTGTTCCACGAGCACTATCCGCAGGCACTGCACTTCCACGGCGAGCACCGCATGAACGACAAGTCGTTTATGCACAGCGTTGTACCCGTCATCCGATGGCTCGACGACCGTCAGGAACACCGTGAGCGTCCCATTATATATATAGGTATAGAGACCATGCTCGATGCCTACCAGAAGCCTGCCTCATCACTCCAAAAGGCCGTGCGACTGCTCATCGAGCACTATCAGCTTTATTTCATGGCTCCATGTGCCCAGTACACTACGATTTCAGCGTGGCTTGAAAAGCACATTAACGTGCCTGCATGGCACCACACTATCTACACCTACCGCCGCGACCTACTCTACGGTGACTACCTTATCAGTCGCCAAAAGGAGAGCGACACGATGACCACCCTGCTGGAATACGGCTCTGACACGTTCAAAACATGGGAAGACATTATCGAATACTTCTCACGATTGGGCGGGCAATAAACCTACCACCTCTGCACAAGAAACAATACATTTAGAATATGAAAACATTAAAAAGATTAGTATCACTTTACTTCTTACTGTCCTTGATGCCAACTATGGGCAACGCCAAGGGCGGCAAGCTGGCGGCCTACCTGATGGTGTACCACAAAGACCAAGACCACGGGCTACACATGGCTGTCAGTCAAGACGGCTACACATGGACAGCCCTGAACAACGACCAGCCAGTCATCGGCGGCGACTCCATCGCCATGCAGCGCGGCATCCGCGACCCACACATCTTCCGTGGGGCTGACGGAGCCTTCTATCTGGCCATGACCGACCTGCACGTATTCGGACTGCGTGACGGCAAGCGCACTACGGAATGGGAGCGCGACGGCAACAAGTACGGATGGGGCAACAACCGCGGACTGGTGCTTATGAAAAGTCACGACCTCACGCACTGGAGCCGTACCAATATTGACTTCAGCCAGTTGCCAGACCAAGAGGACATGAAATGGTCAGAAGTGGGGTGCGTATGGGCTCCCGAGACGGTGTTCGACGACGAGACAGGCCAGTTGCTCATTCACTTCACCGTGCGCCAAGGCAACGGGAAGAATGCCATCTACTATGCCTATGTCAACAACGACTTCACAGCACTGACCAGTCAGCCACGGCTGTTGGTCGAAGCTCCTGCACGGGCTTATAGCATCATCGATTCGGACATCATCAAGGTGGGCGACCAATACCATCTGTTCTACGTCAGCCATGAGCATACGGCCACGCCCAAACATGCCACAGCCCAGCACATCACAGGCCCCTACACCTTCGACGAAGCCTATCAGGACAATGAGAAGCGAGGCCACGAGGCTCCCTGTTGCTGGCAGCGACTGGGCACTGACACCTATGTGGTGATGTACGACAACTACCGCATCAACCCCATGAACTTTGGTTTCGTCGAGACCACGGACTTCCTGCACTACCGCCCCATCGGCTACTTCGACGCTCCTGACAGTCCGATGAAGCGCACTAACTTCTCAGAACAGAAGCACGGAGCCGTGACCTACATCACGAAAAAGGAGCTACGCCGGCTGCTGAAACATACATGGTAAAGAGGTTATAGAGAGTAAGACCCGTTCCTTCCCTGAGAAAGAACGGGTCTTACTCGTGGAAAGAACGGCTCTTTCCGGGGGTAAGAACGGTTCTTTCCAAGGGTATGGTGCTTGTTAGTCGGTTGAGGAGGGCAACAGGACTACGCCATGTTGCTTCTTGCCGTCCATCATGATGCGTAGCGGACGGGGGAAGCGCACGTGGCGCACGAACTCGGTTTCCTCGACGGCAGGCATCTGGTCGAGGATGTCTTTTTGCAGCACACCGTCGCCCGTATAGGTGTTGATGGTGAAGTAGCCGACGCCGAAGGAGGTGAGGTTCTGGAAGAAATGGGTGCCCTGCGAGGGGTCTACGTGATAGTTCTTCAGGCCAGCCTCGACGATAACGCGGGCAGCAGAGATGTGCGGCCACTTAACGGGAATGCCCAGCCAGTAGTCGCTGGAGCCCCATCGGCCCGGGCCAATAAGCACGTAGTTCTTGTCCTCCGCCAAGAAGCGGCGGTTGATTCGCTCTATTTCGTCGGCTATCCGTGGATTGTTGGCTGCCGTGAAGTCATCGTCGGCCTTGACATAGACCACATCAACCACGTCTTCGGAGATGCCGTGACCCAGCGAGTTGTGCGAGCGCAACAGGCACTGGTCGTCGGGAACGGCAGACAGGTCTTCGTCGAGCACCTGCTTGGAGTCGACAATGGGGCGTATCTGGAGCAGGTAGAAGTCGCCAGACGTGTCGCTGCCCGCCCCTTCCAGATTACAGGCGAACTCAATCTCTACGGGACGACGCATCTCCTCAGAGCCGTATTTCTGAGCCAGTTGCAGGATTTCGGGCAGGGGGAAGATGCCGTGTTGCAGCACGCCAGAGAAGGAGATAACCTTACGGCCACCCTCGTAGATGCCATCACGGATGATTTGGTCGTTGGGGTCGTAGGTCGAGGCAATGCCTTGCAGCGACTGGTCCTTGTCGGCCTCCTTTACGCGCAGGTTGAGGATGTTAAAGCCGTCGTCCACCTTGAAGTCATCGCCCACGTGCGACATATCGAGCGCATAGAAGCGCGTCTGCGTCTCCTTGAGGGCCGTATCCATCTCTGAGGTTTGCAGCACCTGATGCGGATGATAGGGCGACACGCGCAGCGTCTGGCCACCATCAACGATGTACTTACCCAGTCCGAGGGCCAGCGACGCAATACCCTCCTCCGACTGCTCGTCGCCGATGGGATAGTAGTTGAGCGAGCGCAGCACACCCGAGAACGTGGGATAAAAGCGAGTACCGTATGTCTTGCCAACCACCTCCTGCAGGATGACAGCCATTTTCTCTTGGTCAATCACGTTGCTGGTGGCAGTCATGTAGGCCTTCGAGTCCTTATAGTAGACGGAAGCATACACGGCCTTGATGGCACAGGCCAGCATCCGCAGCATTTCGTACTTGTCGTCCAGACAGGGAATCATATAGGTGCTGTAGATGCCAGCAAAAGGCTGGTAGTGGGAATCCTCGAGCAGCGACGACGAGCGCACGGCAATGGGCGACTTGACGGCATCGAAGAAGGTAAAGAAGTCGGCAATCAGCGAGTCGGGCAACTGAGCGCGCATAAAGTGCTGCAGTATTTCCTCGTCGGGTGCATCGCTCAGTGCAATGCCCCACAGGTTGTTGTTATCCATAAACTCGTCGAAGAAGTCGGTACATAGCACCACGGTCTTCGGGATGTGGACGGTAGCGTTCTCGAACTGGTTGAGTTCAGGATGGCGCTTAATAATATTATCAAGGAACGCGAGGCCACGGCCCTTACCGCCCAACGAGCCTTCACCGATGCGGGCAAAGTGAGCATAGCGGTCGAACTTCAGGCGGTCGAACACGGCCACGATACCAATATTCTTCATGCGGCGGTACTGCACAATGGCGTCGAAGATAATCTGGCGGTGGGCATCCACATCCTGTAGCTTATGCCACGTGACAGTCTTCAAGAACTGCGATACGGGGAAAATCGCACGGGCACAGAGCCAGCGGCTCATGTGGTTGCGCGACACGTGGTAAAGCATTGAGTCGCGCGGAATCTTGAAGATATTGTCCTGCAACTCCTTCAGCGTAGCCACGCGGGCAATCTCCTCACGGGTCGCAGGGTCGCGGAAGACAAAGTCGCCGAAACCCATGTGCTCCTCGATAAGCTGGCGTAGGTCGACGTTCATCTTTTTAGAGTTCTTATCGACGAAGTGGAACTTCTCGACCTCTGCTTTCTCCTTGTTTACAATCTCCGAACTTTGCAGAATCAGCGGCACGTACTCGTCGCGGCGGCGTATCTCGCGTAGCAGTTTCAGACCCGCCTCGGCATCGCCCTCCTCAACGTGCGACAAGCGGCCTACGGGGGTGGTCATGGGGAAGCGCGTGTCGCTGATAACGCCTAATACGTTGTCGTGGTAGCGGTCGTACCACTCCATAGCCTCCTCATAGTTGGTGGCCAGCACCACCTTCGGGCGGCCTCGCTTGCGCTGGGCGGCAGCATGGGGGTTCAGCGCCTCGGTAGAGAAGTTCTGCGACTGCTGCAGAATGTAGTTGTAAAGGTTGGGCAGTACGCTGGAGTAAAAACGGATATTGTCCTCGACCAGCAAGAGCATCTGCACGCCAGCCTCGTGGATGTCGTGCTCGATGTTCATCTTGTCCTCGATTAGCTTGATGATAGAGAGGATGAGGTTGGTGTTGCCCAGCCAGCAGAACACGTAGTCGAAGATGGACATATCCTCATGTTCAATGCGCTTGGTGATACCATGTGAGAATGGCGTCAGCACCACGCAGGGCACCTGCGGAGCCAGTTGCTTGACATCGCGAGCCACGGCAAAGGCATCGTTGTCGGCATTACCCGGCATACAGATAACGAGGTCGATGTCCGTAGTCTGCAGCACCTGACTGGCCTCCTCGGTGGTCGACACCTGAGTGAACGTAGGCGGGTAGCGCAGTCCCAGCTCCATATACTCGTCGAAAATCTTTTCATCCACCCGTCCGTCGTCCTCCAGCATGAAGGCATCGTAGGGGTTGGCAACTATCAACACGTTGAAGATGCGACGTGTCATCAGATTGACAAACGACACGTCTTTGAGGAAGAAGTTATTGAACTCCTGAGGTATGTTTGCGCTCATAAAACCGGCTTTTAGGTTGGCAAAGGTACTACTTTTCTTGATAATTCGTGTCATCATGTGCCGTTTTATTCCAATTATTTTGTATCTTTGTACCAGCAACAGGCATAGGGGCAATACGTCGCGAACTAACAAAATGTAGCTTTAGTGGCAAGATTTTCCCGAAAATCTTTTGCCGTTTCACGAAAAAAGCCTACTTTTGCGCTGTCTTAATGACATAATGACAATTTAATAGAACTATAAATAGCAATACTATGAACGTAGAGAAGATTATGCAAGGCCTGGAGCAGAAGCACCCGGGCGAGGCAGAATTCCTGCAAGCAGTAAAAGAAGTGTTAATCTCCATCGAGGATGTCTACAACCAGCACCCTGAGTTTGAGAAGGCTAAGATTATCGAGCGACTGGTAGAGCCGGAGCGCGTCACCACTTTCCGTGTGCCCTGGGTCGACGACAAGGGCGAGGTACAGGTGAACATCGGCTACCGCGTACAGTTCAACTCGGCCATTGGCCCGTACAAGGGTGGTCTGCGCTTCCACCCGTCGGTGAATCTCTCCATCCTGAAGTTCCTCGGCTTCGAGCAGACTTTCAAGAACGCACTGACCACGCTGCCAATGGGCGGCGGCAAGGGCGGTTCTGACTTTGCTCCGCGTGGCAAGAGCGATGCCGAGATTATGCGCTTCTGCCAAGCCTTCATGTGCGAATTGTATAAGGTCATTGGCCCCGACATGGACGTACCTGCTGGCGATATCGGCGTGGGTGGCCGTGAGATTGGCTATCTGTTTGGTATGTACAAGAAACTGACGTCGCAGTTCCACGGCGCAACCCTGACGGGTAAGGGCATGGAATGGGGCGGCTCCATCCTGCGCCCCGAGGCTACAGGCTTCGGTGCCCTGTACTTCGTTCATCAGATGATGGAGGAGCACGGACTGGACATCAAGGGCAAGACGGTGGCACTGTCGGGCTTCGGCAACGTAGCATGGGGTGCTGCCAAGAAGGCTGTCGAACTGGGTGCCAAGGTTATCACTATCTCTGGCCCTGACGGCTACATCTACGACCCTGCCGGACTGGATGACGAGAAGATTGAGTATATGCTGGAGTTGCGCGCATCGGGCAACGACGTTTGCCAGCCGTATGCCGACGAATTTGCCGGGGCAACGTTCTATGCTGGCAGGAAGCCGTGGGAGCAGAAGGCCGACATCTACCTGCCCTGCGCCACACAGAACGAGCTGAACGGTGCCGATGCCGACATAATTCTGGCTCAGAAGCCGCTGTGCGTCGCCGAGGTTTCAAACATGGGATGCACGGCTGAGGCTGTGGATAAGTTCATCGCTGCCGGTCAGCTGTTTGCACCGGGCAAGGCTGTCAACGCCGGCGGTGTGGCTACCAGCGGTCTGGAGATGACACAGAACTCGATGCGCATGGCTTGGACGGCTGACGAGGTTGACCAGCGCCTGCATCACATCATGTCGGGCATCCACGAGCAGTGTATGAAATACGGCAAGCAGCCCAACGGCTATGTCAACTACGTGAAGGGTGCCAACGTGGCGGGATTCATGAAGGTGGCCAAGGCCATGCTCGCCCAAGGCATCGTGTAATGATGAGACATAAGATAGCGCTTTTAGCAACGCTAACCACACTTAGCTTTACCCCGTTGCACGCACAGGACGTGCAACGAGGTAAAGCTACGTTTTATTCCAAGAAGGCTACGGGGGCACGCACGGCCAATGGCGAGCGGTTGCACCACGACAGTCTGACGTGTGCTCACCGCACCTACCCTTTTGGCACGATGCTGCGAGTATATAACCCTGCCAATGGGCGGAGTGTCATAGTCAGGGTGACCGACCGCGGGCCGTTTGTCCGCGGGCGCATCATCGACCTGTCATGGCGGGCAGCCCAAGAGCTGGACATCATCAATGCGGGCGTAGCTATGGTGATTGTACACAAGCAAGACACCTTCGTCGTGCCGTTCCAGCCTACTGACGAAGTAGAGCTGCCCGAACTGGAACTGGAGACCAACGACGGCGCACCGCCTCTTGTGCCGTTCTGGAGAGAGATGAAGGCCAGCCAACAGAAGGCTAACGCCTCCTCGTCTGGACAGAAAACTCCTTGATTTGCGATGTGATTTCCTTGTTACCCTGCGTCACACCAACGCGGATAACTACCGTGCCGTCCTTCAACTTCTTATCAGCCAGAATCGTAGCAGTATAGCGAACACCACTGTTGGGGGCTATACTCTCCACATGCAAGTTAGGCGATATATGGATATGCTTATTGCCTGACACGTCAAACACCGTAGGCTGCACGTCGTAAAGTACCGACGACGAACGGTTCATGACCTCAAACGTCACCTTACATTCCTCACCAGCACGCAACACACCATCGCGGTCAGCATCCACAAAGCGGGCATTGCGAATTTCTATCAGCGAGTTATACCTTACACTATAACCAGGCTCTACGGGCTGCGTCGTAGGGTCGTAGGTACGAGGTGCCGAGGCCGTATAACCGCCCTGCCCGCCTCGAGGCCCTGCCCCGTCGAAGCTGATGCGGTCGTCACCACTATTGGTAGCATCAAAACCACTGTCACCATACTGCTCGTAGCCGTCACTCCGCCGCTGGGCATGCCGCTGACTGCGCCCCTGCTGATAAGTCTCATACTTCTTTTGCTCCTTCTGGTCGGCAGCCGCACCGATAGCTGCTCCCACCGCAGCACCGCCAGCCATACCCACGATAGTACCGATATCACTGCCACGCCAGCCGCCCGAGATACCTCCGATGGCAGAACCTAAGATAGAACCAAACGAGGCACCTGTATAAGCACCCTGCCCTGTGTACGTGCCGCAACTGCTCAACAACAGCACCGAGGCCGTCAAAGCTACCAAACCTTTCTTCATAAGCGTCTCTTTTTGTCGTATATTGTTGTGATTGTTTCGTTGCCGATTTAAAAACCTCTCCGTAGCTGCTATTGTTTGCACTTCCCAACAGGCAGTTCCGTCAGGATTATCTTCACAACGGTTGTCCTATCGAGGCTTCTGGCTATCGCCGTCTCGAAATGTTCCATATACTTAGGCAGGAACCTCTGGCATATAAGCCTCAAAGCTTTCTCCTTCTCAGCTCTGTCTTCCACTATCCCAGCTTTCCCCACGGCTACGGCAGAATGATAATGTTCCGTGAAATTCATTTTGTCCTCCTCATACTTGGGAGTACATTTGCTGACAGCCGACAAGCTGACTATCGGATTATGCCTAAGGCAATCGAGCTTTTCGCCCTCTCCAGCACAATGGAAATAGAAAGTGTCGTCACCGTCACATACCAATGACAAAGGTAATCCGTATGGCGTACCGCCGGGTCTCGTCATGCTTACCGTGACGAATGGAGCCGTGGCGAATACCTCAAGAGCCCAAGTCGCGTCTCGTTGCCTGTCTACTCTTCTCATCAGTCTCATAATTCTTTTGTTTCCAATATGATATTACTACGAGATTATTCATAATCGCTATTTGCTAATCGTGTCCTTGCCCGCTCTATAGCTTGCTGAAGTTTTGCCTCCAAAACGCTCCGCGAGGGCAGTCGTGTTAGATATTCCGCCACCCGAATATTACTCTCATTAAGGTGCATAAGTTCAATATGCTCTTCGTTCTTACCAGCACAAAGGATAAGACCGATTGGTTTGTTCTCACCTTCAAGCATTTCATGGTTTTCAAGCCACCGCAAATACAGTTCCATTTGTCCTTTATAGGCAGCTTGGAATTTTCCCAACTTCAAATCAATGGCTACAAGACAACGTAGTCTGCGATGATAGAACAATAAATCGATATAGTAATCCTCATCATCTATTGATATGCGTTTCTGACGAGCCATAAACGCAAAGTCATTTCCCAATTCGATTATAAAGTTTTGCAAGTCTGCTACGATAGCACTTTTTGCTATTGCTGTACGTTCATAAAGCATACTGTCTATCTTGGCTTTAAGTGTACGTCTTGACCATTTCTGGTCAGCAGCCATTGTAAGGTAGAAGTTGCGTTTCAAATCATCGGCAATCGAAATAACTTGCAGAAAGTGAGACCATGATAATTGTCGCGCCAGTGGTGCGACAATTTGCTCGTCGGGAAACACATTGGCAAATTGCATCATCCGATGCAGGTTCTTACTGTCAAAGCCCCTGCCATATTCTTCTGTCAGTTGTCGAGACAAGGTCGCAACTATCTGCTTTCCGTATGCAGCACGTTCACCTCCGAGCACTTCACGGTTGATGCGGTCTCCAATACGCCAATACATTATAGTCATAGCCGAGTTGACTGTTACAGCAACCTGTGACTTGGTCAATTCTATCAACAGTCGAATTTCTGCAAACAGATTAATGCCAGATGCCTGTATAGGGTTATACTCCATGATTAGCTACCAAACCTTCTTTATTTCATGTTGACGCTGCAAAGATAGCTATTTTCCCACAAACCGCAAGGAAATATCTTATTCTTTTTGTTTTATAAACACTGTTGAGTCTATTTGCTCTTCACGTGTAACAGTGGCAGGGTCGCTACAACTGCGAATAATCGTCTCATTGTTTCCCTTTACCTGAGAAAGAATATACCGAAAATAACGGTCTGTCAACGCAACCACACTATTGCGGTCGTCTTTCAATAAAGAAGCAACAGAAGCCCGTCCTGGTGTCTTGATAATATATTGCTTATGATTAACCTCGTCAAAAAGTTCCAATTTTGCATCATAAGGGATATTAACTACAGACGATGGTGTCAGTTGGTCACGCAATTTCAATGCCCGCCGTTCTTCCTTGACTATCAGCGACGGCTTGCCAACCATTGTATAGACCACATAGCGCTGTGCCATTAAATAAGAGAATGAGCACAAGCAAATAAAGAACATGACAACTCTTTTCATGATAATTTGTTTTTTAGCGATTTCAAACAGGTATCGTAGAAACTACGGGCAGCATCCACAAAGGCCATCGCAGATAACGCCCATCCAAGATTGAGACTGATACCACTTATACTAAACAATATAAATGCTACCCACATGAGTAATACCATCCAAATGAAAGTAACAACTCCTAATGCTACCGATGAAGAAAGGAATGAGACAAGCAACGGACTTTTCAGAAGTTTTATACGCTTTTCATAAATATCCTGAAGCATCTGTGTGACAAACACTAACAAGAAAGAGATAAGAGCCAACAATACAGAGGAGACTTTCCTGACTTCCTGCTGTGTCAGTAAAGTATGAATAGCGTAAGCCAATAACTCAACACCAGCCATTTTACCTATAGGAGTATAGTGTATGTCACTCTCATCGCTCATTGCCCCATACAAGACAATACGGTCTTCTATTAATTCTGGATGAGCCGCCACAGAATCATATCTTAGTCGTGGGAAATAAACAGGAGAAAAGTTAATCTGCACATCGTCATTATCCACCGTCACAATTTCTCTTCCTGCATACTGATTCACAATATTAGCAACAAATGAGGGTTTCCGCTCTCCACACGATTTCCGACTGAGGCTGAGTTCTCGTTTAATACCTCCATACAACTGTCGTTGCATATTGGTATATCCTTCATTGACAAAGACGGAATCGGTGAAGAATGAATGAACCTCATTAGTAAACTGTTGCTGTTGACCATCATAGTCCAGCAAACGATAAGAATATATACTATTATCGTATGCCTTGGCTACGGTTTCTATCATCATGTCCCCCTGCAAATCTTCCTTCAATCCCTCAAACACGATGTCAACCCCTAACACCTTAGGACGTTCTGCCTGTATCTGCTCTATCGTCTCCGCAATGCTACGTCTTTCATAAAGTTCTGTCATGTCGACAATAGTAATAGCCCGACTGGTATCAGGCGTTGCTGTGCTCTGCAATGCCTGATAATACATATCTGTCATGGAAAAGTCTTGCAATGCACGGGCAATAGGATTGAGAAATGACACATTAATAGTAACCAATGCAAATGCGCCTACCACCATGAAAGCTATTATAGTAATGCTCAGATGGCGGGCGATGGATGACAATAGCCTAATGTGCAAGCTCATCTTGTCCTATAAATAGTTGCCTTTGCACTTTTATACTTCGGCATACACCTGCCAACAGATGCACCGATGTATGTCGGGTCGCAAATAACATAACGAGAACCGTCAACTACAACATAGTCACCATTTACCTGTGTGCTAAACTTGACAGCCGTACACAAATGGTTAGGATAGTGCAGTAGCACTACGTCCAATCCCAACAGGCTATGTATTAATTCCGAATAAAGAATTGAGCGGTCCTCACAGTCACAAGCAGGATAATAGAACGGCTCTTCCTTGAAATCCGTCTTTTCACGACCGTATTGCTCATCATCCGTTGCATATTTGAAAGCCGTCTGAACAAAATGCAGCAGTACATTTGCAGCCTCTCGTTCGTTTTTCCCATTGATAGCACGCTTTAGTGCTGGCTCTATTTGTCGTTTTATGTCATTATCCATAGGCTGGCAGGCATAAAAAGACCAGTCATTAATAAGTGGCATATCCTGATAACAGTCCATCAGACTCTTCTTTACATTAACGGTGACAGAAGGCCGACCATCCAACGACGATTGTAAAGTACGTGTTCCGACTGTTTCCTTACTAAGCAATATATCTGTAGTATTAGAGAAATCCATCACGCGAGTAGCCGATGCAAAGTTCTCCTGATAAGAATAAATAACCGCTCCAGAAGGTACTTCTGCCCAGATATAATATTTCTTGTTATCCTTTAGCAAATAGTTGATTTGACACAACACCACATCGGCAGGACAAATCATGCCTAATCGGTCCTTACCAATGCGCACCATCTGGGCATCATAGCCCAATTCAGCCATTAAATAAGTCTGCATCATAACAGCCTCATTGGTGCCTTTCCCTAATAGTTGTTCTCCCACTGCCTTGCAAAGATGCCATGTAGCCCATCCATTCAGCCTCATCTCCTGACACAACCGAGCGCAGTCCTCAAACATAGGTGTATAGTCATCTGAAGACAAGCGTTGCCACATCTGACTGATTTCCTTTTCGCCAACACCATTCAGTTTAAACCGCAACTTATTATTCATACTGACGTAAACAGGCGTGTTAAACAGACGGATATTAGAAGCAGACGGACGCGACGGAGCAGGAGGCAATGGAATGTCAAGCGGCTTCTCCTTTCGTGGCTCTGTTCTGGGAATCACATCTCCGTGTGGCACTTCTATTGGTTTGACGTTAGGACTTTCCTGCTCACCCTTTGGCGCAACCGTCGGTTTTACAGGGTCAGGCTGCTTAGGGGCTGGAATACCTTTCTGTTGGTCAATAGGCTGCCAAGGCTTACCCAAGAAAGCAGCAAATTCTTCGTTCTTTTTACGCCGAAATTCATCAAACTCTTTTTGCATCCCACCAATGGTTATACTGAATATAGAGTCCTGACGCTTAATGAAATTTTCATAATCATCCTGTGCCAGAATAGGCTGTAAAAGGCCAAGAGATAGTACCAATACTATGATTCGCATATTCATTCGTCTTTTTCGGTTTCCGATGCATATATTTCTGCTACTTCGTTATCAGTCAAGGTCGTGGAATACAAACGTATATTGTCTATTTTCATAGGGGAATCTCCTCCGATAATCATAGCAGTTCCACCACTTGCATTTGTCGTTCCCGATATCCCAGAATCAACCTTCCGGCCATTGATATACAAGGTACTCTTAACCTCCTTATAGCCACCTGTCGGTTCACACACAATAGTCACCATAGTCCATTTACCACTCTGATAGTTAGACATATCTGCAGAGAAGGCATTATAATAATTAGCATAGCCTGTGTAAAACCTAAACTTCACATCTTCTGTTACTACGACTGAAGGAGCTGTGTAGTTTTTATCTTTCTTGGTAATTAGCAGAGAACCTGCCCCGAAATCTTTAATCCACATACTAACGGAATAATTTGTTTTGCCATCAAGTGGTGCAGAGCCAATTTCCATTGTTTCTCCTTTCTTTAACAATAGAGCTTTGCCTTCGCCATTAGGAGTTTTATCAACAAACCCGCCCCCATTCAATGTCCCATCATATTCGTATGGCATGGCATCTTTAGCATCTCCATTATCAAATGGATAATAGGCTGCAAGGCCTCGTTTCACTTCAATATCGCTCTCTGGCACATCTTTCCCTTTAGCTATTTGAATCTCAATGGTATTCTTAGCCCCTTCTGCTAAAACACTTACATATCCTTTCTGGAATTTATCTATATGGTCGCGGTCATCTATTGAGATAGTAACTTCTTGCTCTCCTTTAGGCGAGATATATCCTTCAGTAGGCTTCATTCTGAGTATGCCCAGATTGTCCGAAACAGAAAACCTCATCGGATTTAAAGTCTGGTTCTTAACAGTAAAGGATAGCTGAGAAGTTTTTTTATCAAAAAACAATTCCTGAGGAGTTATAGTTAGACGAGCTTTTTCTTTTTCCCGATTATATATATCAGCAACATCATCATCACTTAGCGTAACATTGTACAGTCTAACATTGTCTATCTTCATAGAGGCTTCTCCTCCAATAGCCATAGCAGTTCCACCACTTGCATTTATCGTTCCTGATATCCCAGAGTCAACCTTCCGGCCATTGATATACAAGGTACTCTTAACCTCCTTATAGCCACCTGTCGGTTCACACACAATAGTCACCATAGTCCATTTACCACTCTGATAGTTAGACATATCTGCAGAGAAGGCATTATAATAATTAGCATAGCCTGTGTAAAACCTAAACTTCACATCTTCTGTTACTACGACTGAAGGAGTTGTGTAGTTTTTATCTTTCTTAGTAATTAGCAGAGGGCCTGACCCAAAATCCTTTACCCACATACTAATGGAATAATTAGTCCTGCCGTCAAGCGGTGCAGAGCCAATAGAGATAAACTCGCCTTGTTTTAGGTTCAAAGCATATCCTGTTTCATTTGGTGTATCTAAAATATATGAGCCACTATTTTCAAATCCATGATACTCCCCTTGATTATCACGTGCATTTCTTTTATCAAATGTATAATAAGCAACTAATCCGCGAGAAATATCATTTGGGGTATTGTCTTCAACCTCACCAGCTGTAGTAAATGATATTTCACTGATTTCGCTGACTTCCTCCAAGCGACTATTTCCATTAGTGTATTTAACTACCATGACATCCTGTGCTATGGCCCATGTTGATAAGATAACGCAAAGAGTTGTAAATGCAATTTTTTTCATATAACCTTTATTTATTTTATTTTTCATACTGATAAAGAGCCTCAACCTCTTCATCTTTAAGACTAACACTATATAATCTAACATTGTCTATCTTCATAGAGGCTTCTCCTCCAATTACCATAGCAGTTCCACCACTTGCATTTGTCGTTCCTGATGTCCCAGAGTCAACCTTCCGGCCATTGATATACAAGGTACTCTTAACCTCCTTATAGCCACCTGTCGGTTCACACACAATAGTCACCATAGTCCATTTACCACTCTGATAGTTAGACATATCTGCAGAGAAGGCATTATAATAATTAGCATAGCCTGTGTAAAACCTAAACTTCACATCTTCTGTTACTACGACTGAAGGAGCTGTGTAGTTTTTATCTTTCTTGGTAATTAGCAGAGGACCTGACCCAAAATCCTTTACCCACATACTGACGGAATAATTGGTCTTACCATCAAGTGGTGCAGAGCCAATAGAGATACTTTGCTTTTGTTTGAGATACAATGCTTTACCACTGCCATTGGGCGTATCTGTAATATAGGTACCACCATTCTCAAATCCGTGGTAGCCTCCTATTGCATCGTCTGCGTTGCCCTTGTTAAAATTATAATATGCAACAAGTCCACGTACTACATTCTGTTCATCGTTTGGCGTGTCTTGTTCGTATTTCTTTACATTGACATTTACCGTATAGGCAGAATTGCCAACATTGATAGTAATCTGCCCGCTTTGGTCAGACGTTACATTCTTGCGGTCATTCACCTTGACTGTAACTGCTTGCTGCCCTTTGGCACTAACAGAACCTGTAGATGGTGACAACGTCAGACAGCTAAGGCTACTGCTGACAGAATAGCTGTTAGCCCAGATGTTATTATTAGCAATGGTAAATGACAACTGCTCTGTATTCTTATCGAAAGTCAAGGTCTGCGGGCTGATGCTCACATCTGTCTGTGCCTTACTAATATTGACATTTACAGTGTATGTGGAATTGCCAACATTAATAGTAATCTGCCCACTTTGGTCAGACGTTACATTCTTACGGTCATTTACCTTGACAGTAACTGCTTGCTGCCCTTTGGAACTGATAGAGCCCGTTGATGGTGACAACGTCAGGTTGCTAAGGTTACTGCTGACAGAATAGCTATTAGCCCAGACGTTATTATTAGTAATGGTAAATGACAACTGCTCTGTATTCTTATCGAAAGTCAAGGTCTGCGGGCTGATGCTCGCATCTGTCTGTGCCTTGCTAATATTGACATTTACAGTATAGGTTCTGCCACATACTACAATTGTCAGTTTCCCAGACTTGTCCGCAGTAATATCCTTCCTGTTCTTTACACTGACTACAATGTCCTTTTTCTCCTTAGCATTGATATTGCCATTATTGGGCGATATAGTCAAAACACCATCAAGGTCGCTGCTGATGCTATAGTCAAGCGTCTGAGCATTGTTGTTAGTGATACTAAACGTCAGTTGCTCCGTGTCATTATTAAAAGACAGGGTCTGCGGACTGACATTCACATCTACATCATATTTGGCCACACTGACATCCACAGAATATACAGAGCCGCCTATTGTTACCGTGATTTTCCCACTTTGGTCAGACGTTACATTCTTACGGTCATTCACCTTGACAGTAACTACTTGCTGCACTTTGGAACTGATGGAGCCAGTCGATGGTGACAACGTCAGGTTGCTAAGATTACTGCTGACAGAATAGCTATTAGCCCAGACGTTATTATTAGTAATGGTAAATGACAACTGCTCTGTATTCTTATCGAAAGTCAAGGTCTGCGGGCTGATGCTCGCATCTGTCTGTGCCTTGCTGATATAGACACTTGCTGTATAAGGTCTTCCACATATTATAATAGTCAATTCCCCTGACTTGTCTGTAGTAATATCTTTTCTGTTCTTTACTCTAACAATAATATCCTTCTTCTCTTTGGCATTGATATTACCTTTATTGGGCGATACAGTCAGAATATCATCAAGGTCACTGCTGATGCTATAGTCAAGCGTCTGGGCATTGTTGTTAGTGATGCTAAACGTCAGCTGTTCCGTGTCATTATTGAATGATAGGTTCTGCGGACTGACATTCACATTTACATCATATTTGGCCACATTGACAGCTACAACATAGGTATTACCCTCGATGTCAATGGTCAACTTACCTACTCGGTCAATATCTATCTTCTGTCTATCCTGCACATTTACCGTAATGGTGCTCTTTCCTTTCTCCTTGAGTGTTCCCTTTGTGGGGGTTACCGTCAGAATATTAAGGTCGCTCGTAATAGCATAGTTCAATTCGCGATTGTTTTTGCTGGTCATGGTAAATGTCAGCTGTTCTGTGTTCGCGTCAAAATTAAGTGTCTGAGGAGCGATGTCTACGTTGACAGGCTCTTCCTGATAAGGCTCTACACTGAGGCTTACCACAAAGGCATTGTTACCCACATTGACCGTCAGCTGTCCGCTTTTCTTCTCCTTAATCTGCTTACGGTTAGGGATGGTGACCATGATGGCCTCGCTGCCTTTTGATGAAACCATGCCAGTGGATGACGATACGCTGGCAAACTCTGGGACATTCGACACCGTATATTGCTGGGTGCTGGAGCTACCGTTCTTGATGGTGAACGACAGCTGGTCAACGTCCGAGGCATAGGTCAGGCTCTGGGGCGTTACCGTTACATCGGCAGCGCCTTTCTGTAGCTGGAAATCGCAGGTAACATTTTTGCCTGCCTCGATAGTCACGTCCTTCTTGCTTCCCTCATATTCGTTGGCCGACACGGTGATGGTGTACTTGCCCGGTGTCAGTTCTGTAAACTCATAGCGTCCGTCGCTGCCCGTCGTCTTCGACTGGCCCGTGGTGCTCAGCGTGACAGTGGCACCGGCAATAGGTGCATTGGCATTAGCATAGTCGGTGATGGTTCCCATGACGTTGCCCGTCGTCACCTCTTCCTCAGTGCCATTGATGGTGACGTTCACCTGATAGGAGTCGCTGCCCACGCTAACGATAATCTGTCCGCTGACGGTCTTCTTGACAGAAGCGCGATTGGTGACTTTCACGTTGATGGCCTGCTGGCCCTTGGCCTTGATGCTGCCCAGCATGGGCGAGACCTCCAGTTCCTGCATATAGGATGCCAGATTATAGCTGAGGTCGCGGGTAGACTGGTTGGTGATAATGAGCGACAACTGGTCGACAGTCTTATCGAACACAAGATTCATGGGTGAAATGTCAATGCTGACCTTCTCTACCGTCAGCTGGACATCGCAATTTGCCTTCTGCCCTGCATAAACCGTCACTTGCTTGGTGTTGGCCTGAAAATTATTGGCCTTGACGGCTATGGTATAGGTGCCGGGCTCCAGATTGGAGAACTCAAAACGACCGTCGCTGCCTGTTGTCTTCGACAGCCCTTTACCGTTCAGCGTCACCGTTGCCCCGGCAATGGGCGTATTGGCACTGGCATATTCCGTCACAAGTCCACTGATGGAGCCACTTAGGTTAGCTTCGTCTTTGGCACAGCTTGCCAAAAGGGCAAGGCTTACGATGCCAGCAAATAGTATGAGAAGTTTTTTCATTTCTTGATAATCTTAATAGATTGTTTATTACCTATATTAATGATATAATAGCCATTGGGCAATGGCGTTAAAAGAATCTCTGCCCGATTGGATGAATAGTTCACACTTGGCTGGCACTGCTGCCCGCTGATGGAATAGATATTGAGGTTTTCATTTTCCGTAATTCCTTCTATGGTGACTTTTCCTGCCTCAATGGAATAGCTGATGCGGGTGTCACCAGCCTTCAGCTCCTGAAACCCTGTATTACTGTCTTCTAAAAACACAAAGTTCTGGATATTCTCTCTTGTGTAGGATGTCGAGATGCTTTTGCACAGGAAGACCACCTTGTCACCTTCAAAGCTAATCCGAGGGCGGTCTGCAAGCACATAGTCATTGCTGGTTCCGTCCTTCAGTTCAACCCTCAGGATGGTATGGGTATCTGCTGCTGAGATGCTCAGGCAGCAACAGCAGATGTATAACAGAAATAGTATTCGCTTCATGTGACGGACGCTTTAGAAATTATACGCTAATGACACACCGGCAGAGGTAGGTGTTGCCACTGGGTTGATAGCAAAACTGCCATTCTTGCCTACTATGACGCGACGCTTACCTTTGGATGCAATGCCATCAATGAAACTCCAGACATAAAAAGCGGCAGCAGCACCGATGCAGACATTACGAGCTGTCTCATTGTTATTTGCTTTTGTGTTGTATGTCTGGGCAAACTCTGGCTGTTCCTTCATTTTGTTCTTATAGTCGGCACGTGTATTTTCGCAAACCAATGCACCAATACCACAGCCTACTACACCACCTAACATGATAAGGCCTTTTGCGGTTTGCCCCTTGTATATCTGTGCCCAACCAGGAATGACAATTCGAGCACCAGCTGAATAATTATCTGTTACGATGACAGGTTCAAAAGAGTACATCGGGTTGCGAGCAGTCTGTACAAGCAGGCTAACTTTATAGCCATTTGAGGATTTTTCATAATATTCATCAACAACCCGGCACTTCACTTCCACATTGTCTTTACTGCTGATATTTACCATACCGTTTTGTTCATCAATATTGAAATTACGGCCAGTTGCCCGACTGCGCTCGTCAACTACACGTTGTAATGCTTTTGAGCGGGCATCGTCAGGGCTATTGCCAAAAGCAGAAAAGACATCAATATACGAACTTACCATATCCTTGTGGTATCCATTTGCCCACATGGGTTTCTGTCCCATTGCCGAGACACTTACCAACAAAAATGTCAAAACTATTGCAAAGTTTCTCATACTGCCAATTATTTCTGGTTCTCTTTATACTCTTTGAGTTTCTCCTGAATATACTTCCGATATTGTTCTTCGTTGAAACGTACTTTCAATTCCTCATCGTTTGAAACTTGGTCAGCCAACTTATCAGCTAACTGCTTTTTATAAATACGGACACCGACAAAGCAGGTGACATTGCCTTTTTCATCCACTCCAGAGAACTTCACATCGCGAGCCATAGTCTCATTCACAACAACTTTAATTATATGATTTCCAGCACGTTCAACCTTATCTGCTATATCTGATTTGTTATTAATACCGATAGAACTGGCATATTCTGAAATCATTCCCTCGTATGCGTGTTGCATCTTTTGTCTAATCATAGATTGCGCATTAGTCAACGCATTCTGTTGCAAGACGTTCATACGCTGACGCGGGCCTGTTGCAATGCCTGAAGCTGCAAAATATTCTTCCGTATCAGGCTCAAAAGTCGGCATCGTATATGTTTCACCTCCAAATGGATTATTTGATGGCGTAGCTTGAGGTGCAGGAACAGGAGTGCTTTGTACGACTGTTTGGGCAGTTCCGCCACCGCATGAATAAAGACCAAACAGCATTGCGACGGCTGCGAATGAGAACAAAATTTTTTTCATTTCTTTCTAAATTTTGTGCCTCCTGACTCCCAAAATTCAGCGGTTAATAATATTGAAATTATGTACCTTATAGAAACGAAAAAGACGTGGGAGTTTATTTCTCCGTGCCTATCCCTACATTCAGGCCTTCGCATTGCCCCGTCCCAAGGATAAGCAACGCAAGCCAGCCCACGCCAAGTGATATTATATACAGCACAGACGTTGGCCATAGCATACGCCAATGGCTAACGAACAAATAGGATATAATACACCCCACGCGGACGCTTCAGTTGCATTACCTCTGTGGAACGATTCAAGGTTGCGAAGTTTGAATGTACAGACAGTAACGTTATGAAAACGTCCTTTCCCATCGGCCAGCCCTACAAACGGCTTCGTCGGCCTCTGGATTCCATCAATGTTAATTTAGACCCGCCCAGCCCCTGCTTCGTGGTTGGCTTGGTCGGGGGCAAAGGTACAACAAAATTCTGAAACAGCAAATATTTGCGCTGTTTTTTCAACAACAGAGTGGGATTATACGCAGAACGTAACGCTCTTTTCGCCCTTATTTTGTACTCATTTTGCCTCCAGTATCTCCTTCGGGTTGCTTTAGTATCTATTTCGAGGTGCTCCAGTATCTGTTTACCCCTCTAAACAGATACTGTTTAATGTCGAAGGAGATACTGGAGCAACCCAAAGGAGATACTGGAAAGAAAAGAAAGGGGTGCTGTACGTTGTGTACAGCACCCCACCGTGTTATAAATAGCTTTGGAATAGCGGGTTTACTTAGCCTCCATTACCTGCTTGGCAATCTGGTTTTCGGGGTCGATAACCAGCATCTTGGCGGCATACTCCTTGGCAGTTGCCTTGTCTTCCTTCTGGATGAAGTAGTAAGAAATGAGGTAGTGGTAGCTCTCCTTCAAACGAGCCTTCTCGGTAGCATCGAGGTTGGTCTTGGAACCAAGCAGCTCAACGAGCTTCTCGTAATAGGGCTTAGCCAGCCCCTTCGACTGGTCGGGGTCCATCTGACCGTTAACGCGGGCACGCATGAAGTTAGCATATTCTACGGCTCCATCGAACTTCTCAGCCAGTTCGGCATAGATTTTATCAGCCTTCTTAAAGGCTTCCTCCTTGTCGGCACCGTTCAGGACATTGCCGTGCTGCATGTGCAGACCAGCGAGTGCAGCCAAGTCGTTGGCAGTAGACTTCTCCATGTTATCAAGATATTCCATATAGTGCTTAATAGCATTGGGGTAGTCTTCCTTGCTCTTGTAGGCATCAGACAGCTGCTTGATGACACCGGCACGCTTGGCTTTGTTATCCATATCCTCCTGCTGCAGAGCCTTCTCATACATCTCGATAGCCTTGTCGGGCTGGTTGGCTCCGCTAAGAGCATTGCCGTAGTAGGTGTAGTCGTAGTAAGAGAACTTAGCAGAGTCTGACTGATTGAACAGTCGGTCGGCGTACATCAAGGCATCGTCATACTTCTTCAGCTCAGTGCTGTTAAAGAAAGCAAGGCGGTTGAAAGCGGCATGACGAGGCTTCTTGGTCAGTCCGAACTTGGCAATGTCAAGGCTCTTCTGGTTCTGAGCCTTGAAGAAAGCAGCCATAGCATAGTCGCTCAGGTCGCGCTCCTCCATCTGGCTCTTATCGGCCTTGTCATAAGCTGCCAAAGCCTTATCGAACTCGTTAGACATATAGTAGATGCGTCCAGTCAGTGCATCAACGGCCACATCGGGACGCTGCTCACGCAACTCGTTCAGCTTGGCAACGGCTCCGCTGGGGCTAATCTTACGATAAACGTTGGCATACTTGTAGTAGGCATCGGGATTCTTCGGGTCTACATAGATGGCCTGCTCATACTGGGCAGCAGCCTGTCCGCCGTTGTCACCGATAGCCTCAATGTCACCCAGCAGGATGAAGGCGGGAGCGCACTTGTTCTTGCTGGCCTGCAGGGCATAGTTGGCATACGTCTTGGCATTGGCCGTGTCCTTGGCAGCCATGAACTCACGACCGAAAGCCACCAGATTATCAGCATTTTTCTTGTTGGCCTTGTAGAAAGGCTTCATCTGCTTGTCAAGGTCAGCGGGTTTGCTACTAATGATTTTCTTAACGGCATCAACGTCGGCCTTAGAGCCGTCCTGTGCCAGGGCTACTGTGCCGAAACCTGTCAGCAAGGTAGCAGTAAGTAGGTATTTAATTGCTTTCATAATTCCTTTGTTTTAGTTCAACCTTTTTGTTTACAATTCTCTCTTATGACGTTTAAGGAACGGAAATGTTCCCGTTTTTATTCTTTATTCACATATACCGGCCTGACATTGGTGGCTGCCTGAATGGGCAACAAGCCCGACTTCTGGATAATCAGCTGGCCTTTGGGCAGGCGGCAGAAATGGGCAAACCCCGAGGGCAATCCGCTACGCGGCTCGTTGAGCAGGGCGTAAATGGTGCGGATAAGCGGGTAATTGCCGTTATATAGGTAGTACTGGTAGGGCCGCCAGCTGTTGTAGGCTGTGGCAGAGTCCAGTTTACTAACCTTCATGACCGTTATGTTCTTCTTAAAGGTGACATTCGTGGTGTCACGACTGTCGTTGAGCCAGTTGGAGCCGATGATGCCGAGCGAGTTATCATGACGCTCAACATAGTCGATAACGGCAGCACTGGTCTGTACAGCACCGATGTTAGGTGCCGAAAATTCCTTGCCTCCTAAGAGGGAGTCAACGCACCAGCGCACGGTGCTTGACAGGGGATTGTCAAAGACAACATCAATGTTGCCCAGCTTTGACTTGGGATAAAGGTCGTTCCAGCGGGTGACTTTACCCTGAAGAATACGTTTGAAGTCCTTAACCGTAATACACGTGTCGGGATTGGAGTTGTTGACAATAATGGCCAGACCATCATAGGCAATGGCGATGGTTCGCGGCAGATAGTTGCGGTCTTTCAGGTTCTGGCGTTCCTTCTCCGTGAAATCACGAGAGGTGAAAGCCAGCCATGTCTTCAGTTCCATCAGTTCCTTGACAGCATCCTGCTCATTGATGTATTTAGCTTCGAGCGTATCAAGGATATTGCGATAGAGGAATACATTAAGTGCCTCATCCAAAATAGGACTGAAACTCTCGTCGGCTACGAAATACCGAGCGGCCTTCTGATAGTCTTCCTCTGCTTTTGTATTTTTAGGCTTGTTCCCACAAGCGAGGAACAAGCCTAAAATGAGTGTTAATCCAATAATATTATTGAATGCGTTTCTATTCATACTACTTTATTGCAGTCTGAAGGTTACAGGCACGGTGTACTTCACACGTACAGCCGAACCGTTCTGCTTACCGGGAATCCACTTAGGCATACCCTTCACCACGCGTACAGCTTCCTTGTCAAGTGACGGGTCAACAGCCTTAATGACGCGGACGTCAGTAATTGAACCATCCTTCTCAACCACGAAAGTACATACTACGCGACCCTGAACACCATTCTCCTCGGCTACCACCGGGTACTTGATGTTGCTGCTCAGGTACTGCATCAGTGCACCTGCACCACCGGGGAATGAAGGCATCTGCTCAACTACGTCGAACACCTTGGTCTCCTCTTCCTTCGGGGGCTCCGGCTGTGCGATAACTTCCTTAGCCTTCAGCACCTCGCCTGCAGCCTCGTCGTTACCTTTCACGTCGAATGCACCGATAGCGGTGTTGGTCTTGCTCAGTTCTTCCTGAGATTTCAGCTCGTCTTCGGGCTTAACCTCATCGTCCTTCTTAATAACAGGCGGAACGAACTTCACAGAACTCTTAACCTTTTCAACCTCAACCTTATCAACAATCGGTTCTTCTCTCTTCTTAACCTCTGGCTCCTTCTTCTTCTCAGCCAGCTTTGCCAGTTCCACATCGGCCTCAATGGCAACGTCCTGTTTCATGGCGTTCTCCACGACACCTTTAATGGCTACGAAGGCTGCAATGGCGACTCCGATACCGAACATCACCAGCAGTGACATGAGGTTACGCTTGCCCGTATTCTTGCGCAGTTGATAAGCTCCATAAGCCTGATTCTTGCCCTCAAACACGAGGTCAACCCAGCTGTTGTCTATCAAATCTATTTTTGCCATAGTTCTTTTCTATGTTTTAAATGTGAGACATTGACTTACTTGACACCAGCCTTGGTAATCAGCTCTTGGTCCTCAGGGCCAATCTTGTCAATGACATACTTATCAATACTGCAAATGAGCATCTCATCGAGCGCAGAAATCATGTTCTCGTAAGTAGCCGTGTCAAGCGGACGGATAATAACGGTCATCGTAGGAACGGTCTCGCCGTTAGGCAGCTGACCTTTCTTCAACTTCGACAATTCAGCCTGATACTGTTCATCAGTCATCTTGCTGTTGTAGGCCGTCTTCTTAGCATCCAGTTCTTTCTTGGCTACCATGATTTTGGCAATCGGGTTAACACCTTCCTCCGTCGTGTGCTTGATGAGCACGTCACGAATACCCTTGGCACCGTAAGTGGTCTTCTTTACACATGAGGGGTCCTCGTAGTTGGGCAGTCCGGCAATATACCAAACTTGGTCGTCGGCACCCAGATAGAGGGTGATGGTATGAGAGGCTTTCGTTACCGACTTATCTTTCTCGTCTACGTTCTGGTCGTTACTGGGCATCGTCAGCTGCATAGCCTGAGGCTTAGCCAGTGTCGTACACAGCATGAAGAACGTGATAAGAAGCATCATCATATCTACCATCGGCGTGAAGTTCACGCGGGTATCCATCTTCTTTTGCTTACTCAAATTCTTTTTTGCCATAGCTTATTCCTCCGATGCAGTTTGAAGATTAGTAATCAACTGGTAACGGTTCTCGTTCATGTCCTGAAGCTCAGACATCATAGCCTTCACCATCTTGTACGGAGTCTTAGCATCGCACTTGATGGCCAGACGGATGTCGGGGTTAGCGTTGCGAGCAGCGGTAACCCACTCCTGAAATTCGCTCTTTCCACCATCGATACTATCGGTGGGGATGCCGAGCGTCTGGATAGCCTCGCTCATTTTCTCGGGCTCAAGATTGAGGTAATCAGCAAGTTTACCCATAGGAGCACCAGCCATTGCGTCTTCCAAGAAGCGCTTCTGCTGGGTAGCGTTGAGAGTGATACCGAACTTGTCGGTCATCGTCTCTATCATCGCTTTCATATGGTTCTTGTTTTCCGTACCGAGGAATATCTTGCCTTCTGGACTAACCAGAATGTTCAAGACATCGCTCTCCGGAATCTTTACCTCAGACACCGAGCTGGGCGCGTTGACTTGTATCGGCTCCGGCGTCAAGAATGTTGATGTCAACATAAAGAAGCACAGAAGCAACGTCATCACGTCCGACATGGGTGTCATGTCAATCCAGATGTCTTTTTTCTGTATCTTAATTTTAGCCATTCTAAAACGGTTTTAAGTGAATGGACTGGAAATTAAGCCTCGTTGTGGTTAGAATCGTAAGTAGCTGCGATAGTGTAACCAATCTCGTCAAGGGCGAATGTCAGCTTGTCAATCTTGTTAGAGAAGAAGTTGTAAACAACGGTAGCAACCCAAGAGGTCAAAATACCAGAAGCGGTGTTCACAAGAGCCTCAGAGATACCAGCAGACAGAGCCATAGAGTCAGCACCACCACCAGCAGACAGAGCCTGGAACGAACCAATCATACCGAGCACAGTACCGAACAGAGCGGTCAGGGTACCCAGAGATACGATAGTAGCAACCATCGGGAGGTTCATCTGCAGAGTAGGCATCTCCAGCTGGGTAGCCTCCTCGTGAGCCTGCTGAATCTTAGCAATCTTAGCAGCCTTCTTCAGAGTAGCATCACCCTCAACAGTCTGATACATGTTGATAGAAGCGAGCACTACGTTAGCTACAGAACCCTGCATCTTGTTGCAAAGAGTACGAGCCTCATCGAACTTCTGAGCACGGATAGCCTCCTTCACCTGAGCAGTGAACTTAGCGAGATTCATCTTACCAGAAGCGCTGCGGATAGCGAAGAAACGCTCGAAGCCCAAGCAGATAACGGTGAACAGAAGGGTCAGAATCAGACCTACAACGAAACCACCTTTATAAACCGTACCCAGCAGGTTAGCAGGATGTCCGCTACGGTCGCCACCGATGAAGTTGTCGGGATCACCCATTACGAAATACCATACACCATAACCTAAGCAAGCGCAAATAACGAGGATAATCCATGCAGCTTTAATACCAGGGAAGCCCGAATTCTTTTTGGCTGGGGCTGCAGCCTTTGTTGTTGTTGCCATAAAATTTGTTTAATTTTTTAGTTATTAAATGAATTAGTTTTTATATGTTTCTTACACGTATCTTTCGGCAAAGATAACAATTTAGGGCGTACTAACCGCCTAATTAAGAACTTTTAACTTGATATTTCTCAAATTTTTAATGAAGGGCGGCCAGTGCCTCCTTAATGCGGCGCATTGCCTCGACAATATTCTCGTCACTGGTGGCGTAACTCATTCGGAAGCAATCTGGGTCACCGAAAGCATCACCACCGACGGTTGCCACGTGTCCTTTTTCCAGCAGATACATCGCTAAATCGCTGCTGTTTTCTATCGTCAAGCCATCGGGTGTTACCTTTCCATAGAAGCTGCTGCACTTGGGGAACAAGTAGAAAGCTCCTTCAGGCACATTCACCTCCAGCCCGGGAATATCCTTAGCCAGCTTAACAATCAAGTCGCGACGACGCTCAAATGCTTGGCGCATCTCCTCCACGCAATCCTGGCTGGCTGTATAAGCAAGTTCGGCAGCCTTTTGGCTAACAGAGCACGGGCCACTGGTGTACTGTCCCTGCAACTTATTGCACCCCTTGACGAGCCATTCCGGAGCAGCAATATAGCCGATGCGCCAGCCTGTCATGGCATAAGCCTTGCTGACACCGTTGACGATGATAGCACGCTCTTTCATGCCTGCAAACTGGGCAATGCTCTCATGCTTGCCAATATAGTTAATATGTTCATAGATTTCGTCAGCCAAGACAAACAGGTCGTCATGGCTGAGAATGACCTTGGCCAGTCCTTCCAGTTCAGCCTTGGAGTAAACGCTACCAGTAGGATTGCTGGGCGAACAAAGAATCAACAAACGTGTCTTTGGCGTAATAGCAGCCTCCAACTGGGCAGGTGTCATCTTGAAATTCTGGTCGAAACCAGCTTCCACGATAACGGGAGTACCGCCTGCCAGCTTAACCATCTGCGGATAGCTAACCCAGTAGGGAGCAGGAATAATAACCTCATCACCCGGATTGATGAGTGCCATGACGGTATTACATACACTCTGTTTGGCGCCGTTTGACACCAAAATCTCCGAAGGCGTATAATCGAGCTGATTCTCTTTCTTCAACTTAGCAACAATTGCCTCACGCAAATCCATGTAGCCCGGCACGGGAGAATAGCGTGAGTAGTTGTCGTCTACGGCCTGCTTGGCAGCTTCCTTAATGTGGTCTGGGGTGTTAAAGTCAGGCTCTCCCACACTCATGTTAATAACATCAATGCCTTGAGCCTTCATCTCAGAGCTCTTTTGCGACATGGCCAGCGTTGCAGACGGTGCCAGTCTTTGTAAACGGTCAGATAATTGTGCCATACTTTGTAGTGGTCGTATAATGTTTTGTTGCAAAAGTAATCATTTTATTCTTCTTGGCGAAAGAAAAGTAGCGTTTTTTGCTTTCAGGGGGCGAAAAAACTTACTTTCTGCCTTATTTCAGGTGCAAGGTGTGGCCCATACGGTCTTTTTTCGTCTGTAAATAGCGCAGATTGTACTCGTTGGGCATAATCTCTATCGGCACGTTTTCCACGATTTCCAGGCCATAGCCCTCCAGTCCGACGCGCTTAACGGGATTGTTGGTCATGAGGCGCATCTTTTGAACACCCAGCTGCCGCAGAATCTGCGCCCCGCAGCCGTAGTCGCGCTCGTCGGGTTTAAAGCCCAAATGAATGTTAGCGTCGATGGTATCCAGCCCTTCTTCCTGCAGCTTATAGGCCGCTATCTTGTTCATAAGACCGATGCCGCGCCCCTCTTGCTGCATATAGACGATAACGCCACGGCCCTCCTGCTCTATCATCTGCATGGCCTTGTGCAGCTGCTCACCACAGTCGCATCGCTTAGAACCAAGGATGTCGCCCGTCATACACGATGAGTGGACACGCACCAGCACAGGCTCGTCCTCCTTCCATTCGCCCTTGATAAGCGCCATGTGCTCCAGTCCGTTGCTCTTCTGACGGAAGGGAATCAGTCGGAAATGACCGTATTCCGTCGGCATATCCACTTCCTCGCCCTTTTCCACCAAGCTCTCTTTCTTGAGCCGATAGGATATCATGTCCTTGACGGTGATGAGTTTCAGGTCGTGCTTCTGGGCAAACGCAAACAGCTGTGGCATACGAGCCATCGTGCCGTCATCGTTCATGATTTCAATCAAGGCACCCGCAGGGTAAAGCCCCGTGAGCTTGCAAAGGTCGATGGCAGCCTCAGTGTGGCCAGAGCGGCGCAGCACACCATTGTCCTGAGCATACAACGGGTTAATATGGCCGGGGCGACCGAAGGTCTTGGCCGTAGAGGCAGGGTCAGCCAGTGCGCGAATGGTGGCAGCACGGTCGTGAGCCGACACGCCAGTGGTACACCCTTCTATTTTGTCGATAGTGACCGTGAAGGGAGTGCCCAGCAGCGACGTGTTGTCCTGCACCTGATGGGGCAAGTCCAGCTCTTGCGCACGGCTAATAGTGACGGGCGCACAAAGCACACCGCGGGCGTTCTTCAGCATGAAGTTCACCATCTCCGGCGTAATCTTTTCGGCAGCACATATCAGGTCGCCTTCGTTCTCACGGTCTTCGTCGTCAACGACAACGACAAACTTTCCGGCCTTGAAATCGGCCAGTGCCTCTTCAATCGTATTGAGCTTGAATGATTCCATATCGTGTTTCCTTATACCTTATTATATATATTATATAGTTGTCTTGTTGCCCCCTTGTAAGCCTCCCAGCTCCATGACCCTCGGGATAAGCACCTCGTTGGTGCGGATGACGGTCTGCAAGTCCTTGTACAAACGGAAGCGGAAGCGAAGCATCCTGAAGTAGAAGAAGATGCCCGCAGGCACGCACAGGCCGAGCAATATGTTCAGCCACTTGCGCTGGAAGGGGCGCGTATGGGCATGAGTAGCAATGATGGGATATTGGTTCAGCCTCATCAGCACGAGCTTATCCGTCGTATATGAGAGGTTCTCGATAGCCATCTCCAGCACATCGTTAATCTGTTCTACCTCATGGTCGTCGCCGGAGCGGAAGAACACCTTGACGGGGTTAGGCCAGCGCAGCAGCTTGTGCTCCTCGGAATAGCGGGTGACCTTCAGGCTGACATCCTCCAGCATTTCGGCATCAGCCAAGTATTTGGGAGCCTCGATGATGACCTCCTTACGGGTGATATGACGCTTGGCACGCAGTCCCAAAGCCTTCATGGCCAGCCCCTTGTACAGGTCGACGTTGAACACCACCGAATCGTTATTGGCCTTGTAGGTGAAGAACACGGCCAGTGGCGAGAGCACAGCCGTACCCAGCAACTTGCCAAACCACACCGTCCAGTTGTCGTCGCGAGCCATCTTCATGCCTGTGCTGTCAAGAATGTAGAAGATGATGAACACCAACACGGAAATGATAACCGGCACACCCAGTCCACCCTTGCGGATGATAGCTCCCAGCGGAGCTCCGATGAAGAAGAAGATAAGGCACGACAGCGACAGTGTAAACTTGTTGATAGCCTCCATGCGGTGCATACGCTCCTCACGGTTCAGATAGAATGAGTATTCCGACTTATACTCCAGACTGCTGGCCGTCATCTGGGCATCGCTGGCCGCCTGCCTTATGGCCGTCTGCTTCTGCTCACCCGTCAGCTTCAGGTACAGCGAGTCGAAGTTCGTTGTCTGCTTGGCCACCTCCTGAACGGCCTTCAGCGAATCGGCCTTGCTAAGCATTGGAACGCGGAAGCCGAAGTTCTTTGCCTCACGGAAGTATGCGTGCCCCACCGAGTCGTTAAACTCGTGGATAGAGTCCAAGTCGTGCAGAATCTTGCTAAGTCCCTTCGAGCGGGCATCGGAAGCAATGCCACCAGCCTCAGCCATGTTGAAGTCACCGTCGAAGTCAAGCAGTATGGCCTTCGTCGAGAAAGTCTCCCGTCGGTAAGGGATGCTGGCCGACACGTTCAGTCCCGACTGCCGCATATTCTCGAACCATTCACCGCTGTACAGCGTCAACAGCAGGTGCTTCTTCTCAGCCGTTGCCTGTATGCGCCCCGAGTCGGCCAGAATGACGGCAGCGTCCTCATAGCCTCCGTTCATGCGGTAAATCATGATGCCGTAGAGCATACCCGTCTGCATATCCTTCTTCTGTACATAAAGGTTGGAGTTGGGAATGCCGTCGTAGAAGATGCCCTCGGGTATTTCCACCTCGGGGTTCTTCTGTCTCATGGAGAGCAACAACTGCTGAAACGATATGAAAGAGCGTGGCCCGATGACCTCCTGAAAGTAAAAGGAGAGGCACGCAATGGCAATAACGATGACGATTAGCGAGCGCATGGCCTGAAACAGCGAGATGCCCGCCGCCTTGATGGCCGTCAGCTCCGAGCTCTCGCCCAGATTGCCAAAGGCTATCAGCGAGGAAAGCAGGATGGCCAGCGGGAACGCCTGCGGCATGAGCATCAGTCCCATGTACCAGAAGAACTGTGCCAGCACCTCCACCGACAGACCCTTGCCTATCAGCTCGTCGACATACCGCCACAGGAACTGCATCATCAGCACGAACTGGCAGATGAAGAACGTTGCGAAAAACAACAGTCCGAACTGCTTGGCGACGAATATGTCTAATTTCTTAATGCGGAACATAAATCGGCCACAAAGGTACAAAGAAAATTGATCATCGGCAATTGATAACTGATAATTTTTGCCGTCCCAAGCCAAAACAGCCCCAAAACCATCACGGGCTTTTCGTCAACCGTCGGTTATTCATAACCCGCTGGCGCGGTGCAGTCTGTCCAGATTGTCAGCCCAGATGCCGCGCAGGTCTTCCTCCTCATCGTCGTCGGCAGCATAGTCGGTGATGAGCAGGCTCAGCTGGCCCGTCAGGTCGCTTTCCTCGATGCGCAGCTCCCAGAAGGCATCGGGGGTGTCCTCGTGGTAGTCCCACAGCAGTCGGATATGGTCGTATTTTGCTATTTCCAGTATGCGCGACTGCTTGGTGTCGCGCTCCGTCCACGGGTGTCCCCACGTGAACGTCATCGTGTCGCCCTCTTGCGTCACCTTGTCGGCCAGCCACTTCTGCAGGCCGGCGGCATTGCTAATCATGTCCCATACGATTTTCGGCGATTTGGCCGAAAGGGGGTATTCAATTGTGAGCTTCCTCATTGCTATTCGTTTCAGGTTTAGTTAGTCTTGTGCATCTATCACAGCGCAAAAATACATAAAAATGATGGAACGGAAAAGTTTTTTCCGTGAAAAATTTTGGAAGTACGAAAAAAAGTATTACCTTTGCACCCGCTTACAAACGAACAAGGCGGGGTAGCTCAGCTGGTTAGAGCGTCGGATTCATAATCCGGAGGTCGAGGGTTCGGGTCCCCCTCCCGCTACACGTGAAGAAAAGGAGTTACGGATGACGTAACTCCTTTCATTTTACCCCTACGATAGCATACTAAATAGCGTAAGACCCGTCCCTACTTTTGGAAGGAACGGGTCTTACCCTCGGAAAGAACGGTTCTTTCCACGGGTAAGAACGGTTCTTTCCCAGAGAGCGGATTTACCTGTCGTTTTGCTTACAGGGGATATTCCTCAAAAGCGTACAGAACTGTTGAAAGATAACGCTCGCCCGTGTCAGGCAACAGGACGACAATCTTCTTGCCCGCATTCTCGGGTCGCTTGGCCAGTTCGGCGGCGGCAAAGGCGGCTGCACCTGAAGAAATGCCTACAAGCAATCCCTCCTGCTGGGCCAGTTCGCGACCCGTGCGAATGGCGGCATCGTTCTCCACGTCGAATACCTCGTCAATCACGTCGGCGTTATACGTCTTGGGGATAAAGCCGGCACCGATGCCCTGAATCTTATGCGGGCCACTGGGCTGACCGTTGAGCACAGCCGACGAGGTAGGCTCTACGGCTACAATCTTCACGTTGGGGTTCTTCTCCTTCAGATACTTGCCGATGCCCGACACCGTGCCACCCGTGCCCACGCCGGCCACAAAGATGTCAACCTGTCCGTCGGTGTCGTTCCACACCTCGACGGCTGTCGTGGCGTAGTGCTTGGCGGGGTTGGCGGGGTTCTCAAACTGTTGCAGGATGATGCTGCCCGGAATCGAGTCGCGCAGCTCCTCGGCAGCACGAATGGCACCTGCCATGCCGTCCTTGCCACTGGTCAGGCGCACTTCGGCACCGTATGCCTTCACCAGATTGCGGCGCTCCACGCTCATGGTTTCGGGCATGGTCAGGATGAGCTTGTAGCCCTTGACGGCTGACACCAGTGCCAGTCCGACACCAGTATTGCCACTGGTAGGCTCGATGATGGTGGCTCCGGGCTTCAGCAGTCCCTTCTGCTCGGCATCCTCTATCATGGCCAGGGCGATGCGGTCTTTCACGCTGCCGCCGGGGTTGAAGAACTCTACCTTTGCTATGATGGGTGTCTGAAGTCCCTTCTCGGCAGAAAACTTATCTAATTGGAGTAACGGGGTGTTGCCGATAAGGTCGGTCAACTGTGTTGCAATCTTTGACATAAAGCTAATCTTCTATTTGACTGTTTACGGTTTAAATCTTCTCGAATGCCTGACGGAGGTCGTCTATAATATCGTCGATGTGCTCCGTGCCGATAGACAGGCGGATGGTACTGGGCGTGATATGCTGCTGGGCAAGCTCCTCTGGTGTCATCTGCGAGTGGGTGGTGGTGTACGGGTGGATGACCAAGCTCTTCACGTCGGCCACGTTGGCCAGCAGTGAGAATATCTCCAGCGAGTCGATAAACTTCCATGCCTCCTGCTCGCCACCCTTGATTTCAATGGTGAAGATAGAGCCGGCACCGTTGGGATAGAGCTTCTTGTACAGCTCGTGGTCGGGGTGCGAAGCCACGGCGGGGTGGTTCACCTTGGCCACCTTCGGGTGCTGTTGCAAGAAGTCGACCACCTTCAAGGCATTCTCCACATGACGCTCCACGCGCAGGCTCAGCGTCTCCAGCCCTTGCAGCAGGATGAAGGCATTGAACGGGGAAATGGCTGCGCCCGTGTCACGCAGGATGACGGCACGAATGCGGGTGACGAAAGCGGCTGCCCCTGCCACGTCGGCAAACACGGCACCGTGATACGATGGGTCGGGCTTACCCAGTGTGGGGAACTTGTCGGCGTTCTTCTTCCAGTCAAACTGGCCGCCGTCGACAATCACGCCACCCAGCGACGAGCCGTGACCGCCAATAAACTTGGTGGCCGAGTGAACCACCACGTCGGCACCGTGCTCAATAGGCCGAATCAGGTAGGGCGTGCCAAAGGTGTTGTCGATAATCAGGGGAATGTTGTGCCTGTGCGCCACCTCTGCCAGCGCGTCAATGTCTGTCACGTCGCTGTTCGGATTGCCAAAGGTCTCGGCATAGACCACCTTCGTGTTCGGCTGGATGGCTGCCTCGACGGCTGCAAGGTCGCTTACGTTGACAATGGTATTGGTAATGCCCTGAGTGGCCAGCGTGTGGGTTATCAGGTTAAACGACCCACCATAGAGGTTGTCGGCTGCCACAATGTGGTCGCCTGCCTGCACGATGTTCTGCAGCGCGTAGGTGACGGCAGCGGCACCACTGGCCACGGCCAGACCGGCCACACCACCCTCCAAGGCGGCCACGCGGTCTTCAAACACGCCCTGCGTCGAGTTGGTCAGTCGGCCATAGATGTTGCCGGCATCGCGCAGTCCGAAGCGGTCGGCAGCGTGCTGTGAGTTGCGGAATACATAGCTGGTCGTCTGGTAGATGGGCACGGCACGTGCATCCGTTGCGGGGTCGGGCTGTTCCTGTCCTACGTGCAGTTGCAAAGTCTCGAAGTGTAGTTTTTTGTTGTTCATAATCGTCTTGTTTTTATTGTTTATTACTTTGTTTTCTAATTCCACGCTGCAAAGGTACGCCGAAATCCCGACACCCGAAATAGCACAAACACGGCATTCTGCATACCACAATCATGGTATTCCGCCCCACAGCCCTTATTATATATAAGGTATAGCGGTAAATATTTTGCCGTTCGGGGCATTGCCTTTCGATTATTTTTCGTATTTTTGCAACTGACTAATCGCATCAAATCATGAATTACGGAAAGAATCTGCTACTGACTGTCAGCACGCTGCTGGCACAACAGGCACAGGCAACCGACGAGCCTAAGCAACAAGCCACCCCAGAGCGGCCTAACATTATCTTTATTCTGGCCGACGACATGGGCTATGGCGACCTGGCCTGCTACGGCAACCAATACATCCAGACCCCTAACATCGACCGACTGGCAGCAACGGGTACCAGCTTCACACAGGCGTATGCGGGCAGCGGCATCAGTTCGCCATCGCGCTGTTCGCTGATGACGGGCAAGAACTCGGGCAACACGCGCATTCGCGATAACCAGTGCTACGCTGGTGGCATGACGGGACTAAAGATTAACCCGCGTGGCGACACGACCATCGTGCGGCGCGCCAACCTGCTGGCCGAGGACATCACCTTAGGAACCGTGATGGGCAAGGCGGGCTACAGGACGTGTCTGGTAAACAAGTGGCATCTGGACGGCTACGACCCGGGCTCAGCTCCCAACCACCGCGGATTTGACGAGTTCTACGGATGGACTATCTCCACCGTACATTCCAACTCGCCTTACTATTATCCCTACTACCGCCTGTGGGGCGACAGCCTCATCCATATCAAGGAGAACGAGCACGATGCCCACGTGCGGCACAACACGGAAATATCCACCGACGATGCCATCGCCTTCATACACCGTAACAAGAACAACCCTTTCTTCTTGTTTCTGGGCTACGATGCCCCCCACGAACCGTACAACATCGACGACACGTCATGGTACGACGAGCACGGCGAATGGTCGATGAACACCAAGCGCTACGCCGCACTGGTGACCCACATGGACTATAACATTGGCCGACTGTTGGGCACGCTCGACAACCTTGGACTGCGCGAGAACACGCTGATTATCTTTGCCTCTGACAACGGGGCGGCTGTGATGGCTCCCCTGAAAGAGCTGAACTGCGGAGCCGGACTAAAGGGGCGCAAGGGTCAGTTGTACGAGGGAGGCATCAAGGTGCCCTTGATTGTCAACCAGCCCGGACGGGTGCCAGCACGCCAAATCTCCAACATCGTCTACTTTCCCGACTTCATGCCGACACTGGCACAACTGGCAGGAAGCAGCAACGCCGTGCCGGCAGACACCAACGGCATGGACATATCGCCCTTGTTCTTTGGCAAGGACATCAACACCGACGACCGATACCTGTACTGGGAATTTCCCGGCAAACAGCGGGCCATACGCCACGGCGAATGGAAATGCGTGACGGTCAAGAAGGGGGCTCCGCTGGAGCTATACCACATCAGCGAAGACCCTGCCGAGGCGACTAACTTGGCTGCGGAGCATCCCAAGATGGTGAAGGAGCTGGACAAGATGATGCGCAAGATGCGCACCCCGTCGGTCAACTACCCTATTCCTGAAGACAACCTCAAGAAATGAGCACCATAGCGCCTTTCGGGAAACCGCTCTACGTGATGCTGAAGCCCGCCGGAGCGTTGTGTAACCTGTCATGCCGCTACTGCTACTATCTGGAGAAACGGGAGCTATACCCTGCGGAACAACGGCCACTATTGAGCGACGAGCTGCTGGAGGAGTTCACCCGCCAGTATCTTGAGGCACAGACCATGCCGCAAGTGCTGTTCACATGGCACGGGGGCGAGACGCTGCTTCGCCCCATCAGCTTTTACCAACGGGCATTGGCGCTGCAACGCCGTTATGCACGCGGTCGGCAGATAGACAACTGCCTACAGACCAACGGCACCCTGTTGACGGACGAATGGTGCGAGTTCTTTCGGGAGAACCACTTCCTGATAGGCATTTCCATTGACGGCCTGCAAGTGTTTCACGACCGCTATCGTAGGAGCCGCAACGGTGGCCCGTCATGGCACGATGTCATGCGGGGCATCCAACTGCTGCAGAAGCACGGGGTGGAATGGAACGCGATGGCGGTGGTCAACAGCTACAATGCCGACCATCCGCTGGAGTTCTACCGTTTCTTCCGCGACATAGGCTGCCAGTATTTACAGTTTACCCCTATTGTAGAGCGACAGGACGGAGTGGTGACCGACTTCTCCGTATCTCCCCAGCAGTGGGGGCGTTTCCTTTGCACGCTATACGACGAATGGGTCAAACAGGACGTAGGCGAAATCTTCGTGCAGACTTTCGACGCTACGCTGGCCAACTGGGCAGGTGTAGCACCCGGCATCTGTTCCCTGTCGGCTATGTGTGGCCATGCTGCCGTCATGGAGTTTAACGGCGATGTTTATGCCTGCGACCACTTTGTCTTTCCTGAATTTAGGTTGGGAAACATCCGACAACAGTCGCTGACCAGTATGCTCTACGGAGAACGACAACGCACCTTCGGGCGCATGAAGCAGGGAGCACTGCCCCGCCAGTGCCGTGAGTGCCAGTTTCTTTTCGCCTGTCACGGGGAATGCCCCAAGAACCGCTTCACCGCCGACCGCTATGGCGAGTACGGGCTGAACTACCTTTGCACGGGCTATCACCAGTTCTTTGAGCACGTGGCACCCGACATGGACTTTATGAAAGCCGAACTGGATGCTGGCCGTGCCCCCGCAAATATCATGAAAATAAAAAATAAATGCTAATTTATTTTGCTTTTTGCTGGCTTATCCGTATCTTTGTCGGAGGAAATTAAATCATTGAAGAAAATATGATAGACGTTAAAGAAACATTAGCCGCTGCCGAAGAGCGCATGGAGATGGCTACCATGTTCCTCGAAGAGGAGCTGAACCGCATTCGCGCCGGACGCGCCAACGTAGCCATTCTGGATGGCGTGCGTGTAGAGTCTTACGGCTCAAAAGTTCCCCTCAACCAAGTTGCCAACATCTCAACACCCGATGCCCGCACCATTGCCATCAAGCCGTGGGACAAGAAGCAGATTCGTGACATCGAGAAGGCCATCATGGACTCTGACGTGGGTATCACCCCTGAGAACAATGGCGAGATTATCCGTCTGGGCATCCCCCAGCCTACCGAGGAGCGCCGTCGCGACTTGGTGAAGCAGTGCAATAAGATTGCTGAGAAGGCAAAGGTGGAGGTGCGCAACGTGCGTGCTGACATCAAGGACAAGCTGAAGAAGGCCATCAAGGACGGGCTGTCCGAAGATAACGAGAAGGATGCCGAACAGGAATTGCAGAAGGTTCACGACAAATACATCAAGAAACTCGATGAGTTGATGGAGGCCAAGAACAAGGAAATCATGACGGTTTAATCTTACATGAAAGGACTTGTCATCAAGAATACCGGCAGTTGGTACACCGTCCTGACGGACGATGGGCTAACTGCCGATTGTAAGATAAAGGGGAACTTCCGACTGCGGGGCATTCGCTCGACCAACCCTGTGGCAGTGGGCGACCGCGTGGAAATCAAAGACGGCTTCATCACCGAGATAGAAGACCGCCGCAACTATATCATCCGCAAAAGCATCAACCTATCGAAGCAAAGCCATATCCTCGCTGCCAATGTCGACCAGGCGTTCCTGCTCGTCACCATCAGCAAGCCCGAGACTTCGACAACGTTTATCGACCGTTTCTTAGCATCTGCCGAGGCTTACCGGGTGCCCGTCGTCCTTATATTTAATAAGGTGGACGTACTCACCAAGGAAGAGCAGCATTACCAGCAAATGATGGTACAGCTATACGAGACCATCGGGTACGAGTGTCATATCATATCAGCCGAGACAGGCCAAGGGGTTGACGAGCTGCGCCCCCTGCTGGAGGGTAAGGTCACGCTGCTTAGTGGCAACAGCGGTGTGGGCAAGTCGACACTCATCAACCGCATCGTGCCCGGAGCCAACCAGCGCACGGCAGAAATCAGCGATACTCACAACACGGGGATGCACACTACCACTTTCTCTGAGATGCTCCCCCTCCCTACAGACAACCATCCCATTCAAAGAAGCTGGCTCATCGACACCCCGGGCATCAAAGGCTTCGGCACTTTTGACATGGAGCGCGAGGAACTGACCAGCTACTTCAAGGAAATATTCGAGTTTTCGAAGCAGTGCCGTTTCAGCGACTGCACCCACACCCACGAGCCGGGCTGTGCTGTGCTGAAAGCTGTAGAAGACCACTACATCGCCCAAAGCCGATACCAGTCATACCTCTCAATGCTGGAAGACAAGGACGAAAACAAATACCGCGAAGCCTATTAGCCTTCGCCGCATTTTCTACTAAAATCACCCGCTATTTACGCGCTATTAACCATTGCTTTAACCTCCAGTATCTCTTTCGGGTTGCTCGAGTATCTACATCGACATTAAACAGTATCTGTTTACTGGGGTAAACAGATACTAAAGCAGGTGGAAAGAGATACTGGAGCAACCCGAAGGAGATACTGGAGGCTGAATAGTGCTATAATCTCACATTTTCTTCCATATATGAGATTATTTCATCCATCCTGTCGTAGTAATGTGCAACATTGGGTTCATTGCGGCCGTGCATCCATTCAACACGCTCAAGTATCTTTTTCTTTAGAGTAGGATAGTTGTCTTTGTCAACAAGAAATCCCAGAGTGAGATAAATGAATATCCACTCAGCACCACCATCTGGAAGTTCTTTATCATTCGTTATTACTGGTAAAACATCTACGTTGTAAAAATCCTCTAAAGTAGAATACTTCTTTAAGAAGTTTGTCAGGTTTTCCTTTAGCATTGGAATAAACTTGCGTACCTTTTTATCGTAATCAGAGAAATTATAATCAAAGTAAATGTCATCATCCAGACCATAATAAGTATTACTATGAATAACATTATCATTAGACCTTTGGTCTCGAAGTGTCAAACAACTAAATTTCTCAAACCATCTTGTAAGAATCTCAAAACGGCGTCCATATAACACACGTATTCTACACTCCCCGTAATCGCGCCAATGTGGTAGTTTGATACAAATTCTACTGCCACCATCGCAACGATACAGCATATTGTCGCTTTTCTTAAATTTGTAGTCCGAGAAAAAAGGGTCTGCCATTATATCAGACACCAATGTTTCAAATAATCTCTTTTTCATAGGTTTGTTGTTATGACGGTTACTTTTCATACAATAAAACCCCCAGCATGAAAAAAACACAAACACCAAGACCCACATGCCCCCAACCAGCGTAGGACTAATATCGAAAAACACACCAAGTATGAAAACGAATATGCGTAGTCCTATCATGATGTACACAGGAAACACAGGGTCAGCAAACTTATTTTTGTTCATAGGTTATACGCTTCGCCTTTATATAAGCGCGAAAGTACCAGCACAGCAAGGGTATAAACAGCAAGCCCCACACGCCTGAAAACAGCGCAGGGCTGAAACTGAAGAACGTACAAAGCGTAATGCCCAACGTGAGTAACCCTAACCACAGGGCCGTGATGCGCAGAAGAAGCACGGTGGCAGCAAACAGCTCTGCCGGCGAATCGTCAGGTATATTGAAGGTCGTAGGGCAATAGGCAAGGGCCAGTATGAGCAGAACGCCAAGGCCTGCGCTTAGCGTATTTATCAGCAGGGCTGCACCATCCCCTGGAGACTTGCTCAGCAACAAGAAACTGAGGAGTAAGGAAATGAGCACCAGCAGGCCGCTCACCACTTCAACAATCGTACCCCCTTTGGTACGATGCACTTGGAAATGAATGTTATTCTTGTTCACGGGTTGTACGTTTCTTTTTCGGCAGCCGATGGGCCTTGCGCAGTGCCTCGGTGATAATCCACTGCAACTGGCCGTTGGTACTGCGAAACTCGTCCGCAGCCCAAGCCTCTATTGCGCTCATGGTGTCAGCATCGACGCGCAGAATAAAACTTTTGGTCGTCTTCTCGGCCATTGAATAATACTTATAACACGCAGTAAGACTTAATGGTTCAATGTGCCAGTGTTCACTACAGGCTGGGCAGCATCGTCGCCACAGAGCACGACGAGCAGATTGCTGACCATAGCGGCCTTCTTGTCGTCGTCCAAATCAACAATGTTCTCGTTGGAAAGTTTGTCAAGTGCCATCTTCACCATCGAAACGGCACCCTCCACAATCTTCTCGCGAGCCGTAATGATAGCCGAAGCCTGCTGGCGGCGCAGCATGACGGCTGCTATCTCTGGGGCATAGGCCAGATAGTTGATGCGAGCCTCAACCACCTCAATACCAGCCAGTGCCAGCCGCTCGTCTAACTTCTGTTCCAGCTGTACGTTAATCTCATTAGCACTGGAGCGCAACGTAGGTTCATTCGTCTTCGAATCCTCATCATCGTAGGCATACTGGCCAGCCACCTGACGTAGGGCGGCATCGCTCTGCACGCGGACAAACTGCTCCAGCGCTTTCATCAGTCCCTTCGTGTCAGAACCGATGGTGTTAGGCGCAGCCGCCATCGTCTGTGTATCCACCTCGAACAATGCCTTGTACGTGTCCTTCAACTTCCATACCAGCACCAGTCCAATCATCACAGGATTACCCGTCTTGTCATTCACCTTAATAGGTTCAGCATCCAGATTACGGGCACGCAAACTCACATTCTTAGTGTTGTAGAAAGGATTAATCCAATAAAAGCCCGTTTCCGAAAACGTACCGCTATATTTACCAAACCACGTAATAACGCGCGCCTCATTAGGTTCTAATCGCAAGAAACTGCACATCATTACAATGTCAGCCACCAACAGCAGAATGCTGCCACCCAGCAGCCAACCACCGCAACAGCCATCGCTACCCTCCAACTGAATAATAGCATAGACAATACCGACAATCGACACCACCAACAGAGCCAAAACCAAGAACAGCATCAAAAAGCCATTCCACACCGTCCCGTTAAACTTAAATTCTTTTGTTTCCATAACGCATTAATCTTTGATATCACTTTGATATCGCAAAGATATTCACTTCCCCTGAAATAACAATCGATTTGTTTACGAATTTAAGAATAATTAAAGGTTAAGGGGCAAGAGGTTGGCCTTTCCTATGGATGACGCATCGGAAAAGAAGCGTTAAATACGGAAAAGAAGATGGACATATACACAAAAATGGGACTCCTTTCGGGAGCCCCATTCGCATTAACCACATAAACTCAGCTTATTCCTTAAGGAAGGCTGATAGCCTCTGACGGACAAACGTCAGCGCATGTGCCGCACTCCGTGCAAGTGTCGGGGTTGATTGAATACTTGTCGCCCTCAGAGATTGCTCCAGCGGGGCACTCATCGATACATGTACCACATGCAATGCAGTCGTCACCAATTACGTATGCCATAATCTTTTACTATTTAAATGAATGAATATAAATACTAACTAATTGTGATGCAAAGGTAGGCATTATTTTTGATAAATACCTATTTCCGATGAGAGTTTTTTTGTTCCCTTGTCACAATTTATACGCAGTCGAAATAATAATACATACCTGTCTTACGTTATTAGAATACAAATGAAACGATTAGTAACGCTCCTACTGACAGGGCTTATTGCCTTGCACGTGACAGCCCAAACAGACCGACGCGTGCAGAACAAGCCATATATCGACCTGCGCCCATTGCACTTCGGCATACTGGTTGGTATGCACATGCAAGATTTGGAACTGGAGAACATAGGACCACACCTGATGGAGGATGCCGACGGAAATATGACCGAGCAATACATCCTGTGCGATGCAGACAAATGGGACCCAGGCTTTTCCGTAGGTGTACTGAGTGAGATGCGGCTGGGCACACACTTCTCGCTGCGCTTCACCCCCACGTTGCATTTCGGTGCCAAGCACCTAACGTTTCTGAATATGAAACAGCAGGACGCACAGGGACGAAACATTCGACAGACGCAAGACCTAAAGAATACATTTCTGTCATTGCCATTAGACATCAAGTTTGCCGCACCGCGTTGGAACAATCACCGCCCTTACGTCATGGCGGGCATCAACCCTATGCTTAACCTGACCAGCAGTGACCAAGAGATGATAAGTATCAAGCGCTACAACACGATGCTGGAGGTGGGTATGGGATGCGACTTTTACTTGCCTTTCTTTAAACTGATTCCCGAACTGAAATTCTGCTTCGGACTGGGCAACGTACTGGATAAGAACCATATCAACGAATTGCGCGATGCTAACCTAAAAGCCTATGCAGGCAGTGTTTGCAGCGCGCAATCCAAAATGTTTGTTCTAACGTTCTATTTCGAGTAATGCTTATTTGAAGTCAACCAACAACCGACCAACAAAAATCGCCGATTTACCATTTTGGTCAACAGGCACGGGCTTACCATCCATATTGTTCCAATGTTCTAATTGCTGGAAATAAGTATGTGTATGTCCACCCAGCACAAGGTCGATGTTGCGTGAACGCTCAATAGTGTATTGGTCATCCTCACCACGGTTGCTATTCCATCCGAGGTGCGAGATACAGATAACCATGTCGCACTTCTCTTGTTGCTTTAGCAGCGTGGCCGTTTCCTGTGCCACCTGTGCAGGGTCAAGGTATTTTACACCCACATAATTCTTGTCGCTGACCAGACCTTTCATCTTTGGAGCCACCCCGAACACACCAATTTTCAATCCGTTGCGCTTAATAATAACGTAAGGTTTCACCAGTCCTTCACATACCGTACCTGTAAAGTCATAGTTAGCACAGACTATAGGGAACTGGGCCATACGGAACATTCGTGCCATGTTCTCCAGCCCAAAGTCAAACTCATGATTACCAATAGTAGCCGCGTCAATGCCCATCAGGTTCATCAACCCAATCTCCACATCACCCTTAAACATCGTGAAGAAAGCTGACCCTTGACAAAAGTCACCAGAATCGAAATATAACAAGTCGGGATGCTTTTCGCGTTCCTCTTTTAACATAGCAATACGACGCAGGAAACCGCCACGCCCCGCCTTCATCGTATCGGGTAGCTGCGCACTCAATGGAAGAACAGTTGAGTGCGTATCGTTGGTATGCAATATGAGTAATTGCTTTTTCTTCGCTCCGACGGGGCTACACGTGAAAATAAAAAACAAGAAATAAAAAACAAAGAACCAACTTCCACTATCCATACGGTTCCTTTCTTGAAAAGCTATTGTCTGCATAAAACTCGTTTTCATCATTACCATATTTAATTTAAGGCAGAGCCTGTAATCGTTATTCTTCCTTCTATCTCAGAGTCCACCTCCTTGCCCTGCTTAGTCATCTCACGGAAGTAGTTCATGATGATAAAGCGTGTGTTGTTCGCCTTTTCCTGTGGCGAATTAACATCACGCCCTTTGAGAAAAGTCGTCATCTTGTCCGTACCACCCAACAAGTAGTCAATCGTTGCCACCCGATAATCCTTCTGTGGTTCCACGGTCTCACCATTGATAGTGGCACTCGCCAGTTTACCGTCTTTCGTAATAACCATCTTAACAGAATGGCTCACTCCTTCACCACCGACAGCGGCCATCTCAGCAAAAAGCGACAGCACATCGGCGCCACACAACGTGGTAAAAGCAATTTTATTCTCAAACGGAGCCACGTCAAGCACATTACCATAAGTCACCTCACCTTTCGGTAAATCGGCCCGCACGCCTCCCATGTTATAAACTCCAAAATCGGGCCGCTCACCATAATCCTTAGCCGCCCACACCAAAATGTCGGCCAACAAGTTCGATAGTGTACCCTCTGGGCGATGGGCTGTCATGTACTTGGCTGAGTGCCCCACCACAGGCCCCATAACGCTATCTACAATATGCTTATACGGTTTCAAGAACTCAGCAGCCTGTACATCAGGATTTGCGTCATAGCGTGCGTCCACTAAAATACGGCTGCGCTGAACAAAAGCCACCTCATAGTGTGACTTACACGATACCAGCATCATGAGCAACATTAATGCCCCTAAAATAGTCTTTCTATAC